>JAFSSS010000064.1 GCA_017450925.1 Ruminococcus sp. | reverse complement strand
GCCGTCCAGCTTTTCGTCAGATTGCCTAAATTCGACGCAGGCTTGCTGACGCAAGTCAAGGAGAATTTGGGTAATATGACGGAAAGCTGGCAAGCAGATGATGTGCAGAGGCGTTAGCCGCGGGTCGTGCGGTGTTGCCTAAAATAACACCGGGGGACGGGACCTTTAAAGCCCCGCCCCCTTTTTGATATGCGCCAAGTGCAAAGGGGTGGGGAATGTATGATAGATATTCTTGTGGTTGAGGACAATAAGGAGATATCGGAGATGCTCTGCGATTTTCTGCGGGCAGAGGGCTACACCGTCAGCCGGACGGACAGCGGCGACAAGGCGGTGGAGCTGTTCGAGCGCTACGGAGCAAAGCTGCTGCTGCTGGATGTGATGATCGAGGGCATGGACGGCTTTGCGGTCTGTGAGAAGATAAGACGCAGCAGTGATGTGCCGATCTTTATAATAAGCGCCCGGACGGACAAGAACGATAAGCTCAACGGTCTTGTTATCGGAGCGGATGATTACATAGAGAAGCCCTTTGACATTGACCTGCTGCTGGCGAAGATAACCGGGCTGTTTCGGCGGAGATATTCGCTGGACGAGCTTAAATGCGGCGAGCTGGTGCTGAACCGCAGTGAGCGGACGGCGTCGCTTAGGGGAGAGGCTTTGGAGATGACGGCAAAAGAATATGACCTTCTGCTCCTGCTGGCGGAAAACCCTGGGAAGACGCTGACAAAGGAATACATTTTCTCCTATATTTGGGGGAGCGACTCGGAGACGGAGCTTCAGACGGTGACGGTGCATATCAAGCGGCTTCGGGAAAAGCTCGAGGCCGACCCGAAAAAGCCGGAGCATATACTGACTGTCTGGGGCGTGGGGTATAAATTCCAATGAAAAGCTATAGGATACTTATTGCGGCGGTGCTGCTGCTGTTTGCGGGCTTGTTCGCGGTCTTTAATGTGCAGTATGCCGGCGGTGATGATAACAGGCTTTACATAGTAGAGGCCGAGCGCCTCTGTCATGCGCTGGAGCAGGGAGAGGAGCCCGACCTTTCTGAATGCAGGTACATTACGGGAATGGTCAGTGATGACGGAAGCGGCAGCATCTATGCCTATAACGGCCGCTGCATTTTCCGTTATGCCGCCGGCAGGGTCTATCGCTTTGACTACGCTGCCGAAAAGTCCGGCAGCAGCGGACGCATAGCCCTGAATCTTGCGCTGGGTGCCGGTGCGCTGGTGACGCTGACGGTGCTTGTCTATATTTACCGTCAGATAATAAAGCCCTTCAACGAGATGAGCGAGGTGCCCTATCAGCTTAGCCGCGGCAATCTGGCGATGCCCCTAAAGGAGAGCCGGAGCCGGTATTTCGGGCGGTATATCTGGGGAACGGATATGCTTAGAGAGAGCATTGAGGAGCAGCACCGCCGTGAGCTGGAGCTGCACAGGGACAAGCAGACGCTGCTGCTTTCCATATCTCACGACATAAAAACGCCCCTTTCGGCGATCAAGCTGTATGCAAGCGCCTTGTCCAGAGGGCTTTACAAGGACGAGGCCAAGCTGCAGGAGATATACAAGGGCATCGCGGCAAAGGCTGGAGAGATAGAGAACTACACCGTTCAGCTTATGGATTCAGCCGGCGGAGATTTTCTGGCTCTGGAGGTTAGGCCGGGAGAGATGTATGTTTCGGAGCTGATAGGGGGGATAAAGGAACACTATACCGACCGGCTTGAGCGGGAGCATACAGAGCTGGAGATAGGAGATTTCAGCGACTGCCTTATCTCCTGTGACCCTGCCCGGGCGGAGGAGGTCATGCAGAACCTTATGGAGAATGCTCTGAAATACGGCGACGGGAAACGGATAAGCATCACCGCCGAGGATGAAGAGGACTGCCGGCTGATAACAGTGACGAACACCGGCTGCACCCTCCCGGACGAGGAAACGCCTCATATCTTCGACAGCTTCTGGCGGGGCTCCAACTCCGGCGGAAAGCCGGGCAGCGGCCTCGGCCTTTACATCTGCCGCCAGCTTATGAGCAGGATGAACGGCGATATCTTCGCCCGCTGTGACGGGGGAAAAATGAGCGTTACCGTGGTCATGCGGAGAATAGGCTGAAATACACATACAAAAAGCCCGTCCGGGCAAATCGTCCCGGGCGGGCTTGATCTGTTCTCTTATATCAGAAGAGGCCGTAGATGTTGCCCTTACTGTCAACATCTATATTGTTTGCCGCCGGCACCTTAGGCAGACCGGGCATGGTCATGATGTCGCCGGTATAGACTACCACAAAGCCGGCACCTGCCGAGAGCCTTACATCCCGGACAGTGATCTCGAAGTTCTCCGGCTTGCCCAGCTTGGCGGGGTCGTCCGAAAGGGAATACTGGGTCTTGGCTACGCAGACAGGGATATCTGCAAAGCCCAGTGCCTCGATCTCCTTGATAGACTTTTCTGCCTGGGCGGTATATACAACGCCGTCAGCGCGGTAGATCTCTCTTGCCAGTGTGCCGATCTTCTCCTTGATAGGAAGCTTTTCGTCATACAGCGGCTTGTAGCTTGAAGGAGTGGAGGCGATAGTGTCGCAGACCTTCTGTGCCAGATCCTTTCCGCCCTCGCCGCCCTTGGCGAAGATCTCTGCCAGCGAATACTTAACGCCCATTTCCTCGCAGGTGCGGGCGATGACAGCGATCTCGGCATCGGTATCGGACTCAAAGCGGTTGATAGCCACAACTACCGGCACACCGAACTTATGCATATTCTCGATGTGGGTCTTGAGGTTGACGATGCCCTTTTCGAGAGCAGCCACGTTCTCGGTCTTCAGCTCGGTCTTTGGAACGCCGCCGTTGTATTTGAGCGCACGGATAGTTGCCACCAGCACTACGCAGGAGGGCTTGAGTCCCGCAAAGCGGCACTTGATGTCAAAGAACTTCTCCGCGCCGAGGTCAGAGCCGAAACCGGCCTCGGTGATAGTGTAGTCTGCCAGCTTGAGACCCAGCTTTGTGGCTCTTACGGAGTTGCAGCCGTGAGCGATGTTTGCAAAGGGGCCGCCGTGCATGATCGCGGGAGTGTTCTCAAGGGTCTGTACCAGATTGGGCTTGAGAGCGTCCTTCAGCAGAGCAGCCATAGCGCCGCAGCCGCCGAGATCCTTGGCATAGACCGGCTTGTTATCGTAGGTATAGGCCACAAGGATGCGCTCGAGGCGGGCCTTCAGATCGTCAAGGTCGGCCGCCAGACAAAGTATCGCCATGATCTCGGAGGCGACGGTTATCTGAAAGCTGTCCTGTCTGGGGATGCCGTTGACCTTTGAGCCGAGGCCGACGATTATATCTCTTAGTGCGCGGTCGTTCATATCAAGGCAGCGCTTGAAGAGTATGCGTCTCTGGTCGATGCCGAGGGGATTGCCTTGATGCATGGAGTTATCTATCAAGGCGCAGAGAAGGTTGTTTGCAGCAGTTATAGCGTGCATATCGCCGGTGAAGTGGAGGTTGATATCCTCCATAGGCACTACCTGTGCGTAGCCGCCTCCGGCAGCGCCGCCCTTGATGCCGAACACCGGCCCGAGCGAGGGCTCACGCAGAGCGAGGATAGCCTTTTTTCCGATCTTTGCCATTGACTGGGCGAGGCCGACCGAAACAGTGGTCTTGCCCTCGCCGGCAGGAGTGGGGTTGATAGCGGTAACGAGTATGAGCTTGCCGTCGGGCTTATTGGCGAGCTTTGTGAAAAGCTCCTCGGAGAGCTTGGCCTTATAGTGGCCGTAGGGCTCGATATCATCGTCTGCGATATCCAGTTCATGGGCGATGTCGTAGATCTTCTTCATTTTCGCCTGCTTGGCGATCTCGATGTCAGTAAGCATTGATTTTTAACTCCTTTGTATTTATATTTATCATCTGCAATAAACTGCGGAAAAGCAGGATCAGGAATAGACCGAAGTCAGACCGTAGTATTCCTCGATAGTCAGGCCGCTCTCGGTGAGCCGCTTGGCTTTTTCCTTGCCGACATAGCGGCAGTGCCAGCTTTCGTAGTTATAGCCGGTAATGTCCTCCTTGCCAAAGGGATAACGGATGATGAAGCCGTACTTCCAGCAGTTCTTCTCCAGCCAGACTGCCACCGGCGAGCCGTTGAAATAGCGGCTGGCCTGATTGACGTCAACCGCATAGCCGGACTGATGCTCGCTGAACCCCGGGCGGGCGGAGTATCTGTCTGCCGACCATTGGCTGCCGTCCCGGGCAACATAGTTCCAGTAAAGGGTGCTTTGATAGCTGTAGCTTCGGAAGCCGGAGCATATCCAGATGCTTAATCCGTCTGCTGCCGCGCCCTTCTGCATCTCGCTGAAGGCCGCCTGAGTTTCAGAGGTCAGCCCCCAGCCGTAGCTTGCCGGCAGGCCGTAGGTCTTGTTGACTACCAGCAGTCCGTCAACATAGGTGACGCCGTCCTTTTTGGTCATGTAGGGGAAGCCGCAGTTGCGGGAGCGCTCGGAGTAGAGCTTCTTTCCGTCGATCAGCTTATAGGCCTTTACCGTGAATATGTAGTCCCTGTCAAGACCGATGCCGGTAATGGTAAAGCTCTGCTGCTTGGTTTCTCCCATAAGCTCCCATTTGGTGCCGTTCTTCTTCATCAGCACCTCGTAGCCGTCCGCCCCCTCGGAAGCGTCCCATGTGATAACGGTCTCCTTTTCTCCGGTGTTCACGAAGAACAGCGTGGTGGGGGGTGCGTTGGGATCGGTTTCTGCCACTGGCTTTTCCTCCTTCTTTTCAGTGACGGCAGAGGTCTCCTCCGTTACCCTTTCGGTTTGAGCAGAGGTCTCCGGCGGCTGGGTCACCGCCTCGGTCTGCTCCGTGACCGTCACCGGCGGGTCGGTGTATGTGACCGCCTCTGTTGTCACTGCCGAGGTGGCTGTGGGGGTCGTGGTCGTTGTAGTGGCAGCCGTAGTCGCCTCGGTCGTCTTGGCGGTGGTCTTACGGGTAGTTTTTTTGGCGGTGGAGACAGTCGTCACCGCAGTCGTCGTGACCGCAGTCGTGGTGGCGGAAATGGCAGCCGTCACAGTCTGTGCCGTTGTCACCTCTGCCGCAGCGGTGGTCGCTATAGTAGTTATATGCGCTTCACCTGCATCAGTATTCCCGCAGGCGGCAAGCATCAGCGCCGCACCCAGCACCGCGCACCCGTGATTTATCTTCATCCTATCATCTCCAGTTAGCGGATATGCCCTTACTTCCGCTTTTCGATCTCGCTGCGGAGCCTTTCGATAACAGTCTCCAGCACCTTGAGGCGGGCATACTTCTTGTCGTTGCCCTCAACGATGACCCACGGGGCAGCCTCGGTCGAGGTCTTTTGTATCATCTCGTCGATCGCGGTCTCGTAAAGCTCCCACTTCTCACGGTTGCGCCAGTCCTCGTCGGTGATCTTCCAGCGCTTTTCGGGAGTGTTCATGCGGTCATTGAAGCGCTTGAGCTGCTCGTCCTTGTCTATCTGCATCCAGAACTTCATGACGACAACTCCGCATTCGGTCAGCTCGCGCTCGAATTCGTTTATCTCGCGGTAGGCCATAGCGCAGCGCTCCGGCGGGGTGAAGCCCTCAAGACGTTCTACCATGACCCGGCCGTACCAGGTGCGGTCGAATATGGTTATGTGTCCGTCCTTGGGAAGATTTATCCAGAACCGCCAGAGATAGTGATGCACCTTTTCTCTCGCATCGGGAGCCGCCACCGGCACCGCCTCATAGCCGCGCGGGTCAAGAGCCGCGCCCACGCGCTTTATCGCTCCGC
Source organism: Ruminococcus sp. (assembly GCA_017450925.1). Classification (GTDB taxonomy): domain Bacteria; phylum Bacillota; class Clostridia; order Oscillospirales; family Ruminococcaceae; genus FB2012. The sequence goes on along the minus strand of JAFSSS010000064.1, from coordinate 34,005 downwards.
CCTTTCCGGCAGCATCCCAGCCCTCAAAGGCGATGACTACGGGAATTTTCAGCTTGTAGAGCTTTCCGTGCAGCTTGGCAAGCTCCTTCTGATCTGCTTTCAGCCGCTCGGAATACTCCTCCTCCGAGACTGTCTTGTCATCCAGCTTGACCTCTGCAAGCTTGGGCATCTTCTTCATGTCGAACAGCTCGGCAACATCCGCCTCGGCGGGATATACCGTGTCCGCCTCCAGCGCCGCTGTCAGATTTTCCACCAGTATCTCAAAGAGGCGGTATCTGGCATACTGCTTGTCCTCTGCATCTATCACGTTCCACGGGGCATAGGCGGTGTCGGTCTTTTCCAGCATATCCTCGAACTGCTCGGCGTACTCGTCATAGTGCTTGTTCTGATATCTGTCCTTATCGGTAACGCGCCACTTGGTAGAGCCGCTCTCGCCCAGCTTGTCAAAGCGCTTTTTCTGCTCCTCCTTCGAGATGTGCAGGAACAGCTTCACGATAACATAGCCGTCATCCGTCAGCTGGCGCTCAAAGGTGTTGACCGAGACTATCCTGCGCTCGTATTCCTTTTTGGAGATGTCCTGCTCGAGCCTTGCGGCGGCCAGCTCTCTGTACCAGCTCCTGTCCATTACCGACAGCTTGCCGTATTCGGGGATGCCCTCGAAGAATCTTTTCATCAGCGGATAGCGCCGCTCGGCCTCGTTGGCGGGAAGAGTTGATGTAACCTTGAAGAAGCGCGGATCCAGCAGCTTGATAGTGCCGGCGATAAGCGTTCCTTTGCCGGAGGCTCCCCAGCCCTCGAAGACGATTATCGCCGGGAGCTTTTTCTCCTTCATTTTAAGCTGCAGAGCCGACAGCTTATCCTGTAGCTCCTTGGCCTTAGCCTTGTAGTCCACACCCTCCTCGGCCGTGGGCAGGTTTTTCAGCATATTCATATTTGACCCTCCTTTTATAGTTTATAATGGACAGTTGATAATGAAGAGAGCGGCCGCTGGGCGCGTTCCTTAATTATCTATTATCAACTGTCAACTGCAAAGCATTATTTGCTGTAGTCTATCAGAATTGTGATTATGCAGCGTTCCTTATCAGAGATATATCTGTAGCCGGTCGGGTCAACAGGATAGCCCTCACGGTTCAGCTGGCCGAGGATGTCGAATATCCTGCCGTCCTCTGAAAACTCCAGCTCGAAAACAGAGTCATAGACCTCGCTGCCGGAGCATCGGAACTGGATGATCTGCTCCTCCTTTTCGGCGGCCTCTGCCGCCAGCCTGTAGATCGTATCAGAGGCCTCTCCGGGGTCTGAAACATAAGCCCCGGTGCGGATGAAATAGTTATCCTCAACTGCATCGGCTGCGGGATATTTCAGAACAGAGGTCTCCGTAAAACGGTGATCGGTTTCGGTCTCCTTGTCGGTGAGGCCGAAGTAATCGCGGTGGATATAGTCGATGCCGTCCTTTTCCTCCTTTACGGGGGAGTCGTTGGCATCGGTGGGGTCGTCCCATGTGACGTCCATGTTGTACCATTCGCCGTCCATGACCACCTTGTTCCACATATGAAGAGCGCTGCTGTTCTGTGCGTAGCTGCCGCCCACCGGGATGCATAGCATATCCGCCTCCTCGCAGAGGGCGATAAGGGCTTTTGAATAGCCCTCGCAGACGGCCTTGCCGTCAACGAGGCAGCCGTAGGCCGACCATGCGTTTCCCGTTTCGGTGCTGTAGTCGCATTCCGTAACGATATAGTCGTGGAAATAAAGCATCCTGCCGAAATCGTCAAGACCGGCGGCAGCGGCGTTCACCTCTGTGACGACGGCCTTCAGCTTTTCGACAGCTGCCTCCTCCTCCTCGCGGGAAAGCTTGTATTTGAAATAAGCGGTGATAATGCTGTCATCGTTGGTGTCGATATCCAGCTCGTAGTTGTTTTCTACCCAGCCCAGCTCCGGCTCGCAGCTTATCAGCAGGTCAAAGATATCGTCGAATTCATTATCATACAGATCAAGGCTCTCCAAGCTTATTGCCTCGCTGTGGTCACGCAGTCCCTCAAGAGTTATAAGGGCGGCCTGCTTGAAGCGTTCATCCTCCAGCCTGTCAAAAAAATACTCGGCGGAGCGCGTCATCCTGACGTCATCCTTCGTCAGCTTCGGCAGGGAGCTTTCAGCCTGTGAGGAGTCAGATGCGGAAGAGGCGGCTGACCCGGGGCTGCTGCTTTGAGGTCTGCTTTCGGCTGCACCCGCCCCGCAGCCCGTCAGCACCAGCAGTGCGGCGGCGGCTGATAAGAGCCTTGTCTTTTTCATTCGTCTTCCTTTTCCTTTCTGTCAATAACAGCCCGAAGCTTCTCTATGGATTTCCCTCCTGCACGGATAACGGTAAACTCCACATTTTTCCACCTTGCGGCGGCGCGCTCGTCCTCTGCGGGGATATGCCCGATAAGCTCGGTAACAAAGCCGCCAATGGTATCGTGGATGCTGTCCTCCGGGGGCTCACAGCCCAGCTCGTCCATAACGTCGTCCAGCGGAGCCCGCCCGGAAATGTCAAAGGTGTTGGGTGTGATCTCCTGTATATCGGGGATCTCGTTATCGTATTCATCCTGTATCGAGCCCACGATAGCCTCCAGCAGATCCTCCATAGTCACGATGCCGGCGGTGCCGCCGTATTCATCCACCACCACGGCTATCTGGGTCTTGCTCTGGGAAAATTCCTCCAGCAGGTCATCACAGCGGCTGTTTTCGGGGATGTATTTTATCTCCCGCATTATCTCCTTTACAGAGCCCTCCTTGGGGCTGCCGTCCATGACCGATCTAAGGATATCCTTGGCAAACACCACGCCCGTTATGCGGTCGATGCTCCCCTCAAATACGGGGATGCGGGAAAAGCCCCGGCTGATGACAGCCTCTGCGGCGGCGGCAATGGTGCAGTCCTGCGGCACAGCCACGACCTCTGTGCGGTGGGTCATTATTTCATGCACCTCAAGGTCGTCGAACTCAAAGATGTTGCTTATCATTTCCGCCTGCGCCTCTTCGATGCCGCCGGTCTCGTTTGCGGCATCCAGCATCATAAGGATCTCCTCCTCGGTGTAGGTATCCCGGAGATCGGAGCGCTTTACGCCGAACAGTTTCAAAAGCCCCGCCGAGCAAAGCGACACCAAGGCCTCCAGCGGCAGGATCAGCTTGAGGATAAGACCGTAGAGGGGAGCGCAGCTCAGCGCAAAGCGCCGGCCGATCTTGCCGGCGGCGCAGAGTCGCTTTGGCAGAACAATGCCAAGCGTGCAGTTGAAGAAGGCTGCCGCGCAGAGGATGATAAAGGTCGAAAGCAGCAGCATCCCCAGCCCGTCGCCGAGGACTGCGGCAAATCTGCGGGCAAAGGTGACCTCGGCCGCAGCTGAAACTGCCATAGACAGCAGTATGCGCAGGATTATCCCGGAGGTGAGCAGCCTGTCGGAGTCGGCAAGCAGCTTTCCCAAAGCCCTGCCGCGTCTGCCGCAGGAGGTGAGCCTTTCGGCGTCGCTGTCCTTGATCTCGATCATGGAATTTTCACAGGCGGTGAACACCGCAGAGAGAATAACGAGTGTAACGCAAATAGCCGCACCCAGCAGCAATCGGCTGCCTTCGTCCATTAAGATACCAACTCCCGTGATGATATTTTTTGTCACAATAACTCACAGTAATTATACCACAAAGGGGTCAGACTGTCAACCGTGAAAAGCGCAGGTGCGGCTATTGACATAACAGCGGAAATATGGTATAATAATAGCTTGACGGAAAATACTGTTAATCATTATCATAATATCGGAGGTGCCGGAATGTTCAGACTTAAAACCGCTGCTGCTTTTGACAGCGCCCATTTCCTTGCGGGCTATGAGGGGAAGTGCGCGAATATTCACGGGCATCGCTGGATGATCGAGGTGACCGTTACCGGCGAGCTTAGGACAGAGGGGCCGAAGCGGGGTATGGTCGTGGATTTCGGAGATCTGAAGAAAGCCGTCAAAGCGCTGGCGGACAGGTTCGATCACACGCTTATATTCGAGGAGGGGACTCTTACAGAGGCCTCGCTTGCAGCATTGGGCGAGCAGGGCTTTTCACTGACACCGGTGAGCTTTCGCCCGACTGCGGAAAATCTGGCAAGGCATTTTTTCGGTCTGCTTTGCGATGAGGGCTTCGGCGTAAGCTCGGTGGCGGTATATGAAACTCCGGAAAACTGTGCGGTATATGAGGCGGGATCATGAGATACGAGGTAGCTGAAAAATTTGTCAGCATTAACGGAGAAAGCGTCCGGGCGGGAGAGCCGGCGGTGTTCATACGCTTTAGAGGGTGCAACCTCGGGTGCAGCTACTGCGATACCCAATGGGCGAACGAGGAGGGCTGTCCTGCAAGGGAAATGACGGCTGAGGAGATCACCGCCTATGCAGACGGCACCGGGATCGTCAACGTTACCCTGACAGGCGGAGAGCCGCTGCTGCAAAGAGAGCTGCCTGTGCTGACGGATGCGCTTATAAGCAGCGGCCACAGGGTCGAGATCGAAACAAACGGCAGCATCAGCATAGCAGAGATGGCCTGCCGGGAAAAGCGCCCCGTGTTCACACTGGATTACAAGCTGCCCTCAAGCGATATGGAGGGAATGATGCTCACGGACAATTACTCCTTTCTCACAGGCGAGGACGCGGTAAAGTTCGTGGCAGGCACCCGCGGGGATCTTGACCGGGCATACGAGATAATACAGAAGTACAGGCTTACGGAAAAATGCAGGGTGTATATCAGTCCCGTGTTCGGGAGGATCGAGCCTGCGGAGATCGTGAGATATATCATCGACAGGAGAATGAACGGCGTCAAGCTGCAGCTGCAGCTTCACAAGTTTATCTGGGAGCCGGATATGAGAGGTGTCTGAATGGATAAGGAAAAGATCATATACCATATAAGGGGTCTGCTAAAGGCTATCGGAGAGGATCCGGAAAGAGAGGGTCTGAAGGAAACTCCCGAGCGGGTGGCTGAAATGCTTGCAGAGGTGCTGGAGGGGACTGCCTATTCCAATCACGATATCGCAGAGATGTTCGGAAAGACCTTCTCCTCGCCCGAGAACGGAGCGGACGAGGCTATCGTGATGAAGGACATAACCGTGTTCAGCTACTGCGAGCACCATATGGCGCTGATGTACGATATGACGGTGAATGTGGGATATATCCCCCGCGGAAAGGTGCTTGGGCTTAGCAAGATCGCAAGGATCTGCGATATGGCGGCTAAAAGGCTGCAGCTGCAGGAGCGTCTCGGGCGGGATATCGCCGAGATAATCTCTGAGGCGGCAGGCACGCCTGATGTGGGAGTGAAGATCACAGGCTCTCACAGCTGCATGACGGCGCGGGGGATAAAAAACCCCTCCTCGCGGACGGAGACAAGAACATATTTCGGCGCTTTCAAGACCGACAGCGATCTTAAAAAGCTGCTTAATTGAGGTGAGCAAAATGAAAGCAATGGTGCTATTCAGCGGCGGACTGGACAGCTCGACCTGTCTGGGGCTGGCGGTGAAGAAATACGGTGCAGATAACGTTATGGCGCTTTCGGTATATTACGGTCAGCGCCACGGCAGAGAGCTGCGCTCGGCGGCGGCGGTGGCAGAGCATTACGGCGTCAAGTGGAAGACGCTGGATCTGTCGGCGGCCTTTGCTGACTCGGACTGCTCGCTGCTTTCCGGCTCGGAGGGAGAGATCCCAAAGGAGAGCTATGCCGAACAGCTTTCCCGCACAGACGGCAAGCCGGTCTCGACCTATGTTCCCTTCAGGAACGGGCTGTTTTTGTCGGCGGCGGCAAGCGTGGCTATCGGCTTCGGCTGCGAGGTGATCTACTACGGCGCTCACAGCGACGATGCGGCAGGAAATGCCTATCCCGACTGCTCGGAGGAATTCAACAGGGCGATAAACGATGCAATATATCTTGGCAGCGGAAAGCAGGTAAGGGTGGAGGCTCCCTTCGTGGGGCTGAACAAATCGGACGTAGTGCGTATCGGCACAGAGATAGGTGTTCCCTTTGAAAAGACCTGGAGCTGCTACGAGGGCGGTGAAAAGCCCTGCGGAGCCTGCGGCACCTGCCGGGACAGGATCGCGGCCTTTGAGGCCTGCGGGCTGAAGGATCCGCTGATGTGACAAAAAGGACTGCTGAACAGCATGGCATAAAGCGCAAAATGGGTATTCCCCCGCTCGGGGGAATACCCATTTCTTACATCCGGCGATCCGGTCTATATTTTTTAAGGCAACACCGCACGATCCCTGTGCATCAGATGCGCCGTCCAGATTTTCGTCAGATTGCCTAAATTCGACGCAGGCTTGCGAGCGAAGTGTACTTCGCTTTGCGCAACGTCAAGGAGAATTTGGGTAATATGACGGAAAGCTGGCAAGCAGATGATGTGCAGAGGCGTTAGCCGCGGGTCGTGCGGTGTTGCCTTAAAGCACTGCATTTGCAAGCATAAGCTTGATGCGGTTCTCCTGATTGACCTTGGTTGCACCCGGGTCATAGTCGATAGCTACGATATTTGCATCGGGATAGGCCTGCTTGATAACGCGGCTCATGCCCTTTGCGACGATATGGTTCGGCAGACAGCCGAAGGGCTGGGTGCAGATTATATTCTTGGTGCCGGTCTCGGCAAGGGCAGCCATTTCGGCTGTGATAAGCCAGCCCTCGCCCATTTTCACGCCCTGGTGGATGTACTTATCGGCGCAGCGGCGCAGATGCTCGAAATCGTGGGGCGGCTGGAACACACCATGCTCCTTGATGATCCTTATCTGCTGCTTCTGGAACTTATAAAGCACCTTATAGCCGACGGCATAGGCCTTGGTGGAGGCGGTGTTCACGTCATAGAGGGCTTTATCGTTGATAAGGTCAGAGGCGCAGTAGAGGACGAAGTCCAGCAGGCCGGGGACGTTCGGCTCGCAGTTCTCGGAGATCAGAAACTCGTTAAGCTCGTTATTTGCCAGCGGAGAATACTTTACGAAGATCTCTCCCACGATGCCCACCCGGGGCTTTTTCTCGCTGCTGCGGGGGATAGATGCGAAGTCCCTGAGCATTGCCTTATAGATCGGTGTGGTATAGAGGTAGGATTTCTTATCCATAAGCTTATCGAGGCGGTGCTGCCAGCGGGCGAGCATACGGTCGGTATCGCCCTTATTGAGTTCATAGGGGCGGCACTGGTTATAGAGCAGCATAAGCATATCGCCGTAAAGGACGGCATAGATCAGCATAAGAGCGATCTTGGGGGTCATGGGAAAGGCGGGGTTTTTTTCAAGTCCGCTGAAATTGAGTGAGATGACCGGCACCTGCGGGAACTGCGAGGCCACGGCCTTTCTTATAAGGTGGATATAATTTGAGGCTCTGCAGCCGCCGCCGGTCTGGGACATTACGAGCGCCACCTTATTCACGTCATACTTACCGCTCTTGAGGGCGTCCATGAACTGGCCGATTACCAGCAGAGCGGGGTAGCAGGCATCGTTATGGGTATTTTTCAGACCCTCGTCGATGACGTTGCGGGAGTTGTTTGTCAGCAGCTCCATTTTATAGCCGTTCTTCTGATATATTTTAGTCATCAGCTTGAAATGGATAGGCAGCATATCGGGGATAAGGATAGTATATCCGGCCTCCTTCATCTCCTTTGTGAAGACCGTTTTGAAAACGCGGTCAGACCCGCCCATATTTTTTCTTGCTATTTCTTCATCAGACAGCTTATTGCTCATTTTGCAGGACCTCCTCTTTTTCCTCCAATGCGGCTGCCAGTGAACGCAGCCTTATCTTGGCAGCTCCAAGGTTCGTGATCTCGTCTATTTTCAGCTGGGTGTAAAGCTTGCCCCGCTCTTCAAGGATCGCCCTCACCTCGTCAGTGGTGACTGCATCTATGCCGCAGCCGAATGATACCAGCTGCACCAGCTGCATATCCTCGTTCCGGCAGACATACTCCGCCGCACGGTACATCCTTGAATGGTAAGTCCACTGGTTCAGTACGTCCAGCGGCGGTACGTTTACCAGATTGGAAACGCTGTCCTCGGTAACGACGGCAAAGCCCAGCGAGGCTATCAGCTTATGGATGCCGTGGTTGATCTCCGGGTCGATATGATAGGGCCTTCCTGCAATGACGATTATCTTCCGCCCCTCTTCTCTTGCGTGGGCGATTATCTCCTGCGCCTTCTTTTCTATCCGTCTGCGGTAGCGCATCTGCTCGGTATAGGCCTTGTTCAGCACATCGAACACCTGCTGCTGGGTGATGCCGTACTTGCGGAAGGTCTGCGCCACTACCTTTGCAACGTGCTTTTTCATGGTGATGTTTAAGTAGGGTGCCTTGAAGTTCCGCTCGTTCAGCTCCGGCATATTGGCCTTCAGCAGCTCGGGATAGTATGCAACAACGGGGCAGTTGTAGTGGTTGTCAGAGCCGCCCTCGTCGAGGTTATAGCTCATGCAGGGATAGAAGATCATATCCACGCCCTTTTCAAGCAGGCTGATGATATGTCCGTGAGTTATCTTTGCGGGATAGCAGACGGTGTCCGAGGGGATAGTCTGCTGACCTTTGTAGTAGGTCTCTCTCGTACTCTCCTCTGAAAGCACCACCTCAAAGCCCAGCTCATAGAGCATCGTACTGAAATAGGGCATGAGGTCATAGTAGGAGAGAGCCAGCGGCAGGCCTATCCTCGCCTTGGGGTGAGCGGGCTTTCTGTCGGCATAGGCCTTGATCTCGTTATACTTGAACTCCACCATGTTCTCGGGCTTGTTCTCGATCTTTATGCCGGCGCCCTTTTCGCAGCGGTTGCCGGAAACGAACCTGTGGCCGTCGTTGAAGCGGATTATGGTCAGGTTGCAGTGAGCGGTACAGCCGCGGCACTGGGTAGCAAAGGAGTTGTATGCAAATTCCTTGAGCTGCTGCTCGTTCAGCACCTTTGAGCGGGCATCGGGGTCGTGTCTGCTCTTCTCCTTGGCGAAGAGTGCGCAGCCGAGGGCACCCATAAGTCCTGCGATAGCGGGGCGGATAACATTTCTTCCCAGCTCCATCTCAAACGAGCGCAGAACGGCATCGTTCAGGAAGGTGCCTCCCTGTACCACGATATTCTTTCCCAGCTCGTCAATGGATTTTGCTCTTATTACCTTATATATAGCATTCTTGATGATAGACGAGGAAAGACCCGCCGAGATATCCTCGACCGAAGCGCCGTCCTTCTGAGCCTGCTTTACGCTGGAATTCATGAACACGGTGCAGCGCGAGCCCAGCTCTACGGGAGCCTTGGCGAAAAGCCCCAGTCTTGCGAAGTCAGCGATCTCGTAGCCCATAGCCTGAGCGAAGGTCTGGATAAACGAGCCGCAGCCGGAGGAGCAGGCCTCGTTGAGCATGATGCTGTCGATAGCGTTGTTTTTGATCTTGAAGCACTTGATGTCCTGTCCGCCGATGTCGATAATGAAATCAACGTCCGGGCAGAAATAAGCGGCGGCCTTGTAGTGAGCCACTGTCTCGACGATGCCGTAGTCCACGCCGAGGCCGGCCTTGATAAGATCCTCGCCGTAGCCTGTTACGGCAGAGGCTCTGATAACGAGGCCGTCGGTGGCGAGGGCATAGATATCCTCGAGCTTTGAGGCGATGACATCCAGTGGCTGACCCTTGTTTGAGCCGTAATACTGATAGAGCAGCTTGCCGTCGGGAGTTATCAGCACCAGCTTTGTGGTGGTTGAGCCGGCGTCGATGCCGAGATAGGCATCGCCCCGGTAGGTCTCGATATTCTCGTATTTAAGATCGGACTGCTTGTGTCTTTCCACAAATTCCCGGTACTCCTCCTTATTGGCGAAGAGGGGCTTGCCGGTGACGATAGTATCGTGAGCCTTGGCGTGGGTTATCTTGTCGATAGCCTCGTCGATCGTCATTATATCTCCCATTTTCTGTGCATGGAGAGCCGAGCCGAAGGCCATGAAGCAGGGAGCCAGCTCCGGGAACACGGCGTGTTCCTCGTCCAGCTTCAAGGTATCGACAAATGCCTTCCGAAGCCCCGACAGGAAGGAAAGCGGGCCTCCGAGGAAAAGCACCTTGCCCTCCAGCTTTCTGCCTTGAGCCAGTCCCGAAACGGTCTGATCCACCACGGCTTGATAGATCGAAGCGGCGATATCCTCCTTCTTAGCCCCTTGATTGAGCAGCGGCTGTATATCCGACTTTGCGAAAACTCCGCACCGCGAGGCTATGGGGTATATCTTTGTGGCTTTGAGCGACATTTCGTTCATAGCATCCACAGATACACCGAGCAGGCTTGCCATTTGGTCGATGAAAGCGCCCGTACCGCCGGCACAGGTGCCGTTCATTCTCTGCTCGACGCCGCCGGTAAGGAAGATGATCTTAGCATCCTCGCCGCCCAGCTCGACGACCACATCCGCGTCGGGATAGGTCTTGTTCACGGCAGTGAAGGCCGAGAACACCTCCTGCACGAAGGTGATGCCGCAGGCCTCGGCGATACCGAGACCGGCCGAGCCGGTTATAGCTATCCTGAACCGGGCATCGGGATAGAGCCCGCCGATAAGGCGCAGCTGCTCTGCCACTGTTTCGCGCACCTTGGAAAAGTGGCGCTCGTATTTATTATAGACTATCTCATCACCGTCAAGGATCACGGTCTTTACCGTAGTTGAACCCACATCAATGCCGAGACTGTAAATATTTTCCATAACATTACCTCATTTATAACAGCAGATTTGCATATACATTTTTAGTATAGCATAAAACCGTGAATAATGCAAGCACTTTTTAACAGACATATGATAGCTGACAGCTGATAACGAAAGGTGCCGCCGATAGGCGACACCTTATCCTTCGCTGTTCATTTTTCGCTCTTTGCTGAACGGCACCGTTTATCTTCAGCTAAAGGGCTTATTCGTGCAGCATATAGTTCTTATCCTTGTCGATGATCTTCAGCATTGCCTCGGCGGGAGCGGGGTCGAACTGGGTGCCGATGTTCTTCTCTATCTCGCTGCGGACAACATCCTGCGGGAGATATTTTCTGTAGCTTCGGTTCGAGGTCATGGTGTCGTAGCTGTCGGCTACGGCGATTATGCGGGCAAGGAAGGGTATCTGTTCGCCCTTGAGGCCGTCGGGATAGCCTTTGCCGTCGTATCTTTCGTGATGATAGCGGGCGCCTGTGGAGAGGGCGGGCATACTCTTGATCTCGGAAAGGATCTCGTATCCATAGACCGGGTGCTTCTTGACGATCTCGAACTCCTCGTCAGTAAGGCGGTCGGGCTTATTGATAATGGAGTTGGGTATGCCTATCTTGCCTATATCATGGAGAAGACCCATGTAATAGATATCCTCTTGATCTTGACTGGAAAGCCCCAGCTCCAGCGCCAGCATCCTTGAATACATAGCAACGCGGAAGGAGTGACCGTTGGTGTAACGGTCCTTGGCATCTATGGTGTGTGCAAGGGCCTCCATTACCTCTTTGGTAAGGGTCTTGATATTGGTGGTGTATTCATGTATCTCACGGATAAGTGCGGTAACGTCGTCCGAGAGGACGCCGATCTCGTTGCGGCTGGTGATCTTGTCAAGGCGGTACATGGCGTTCTGCATATCCTTATCCCGGATATACTCCCGGACGGTATGCTGTACCATTGCCAGCGGACGGATAGCGATGCGGCTGACAAAGAACATCATCAGCGCAGCAGAGATAACCATTCCGATGAACATTATCCCTATCATGAATCTGATCTGCGTGAGCAGCTCGGAGTGGAAAGCGTCCCAGTTATAGTCGATGCCAAGGACGGCGTGGATGCCGCTGCCGGTCAGCGGGATATAGCCGGTATAGTTGTTTCCGCTCTTTTTCTCATCTGAGGGTGCGATCTCAAAGGCGACCTCTTCAAAATCCCCCGAGCGGAGCGATCCTATAGCGGGGTGATCGTCAAGCTTCAGCTCACGTCTGTCACCGAGGACGTTGTTATTGAAAGAAGGATCATAGTCCGGCAGGTCTATATTGTAGGCCTCGGGAGAGGCCTTGGCTTCGTAGTAGATGAAGCCCGGGTCCTCCTCGCTGATATCCATAAGCCAGAGACTGATGTAATCATAGTTATCGAACTGGCTGTCCATCATGAACCACAGGGTACTGTAAACGTCCTTGGCATAGAGGAGCTTTTGCTCATCGTTGAAGCTGTCAAGAGTTTTTTCGGGGTCCTGGCTGTCAACAAAGGGCAGCTCCGACAAGGCGACCATGTCATCAGTAGTCATGCCTTGCCTGATCTCATCGACATGATCCTTAGAGTAGCTCAGAAACCAGCTCAGACCGGATCTTTCCTCGATGACGCTTTTTATGTGAGCGAGGTCGCGCTGCATCATATCGTTTTTGGCGGTGAGATATGTGCTTCGGGAGCTGTAGTACATTGCGAGAGTGCCGAGTATCATTGAAGCGATATAGAAGATCGCAGTCACGGAAAGCGCCTGCAGCCAAAGCTTGCGTTTCTTTTTTCTCAAGAGCTGACCTCCCCTCACCATAGGCTGAAATTATACCTTTATAATTATAGCACATCTTTGCGTTAATTACAAGTACCAATCGGAGGATTTGTCGGCGGCTGCCCGCAAGGATAAAAACATGGTAACAGAGGAGGCAGATAACGTTCGCTTAAACGTTTTCGCAGCGTTTTTTCGCGGATAGTTGAGAGAAAATATAAGAATATGAAACGGGCGCAAAAATACAAAAATCCGATAAGTAAATTTTTTTAACCTAAAAAGTAAAATAAATGTAAATTCGCAGAGACAGGCCGAAAACCACCCTTGAGGATAGTGAACGGGCGTTGAAAGGCGTTGTGCAAGCATACAAAATTTTGTTAGAATGATTGTCGGAACTGCACAAATAAATCAAGCGGGTCAAAAACCTTTTCCGATAACGTTTAACCCGCCTTGACAAAACTGTTTATAATTGTTATAATTAAGGTTAGTAAAGTGTCCGATTTTGGACAAAAGGTATAAAAATATCATCAAATGCAACTATTTTTACATTGCAATTTGGTGAATATCACTACATATTGTTGCCGCCGCTTTGGGGGTACACAATATGTTAGGCTTTGCTATGTTATTTTTGAGGGCAGACTGTGCCCGGATACGCTCCGGATCAAAAAAAGCGGCCGCGCCGCAGAGGAAAAACGCATGGGAAACATCATTTCTACCGAGGGGCTCTGCCGCGATTTTAAGATCGGTGACGGCAGCATCGTCTCGGCTCTGAAGAATATCAATATCGGGATCGAGGAGGGAAAGCTCACGGTCCTGAGAGGGCGCTCCGGCAGCGGAAAAACTACGCTGATAAACATACTCGGGGCGCTGGATAAGCCTACCAAGGGAAAGGTCATTTTCGACGGGAAGGATATCACCAAGCTGTCTGAACGCAAGCGCGATGAGCTGCGGCGGTATGATATGAGCTTTGTGTTCCAGTCGGTGGCGCTGATGAGCGGCATGAATGCCTATGAGAACGTTGAGTTCGGGCTGAGGCTGTCGAAGTTCCCTTATGATAAGCGCGATGCAAGAGTCAGAGAGGTCATGAGGAACGTAGGGCTTGAAAAGCGTATGTTCCACAGACCCGGCGAGATGTCCGGCGGTGAGCAGCAGAGAGTTGCTATAGCAAGGGCTATCGCACATGACCCGAAGGTGGTCTTTGCCGATGAGCCTACGGCTGAATTGGATACGGCTACGGCGCTGCACGTTGTCAAGCTGTTCAAGGAACTGGTGGCAAATTACGGTATGACGATCATCATGACGACCCATGATCCCAGTATGATGGACGTGGCCGACAGAGTATATACGTTAGAGGACGGTGAGATCGTTGAGTGATGCAGCCGAGCTGGTAAGTGCGGTTTACGATACGGTCGGGGAAGAAAAGGCCTCTGATGATAATGTAGCACTGCATGATGATGAATATATGATCCGCTGTGAGAATCTGGTGAAAATTTATAAGACAGATGAGGTCGAGGTCGTGGCTCTTCAGGGGCTTGATCTGGACGTAAAGCGGGGAGAGCTTATGGCGATCGTCGGCAATTCGGGAAGCGGAAAAAGCACGCTGCTGAATATGCTGGGCGGCCTCGATAAGCCCTCGGCAGGAAGCCTGTTCGTGGACGGGAAAAATCTTCTCAAGTTCTCGGATAAGGACTATATGGAGTATAAAAGGAATACGGTGGGGTTCGTGTGGCAGAACAATGCAAGGAACCTTATACCGTATCTTACAGCGGTCCAGAACGTTGAGCTGCCGATGCTGCTGAAGGGCTCAAAGCAAAGGCGGAAAAAAGCGCTGGAGCTGCTGGAGAAGGTGGGGCTTTCCCACAGGAAGAATTCAAGGCTGGATCAGATGTCCGGCGGCGAACAGCAAAGGGTCGCCATTGCGATAGCGCTGGCAAACGATCCGCGGCTGCTGCTCGCTGACGAGCCTACCGGCTCGGTGGATACAAAGACCTCGAATATCATACTTGACATTTTTAAAAAGCTCAATGAGACCGAGGGTCTGACAGTGGTCATCGTAACGCACGATGTAAAGCTGTCAAAGCGGATCGACAGAGTTGTGGCTATCAGAGACGGCCGGACAAGTTCCGAGATCGTCAGAAAAAGAAGCTATGCTCAGGAGCTTGACGAAATGGGAAATATTGTCGGTACTGCCGAGACTGACGCGGAACAGGAAACACATGAAGAGCTTGTGGTGCTGGACAGGTCGGGCAGGCTTCAGCTTTCCAAGGATCATATGGAAAAGCTCGGAGTCAAGGGCGGCGACAAGATCAAAGCAGAGTTCGACGAGGAAACAGGACGTGTCGTTCTGTTCCGGTCGGACGGTTAAAACAGGTTTATACCCGAAAGGGATATATAAACGCCGGGGATTGATAGACTATACTATATTAATATATAGGATCTAAGGAGTTTCGATCGGCAAATAAATACGAAAGGTGGAAAATCTCGTGAAAAACACATTTCTGAAACGTGTTATTTCATCTGCGCTTGCATTATCGCTGACAGCATCCTGCGGGCTGACAGCGTTTGCAGCAGAAAGCGGAGCTGCGAAAACGACAGACCTCTCCGCAGAGGTCATCGACGCCAGCAACCGCGAGAATGCGTACAGCAACTACGTCAAAAAGCACGCTGACGCAGCAAGGCCTCAAAAGGAGGTCACTATAAACGGCGCTGACTTTGTGAGCTTCGGTGACGGGGCTGAGATCACAAAGGAGACCGTTGACGGCGAAGCCAATGTTATGAAGTGGGCTAACCAAGTCGGTACGGTTGAATTCAAGTTCAGTATTCCCGAGACCGGCTGGTATAACATTGAAGCGAAATATGAGGCGCTGAATAACGAGACCGGCGGCAATACCACGGCGGTCGAGTTTGCACTGCTTATAGACGGAGTTTGTCCGTATACCACCGCTTCGAGAATCACCCTGCCCAAGAGGTGGGTCAATAAGAGCGAGATCCAGCAGGACGTAAGAGGAAACGATATACGTCCCGGCCAGGTCGCTGTTGAATGCTGGCAGACCTCTCCCCTGAAGGATACTGACGGCTTGAGGAACGAGGCTTTGGGCTTCTATATCGAGGCCGGCGAGCATACTCTTACCCTCCAGTCACAGAAGGCACAGTTCGCTTTGGCGTATCTGAAATTCTTCAACGAGACCAAGCCCGCACCCTATGCAGCCCCCGATGCAACTGAGATCCAGAACACCCACGCAGACAGGATCCTTCTTGAGGGCGAAAATGCCGATTATAAATCCGACAGAACGCTGTTCCCGACAGCAGACAGAAACTCCTACCTGACATCCTCCGCCAACGGCCAGAGCCCTACCAAGACCAGGTATAATACCATTGGTAAGGATAACTGGAACAAGGCAACTCAAGCCGCGACCTGGGAGGTCGATATTGCCACCGCAGGCTATTACAAGATCGGTATCCGCGCAAAGCAGGAGACCATGAGAGGTATGTATTCCAACAGAAGACTTTATATCGACGGCGTGGTTCCCTGCGCCGAGTGTGAGCAGATCAAGTTCTACTACGATACAGAGTGGCAGCTGACTGTTCCCTCAGTGGGCGACGAGCCTATGTTCTTCTATCTCGATGCAGGAAAGCATACCCTTACCCTTGAGGCTGTTCCCGGCGAGATCGGCGAGATCATGGGAGATATCGACGAGATCGTATATCAGGTAAACAGCTATTACAGACAGATCCGCGCTATCACCGGGCCTAATCCCGATGAGTACAATAACTACGATATCAAGGGCTCGATCCCCGGTATCCTTGACAGGTTCAAGGAGTATTCCGACAGCCTTAGAGAGCAGATGAAGAAGATCGAAAAGCTCTCCGGCACCGGCGGAACAGAGGCCGTTACACTGGATAAGCTGGCTATCGTCCTTGACAAGTGCGTTTCCAAGGCCGACAGAATACCCAGCATGATGAGCCAGATCAAGGATAATGTTACTTCCGTTTCTTCTTGGGTAAACCAGTACCGCGAGCAGCCCCTTGAGGTCGATATGATCGAGATACTTAGCGATGACCAGGAGTTTACCGACGCTGACGAGTCCTTCTTCAAGTCTTTGGGCTTCGGCTTCAAGGCCTTCATCGGCTCCTTCTTCGAGGATTATAACTCGCTGGCAGAGGACGATGAGTCCGCTATGATCTGCTGGACCTCCCTCGGACGTGATAACGCTACCGTTATACAGACCCTTATCAACAACGACTATAACCCCACCGCTAAGACCAAGGTAAACCTTAAGCTGGTGCAGGGCGGTATCATCGAGGCGACCTTCGCCGGAAAGGGACCCGATTTGGCCCTCTTCATGGGCGGCGACTTCCCAATACAGCTGGCCGCAAGAGACGTTCTGGTGGATCTGAAAAAGTTTGATGACTATGACGAGGTCATCAAGAGGTTCGCTCCTCAGGCAAGCGTGCTTTATGAGTATAACGGAGGCTGCTACGGACTTCCCGTATCACAGACCTTCCCGATGCTCTTCTACCGCAGCGATGTTATCTCGCAGTACGGCATCGACCCCAAGACCGATCTGGCAACATGGGACGGCCTGCTGAAGGTGCTTCCGACTCTTCAGAGGAATTATATGGAGGTCGGCCTTATCCTTCCCGTGGGAAGCGTTATCTCGCCTGTAACCGAGGCAGGAAATACCTTCGCTTCAATGCTGCTGCAAAAGGGCGTCAACTACTATAACGACAACCTCGATAAGACGAACTTTGATACCCAGGAGGCTATCGACTCCTTCGATGCGTGGACAAAGTTCTATACCACCTACAGCTTCGAGCAGACCTACGATGCATTCACAAGATTCAGACAGGGCGATATGCCTATTCTGATCCAGAACTACACCTTCTTCAACCAGCTGACAGTCGCAGCTCCCGAGATCAAGGGCTGCTGGAGCTTCCAGCCTATCCCCGGCACCGTTCAGGCAGACGGCAGCATCAATCACGCCTCCTGCTCGGTCGGCTCTGCTGCACTGATCTTCTCCAAGCTTGATGAGGAGAAGCAGAAGGACGCATGGGACTTCATCAAGTGGTTCACCTCTGATGAGACCATGACCAGCTACGGAAACGACATCGAGGCTATCCTCGGAACAATGGGACGTTTCGATACCGCTAATCTGACAGCCCTCGAGCAGCTTTCGTGGACTACCAATGAGGTCGCACTGCTGAAGGAGCAGATGCTCTCGCAGATCGAGATCCCCGTAATCCCCGCATCCTACGGCGTAACAAGAGGTCTTATCAACGCATTCAGAGAGGTAGTAAACAATGCCGAGAATGCAAGAGATACTCTGTTCTGGTACAATAAGGATATCAACGATGAGATCACTCGTAAGCGCGAAGATCTCGGACTTAATTCATAAGGAAGGAGGAGAACCGACGTATGGCAAATAACAGTTCAGCCAATCCTGCGGCCCCGATGAATAAGCAGGGCAAGTGGGCTTATACCTGGCATATGATGAAGGTCAATAAGGGCTGCTACGGACTGCTGGCTCCGTTCATGATCCTCTTCATAATTTTCACGGTCATTCCTGTTGTAATGTCCCTGCCTATGGGCTTTACAAACTTCAACATGATCCAGACCCCTAAGTGGGTAGGCTTCTCCAACTTCTATACATTGTTCCTTAACGACGATGTATTCCTGATCGCTATCAGAAACACTCTGATCTTTGCGATCTTCACGGGTCCCTTCTCCTATGTGCTTAGCTTCTTCATCGCTTGGCTTATCAACGAGATGCACCCCTTCCTCAAGACGTTCTTTACATTCGTGTTCTATGCTCCCTCGATGACGACATCCGTTTACGTTACCTGGCAGCTGATCCTTTCGGGCGACAGCTACGGTTATCTGAACGCTATCATGATGGACATCGGACTCTTCAATGCTCCCAAACAGTTCCTGACCGATACCAACTACATATTGCCTGTAGTTATCATCGTTCAGCTGTGGATCTCAATGGGCGCCGGCTTCCTTGCTATCCGTGCAGGTTTCCAGAACATCGACAAGTCGATGTACGAGGCGGGCGCGATCGAGGGCATCAAGAACCGCTGGCAGGAACTTTTCACCATTACGATCCCCTCAATGGGACCGCAGCTGCTGTTCGCGGCTGTAATGCAGATCTCCTCCTCCTTCACCGTAGGTGCAGTAGGACAGATGCTGGTAGGTCTTCCCTCGACAGACTATGCAGCCCATACGATCATGAACCACGCAACAGACTACGGTTCGATACGATACGAAATGGGTTATGCATCAGCAATATGCTTCGTGCTTTTCGCAGCTATGCTATTGGCCAATAAGGGCGTTAACTGGCTGTTAGGCAAATATCTTGATTAAAGGGGGGAGAACTTGAAATGGCAAGAAAGAAGAAAAAGCAAGTATCCATTGACAAGCTGAAGGTCAAGGATAAAAAGAAGCGCATTAACGGTTCTCTCGGCGGAGATATTGCGATATTCATTTTTCTCGCACTTTTGGGATTGTTCATGATATTCCCGATCTACTATTCGTTCATTCAGTCGATCAAGCCTATCGAGGAGCTGTTCGTGTTCCCGCCCAGACTTTATGTTCTGAACCCGACCACCAAGAGCTTCTCCGATATGTTCACCGTGGCGGCAAGCCTTTGGGTACCGCTTTCAAGATACATCTTCAACAGCGTGTTCATCACGGTGGTCATCTGTATCTGCAACCTGTTCGTGTGCTGCTGCGCAGGCTTCGTGCTTGCAAAGTGCAGGTTCCCCGGTGCCGGCTTTATCAACAAGCTGATCGTTACCGCCCTGCTGTTCGCATCCAACGCTACATGGATCATGCAGTTCATGGTTTACTCCAAGCTGCATATCATTGATACCTATTGGGTACTTATCCTGCCCTCTATCGCAACTCCTCTCGGACTGTTCCTTATGAGACAGTCGATGTCCACTATTCATGACTCAATGATCGAGGCCGCAAAGGTGGACGGCGCAGGACTCTTCAGGATCTGCTGGCAGATCGTTGTGCCGAACTCAAAGCCCGCGATCATGACGCTGATAATCTTCGCCTTCCAGGGCGCCTGGAACCTTCAGGGCGGTGCGCTGATCTATTCAGAAGAGCTGAAGACTCTTCCGACTATCGTTCAGCAGATCGCTGCCGTGGGTCTGGCAAGACAGGGCGTTACCTTCGCTTCGGCTGTACTGCTTCTTATTCCGCCGCTCGTTGTATTCCTTATCGCTCAGAGCAACGTCATGGAGACCATGGCTAACTCGGGTATCAAGGATTAATGCGGGCTGACCGAGATCACGGAAAGGAAACAGGTGATAAACAGTGAAACATCCAATTAGAAAACTGCTCAGCGTGTCGCTGGCTGCCGTCACTGCACTGTCAATGTCGGTCACCGCGTTCGCAGATGAGCCCTATAATTCCTATACTTACGATAACTGGGACGACGCGATACCTTCCCAGAGCGCTTACCGTGTTGAAAAGACCGTTACCGGCGCCGAGATGAAGCTCTCGAAGCTTAGAGACCCCGCAGGCGGCTGCTATGTTTCGGATAAAGCGCCTCTGACACTTAACGATGCCAGAGACCTTTCGATCGACAAGGCTGCCAATGAAATGTGGGTAGCCGATACCAAGAATAACAGGATCCTAAGACTGGATCTCGCTACTCTTGAGGTAACAGGCTGCTACAGCGGAGTAAGCGGTTCCTCGGTGGAGGGCTTCGCAGCACCGCAGGGCGTGTTCGTTACCACAAGCCCGTCGCTGGGTCAGCAGGTCGTTTATGTCGCGGATACCGATAACTCGAGAGTGGTCAAGGCGACCGTTTCAAGCTCAACACAGCTTTCCTGCGTGCATGAATATACCAAGCCGGAGGAGGCGCTCTATACCGCCCAAACCTTTAACCCCAAAAAGGTGTGCGTCGATGTGGCAGAGAACGTCTATACCGTAGTAAGCTCGGTGAACAGCGGTTCGGTGCAGTTCTCGAGAGAGGGCAAGTTCACAGGCTTCTACGGCGCAAACCGCGTACAGGTAACTGCTGCGGTCATCGCTCAAAGGCTCTGGAGAATGATCGCCTCCGATGAACAGCTCGAGGGTATGACAAGAAACGTTCCTATCGAATACGCAAACTTCGATATCGACAAGGACGGCTTCATCTTTACCGTTACAGAGGTGGATACCGATACGGACGCGGTCAAGAAGCTGAACCCCGCGGGATATAATATCTGGAACAATGCCAAGGGCAATGAATATAAGTTCGGTGACCTTACAGGCAGCCAGTATGACCCGCTTACCAAGAAGTCCCACGTTACCAGACTTACTGACCTCGATATAAGCGATACCGGTCTGATAAACGTTATGGACTATGAGACCGGACGTGTGTTCCAGTATGATAAGGAATGTAATCTTATCTGCATCTTCGGTGCAAAGACCTCTACCTCCGACCAAAGAGGTACTATCGCAAACCCCAATGCCGTCGAAAGCCACGGCGAGAGAGTTTATATCCTCGACGGCTCGAAGAACGATATCACAGTGTTCATCGAGACACAGTTCGGCAAGCATATTCATCAAGCCTTCGCGCTTTATGATGAGGGACGCTATACCGATGCCAAGGAGGACTGGGATCAGGTAGTAAGAAGAGACGGAAACTACATCCAGGCTTATGTAGGACTCGGAAAGGCTGCACTTAACGAGGAAAGATATTCCGAGGCTCTTGATTACTTCAAGACCGCCTACGATCAGGAGGACTACGATAAGGCTTATAAGTATGCAAGAGATGCATTCCTCAAGGATCATTTCACACTTATAATCATAGTTATAGTTGTTATTATCGTGTTCTTTATAGTCAAGAAGATGCTCAATAAGAGAGGCATTAGGATCCTCGGCTTCTTGAAGAAGAAAAAGCAAATGGTTTCAGTCGGCTCTGCAGCGGGTATTTCAGTGAATACCTTTACGCAGTACAAAAAGGATGCTGAAGCCGAACAAGAGGATCAAGCAGAAGACGAAGAAGAAGAGGAGGGAAAATAAATGTATGAATTTACTCCTATGGGGTGGCTGAAGCATTGTGTTTTCCACCCTGTTGAGGGCTTCGAGGATCTGCGCTGGAAAAAGCAGGGTTCAATGAAGATAGCGCTGGTCATCGTGTTCCTGCTCTTCGTGAATATGGTCGCCGACAGACAGCTGACAGGCTTCCAGTTCAATACCGCTTACGTTAAGGTGTTTAACGTTGTACCGCTGCTGGTACAGTCGGTAGTGTATTTCTTTACCTGGGTCATCGCGAACTGGGCACTGTGTACACTGTTCGACGGCGAAGGAACACTGAAAAAGATCTGCATCTATTCGGCCTATGCACTGGTTCCTTATATAGTGTGCAGCTTCATCTCGATATTCATCTCAAACTTCATAGTTGAGGATGAAAGGATCTGGATGACCGCTATCTACTATCTCGGACTTATCTGGTCGGTAGTTCTGATGATACAGGCTATGAAGGCAGCACATCAGTATTCATTTACGAAAACGATAGTTTCAATGATCTTTACGATCGTTGCGATGCTGCTGATACTGTTCCTGGCAATTCTGCTGCTCTCGCTTTTCCAGCAGGTTTATGTTTTCGGATATTCAATCTATACAGAGATCGCTTATCGAATCAGAGGCTAATATAGAAACGGTGGTGTAATGAAAATGGCTGACAGAAAATTTAAAAAGGCTATAGTGTTTGCCTTGATCCTTACCATGCTGATGCCTCTGGGTTCGATGGCAGCTTCCTCTACAGAGGATGAAGCTGCTCCGGCTGAAACCTCCGATGCGGCCGCTTCCGAGGAAAACTCGGAAGAGACCGAAGAGAAGGAAACTAAAGAGGATAAAAACAAGCTCCCCGAGAAGATCACCGATGAACAGGCGATCGCTCTCGATACCTGTGAAAAGGCCGGCGAGAATGACAAGTTCATCCTTTATGCCGACGGAGAGAACGACAGGTGGGGCGTGTATGTTAAGGCATCCAAAAACTACTGGTGGAGCTCGCCGATCAATGTTGAGGCGGAAGACATCCCCATGAATGAGGACGGCAGTCTGATGAAATCTGCAAAGAGAAAGCAGATAGGCTCGAGCGCCGCGATCAAGATCGGTGACCTGAGACAGGAAAAGAGAACTGAATCACCTGCTCCTGTTTATTCGACCAAGGCCAACTCCGTCAAGTATAAGGTGGAGAACGGCGGTATAGCCGTAAACTACAAGTACAATTCGCAGGGCGTCGAATTCACGATGCACGTTGTTCTGGAAGAGGATGACGTCTATGTCTATGTTGATACCTCCGAGATCAATGAGAAGAATATCTCTACGGTTGACGGAAAGGTGCTTACCAAGCTTCAGCTTTGCCCCGCCTTCGGAGCGATCGCTGCACAGAAGGACGACGGCAGCGTGAATGAGGGCTATATGATAGTTCCCGACGGAAGCGGTGCGGTAATTCAGTATAATAACGGCAAGCAGTCCTATTCTGAATATACACAGCAGGTCTATGGCAGAGATTATACCGCAGTTCCGCTGAACGCTCCCAGAGTTACCGAACAGGCTTATCTGCCTATGGTGGCTTCCGTGAACGGAAACAAGGGCTTCGTTGCTATCGTTTCCGACGGCGATACGAATGTGTATGCCAAGGCGAAGGTAAGTATGCAGGATAATCAGGTGTATAACAACTGCTACTTCGAGTTTGAAACAAAGAGTCAGGACTCCTTCTTCATGAGCGGTGATAACTCAAACAAGATCAACGTTTTCGAGAAGGACGGCATCAAGACCCCAAGGTTCGGCATCAAGTATTTCCTTATGGATAAGGATACCGATATCAACTACGCCGACTGCGCAGAGGTATATAGGAATTACCTTATCAAGGAAAAGGGTCTGACTGCCAAGACGCAGGCGAACACGAGCGACTTCTATGTTGACTTCTTCGGCGGCGTTCTGAAGCAGACCTCGATACTCGGTATCCCCTTCGACCTCAAGACCGAGATCACCGGCTTCGAGCAGGCAGGCGAGATCATGAGCAAGCTGAAGGACAAGGGCGTTGATACCGCAGTTGTAAACTATAACAACTGGACGAACAATGAAATCAAGAGAAAGGTCTCGACCAGCGCAAGTCCGTCGGGTACCCTCGGCGGAAGCAGCGATTTCGAGGACTTTATAGAGACCTCGGGACTTCAGGTGTTCCCCTCGATCAATAACTTTACAATGGCTTCAAGCTCGTGGGGATATACGACCTTCTCCAACTCGGCAACGAGAATTTCCAACGCTTATTCCAGACAGGTAAGCTACAGCCCCGCCTTCGGCGTGGCAATGAGCGGCGTTTCTCCTGCTCTGATCGCTCCCGATACCTATGTCAAGATCTTCGATGAGATGATCGAGGACTATAAGGACGAGGGACTTACGAGGATCGGCTTCGGCGACTACACAACAAAGCTCGTCAGCGACTTCTCGAAGAAAAACACTTCCTCAAGATACGATACCGCAAAGAAGATCGTTGAGGGCCTTACAAAGGCCAAAAACGAGGTCGGATCGGTCATCGCGGACGGCGCCAACAGCTACGTTATCCCATGCGTTGACCAGATCGTGAACGTTCCCGTTTACTCCAGCGGCTTCAATGTTACAGACTTCGATATCCCGTTCTATCAAATGGTCGTTCACGGATATGTTCCTTATGCGACCAAGGCGATCAACGCAAGCTCCAACACCGGCGAGACCTTTATGCTGGCACTTGCAGCAGGCTCGGGCATCCATTACGATATGACCTATGCTCCTGCTTCAACGCTTCAGGATACGGATTTCGACGATCTGTACTATTCGAATTACGAGGGCTGGGTCGATATGGCTGCCAAGCAGTATAATATCGCCAAGGAGCTGCTTACCGGAGTTTCCGATATGACGATCTCGAAGTACGAGAGATCTGAAGACGGAAACGTGATAACGACCACCTACTCCAAGGACGGCAAAAATGTGGTCGTGGAAATTGATAAAGCTAATGCTACGGCTAAGGTCGATGGAAAGACTATTGATCTTGCAGGAGCAATTGAAGGAGGTGCTGAAGGCTGATGAGTGAGTTTGAAAAGGACTTGAATGCTGAAGAACTCGAAAATCAAGTCGAGGAGGCTGCCGAGGAGATCACCGAGGAGGCCGGAAGCACTGTGACAGAGATCGCTGAAGAGGCTGAAACCGCCGCCGAGAATATCCAGGTCATCGGAGACGAGGTGCCCGAAGCTGTCGAAGCGGCAGCCGAAACTGCCGAGGCCGCTGCAGAGACCTACAGCGAGCCTAAGGCGATCAATGCAAAGCCCCCCAAGGGCGCAAGGATCAGCTACGAAAGGAAAAAGCAGCTCTATGGCTACGGCTTTATCGCACTGTGGATCATCGGTACGCTTTACTTCTTCATTTACCCGCTGATCGTTTCACTGGTATATGCCTTCCATGATACGAAGGTAGGCTCCGGCGGAATGGAGCTGTCAAACGGCGGCTTCCATAACTTCGTCAATGCCTTCAGACAGGATCAGGATTACTCGAAGGCACTGGTGGAAACACTCTCCAACACCGCACTGAAAACACCTCTGATACTGGTGTTCTCAATATTCATCGCAGTTATCCTTAACCAGAAGTTCAAGGGAAGGACCTTTGCAAGAGCTGTATTCTTCCTCCCCGTTATCATCGCTACCGGCCCTGTTATCGACATCATCAACGGTAACATGAGCACCAGCGGCACCGCAGGCGGCGCAGAGCAGTTCTCGACAATGTTCGAGGCTAACCTCGTTGACCAGCTGCTCAACTTCCTCGGTATCTATAACATCAGCGAAAAGCTGACGGAGATAATCAATACGCTGACGTCAGACATCTTCAATCTTGTGTGGAACTCGGGTATCCAGATACTTCTGTTCCTTTCGGCATTGCAGGGAATACCGTTCTCTGCAAAGGAAGCGGCACAGATGGAGGGTGCTACAGCGTGGGAGTACTTCTGGAAGATCACTATCCCCTATATCAGTCCGCAGATCCTTACCTGTCTGGTCTATACGATCGTTGACTCGTTCGTAGATCCCGGCAACAAGGTAATGGGCATCGTACTTAACAAGGCAAGCAGCTGGGAGCACGGCTACTCGGCAGCAATGGCATGGGCTTACTTCGCTATCATAGGCGTTGTGCTTGCAATAGTTGTTGCGATAATCAACAAGTTTATTTACTATGAAGTAGAGTAAGGGGGGATTTATAGTGGCAACTAAAAAAGAAGAAAAGCTGTTTGAAAAAGAACGCAAGGCCGCTATGAAGGCCCGTCATAAGAGAATGAAGGCTGAAGGTCTTGAAAAATACCTTACTCCCGAACAGATCAGGTATAACAGGCGCAAGGCTGTTACCGGCGCCGTATGGCCGATCTTCAGATTTCTCATACTCTTCGGACTCTGCTTTGTAATTCTTTACCCGCTGATCTTTATGATCTCGACAGCGTTCAGACCCAGTGAGCAGATGAACGACCCCTCGATCGTTTGGCTGCCTAAGAGCCTGACAATGAACAATATCAAGCAGACATGGCAGGTAATGAAGTTCGACAAGAGCTTGCTTACTACCATAAGACTTAACCTTATCGCATCGGTGCTGCAGGTTCTCACCTGCTCGATCACCGGCTACGGCTTCGCAAGATTTAAGTTCAAGGGCAGAAGCATCCTCTTCGGTATAGTGGTTCTGATGATAATCGTACCTCCGCAGATCACTACTATCCCGCTGTATATGCAGTATGCATTCTTTAAGCCCCAGTTCCTTGCAAAGCTCCTTACCGGAGGCGCGACCTCGCTTATCAACACCGGCTGGACAATGTATCTGCCTGCACTGTTTGCAAACGGACTCAGAGCTGGTCTGTTCATCTTCATCTTCCGTCAGTTCTTCAGAGGACTGCCGAAGGAGCTGGAGGACGCCGCCTATCTCGACGGCTGCGGACCGTTCAAGACCTATCTTGTGGTAATGGTGCCTAACGCAAAGACCTCGTTCCTGACAGTTTTCCTGTTCTCGATCGTATGGTATTGGAACGACTTCTATGTATCAAGCTCGTTCTTTACTCATAACGATACAGTCGCGCTGATGCTGAAAAACTTGGATGCACAGCTGCAGCAGGACCTGTTCGGCGGCCAGTCAGTGTCGGTAAGACAGCTGATAGTTTGGCTGGAGGCCGGCTGCGTGCTTTCGATCACGCCGCTGCTGGTAATGTACATATTCCTGCAGAGGTACTTCATCGAAGGTATCGAACGTTCGGGTATTACAGGTATGTAATATCTGCCAAAAAGAGAAAAAGATCTCCTCGCACTCGCGGGGAGATTTTTTGGAATGGAGGAAAAATATGTTTTATGATATTTCGCAGGAGGTTTTCGGCTGCACTGTATTTCCCGGCGATCCTCAGCCGGAGCGGAGAACGCCGATGCGCATTTCAAACGGCGACATCTGCAACTTGACGGAGTTTAGTATGTGCGCACATAACGGTACGCACGTTGATGCGCCTTACCATTTTATCGAAGAGGGAAAGAGGATCGACGAGGTAGAGCTGGAGGCCTTCATCGGGGACTGTTATGTTGTACACCACGAGGGAGATGTTACGGCAGCGGATGCGGAGAGGTTTATGGAAAGCGCAAAGACGGCAGGAGCGGCGGAGCGGCTGCTGATCGGCGGAAAGGCGACTGTTACAGCTGAGGCGGCGAGGGTGTTTGCGGACAGCGGCCTGCGGCTTATCGGAAACGAAAGTCAGACAGTAGGGCCGGAGGATGCGCCGAAGGAGGTGCATTTGATACTCTTGGGCGCGGGAACGATATTGTTGGAGGGCATCCGGCTCAAGGGGATAGAAGAGGGGAGTTACTATCTCATGGCGCAGCCGCTAAATCTCGGCGGCAGTGACGGAGCCCCG
Source organism: Ruminococcus sp. (assembly GCA_017450925.1). Lineage (GTDB taxonomy): Bacteria > Bacillota > Clostridia > Oscillospirales > Ruminococcaceae > FB2012. Next base: position 6,675 of record JAFSSS010000064.1, on the reverse strand, counting down.
TGCAGAGCGGTCCTCGGTCCTCGCCGGACGGGTCCTCGCCGGACGGGCTAACGCCGCCGAGCCGGGGCGAGTGCAGGAAACGAGAAAGATGCCGGCGGGGCTGATGAAGCTGTAAACTCTAACGCGAAGCGCATTAAAAAGCGCGCGGTCAAGCCTCGCGCCAGAGGCTTGCGGGGTCAAGGGGCAGAGCCCCTTGCAGGGCGTGGGACAGCGTCCCACTCGGCGCGATAGCGACGACCCCGGCGCTGCACGAAGAAACAAAAGGGCATAAAAGTGAAATCCGACATCAACAGCAATGAGGACACACCAATTGCAGCGCCGGAAAAGTTGTCCTCCCGCACTTGCAGGAAACAGCAAGGGAGCGAAGCGACCGCGCGTATTTCCGTCCCATAGCAAACCACGTTACAGCGCAAACAGGTGCAAGCAGGAAAGAGCAACAGCGATTTTCCGTCCGCAGAACACAAAAGCTCCGGCGCAGCTTGGCAGTCAAAGCACAAAACCGACCCAAGCACCCAAGGTGCGCAGCGTGAAATTAAAAAAGCTTGACTTGTTTTTTGATTTATGATATACTGAAACGGTATGGGAAAATGAAATGATGATCTGAAGGAGAGTGATCCTTTGAGCGTGCTGCGAAAGCTGTTCGGCGGACTGGATATTACCTGGCCCAAGCTGATAATATGGGCGGTGGTCATAGGGGCTGCTGTGGGCGGACTGATGCTTATACCCGGCGTGGACGATACCTCGGTCAAGGATATAGGCACCACCTTCGAGTGGTGGATATTCTTCGGAGTTGTGATCGTTTCAAACAGCAAAAGCCCGGTCGATTCCGCCGCAAAGGCGTTTGTGTTCTTCCTGATAAGTCAGCCGCTGATCTATCTTGTGCAGGTGCCGTTTTCCGATATGGGCTGGGGGCTGTTCGGGTATTATAAAAACTGGATAGGCTGGACGCTTGCAACTATCCCTATGGGCGCGGTCGGGCATTTCGTAAGGCGCGGGGACGTTATAAGCTCGCTGATACTCGCCCCTATGACGGTGTTCCTCGCGGTTCACCTTTACACCTATACGGGCGAGGTCAAGAACAAATTTCCGCATCATCTCGTGACTGCGATACTCTGTGCGGTGTTCATCGCTGTTACGATACTCGGCATCGCAAGAACAAAAAATGCAAAGATCGTTTCATGGCTGATCGCCGGAGCAGCAGTTGCCGCAATGATCGTGATAGGCCTTTTTAACCGAACAGAGAGCTATTCTCCGACTATCAGCTGTGCCGAAAACGGTATCGAGGTCAACGCCGAAAGCCAGGTGGTCGGGACAGTGAATATCCGGGACTGCCAGATCACTGAGCTGGACGGAAGGTATATGCTGCACCTTGAAATGAATGACAAGGAGGGCAGGGTCATTATCGAGACCGACGGCAGGGATACGACCTATGTTATCTCCTATAACGAGGAAGAAAAAACATTCTACGCTAAGAAAGAATAATAAACCGAAAGGAAGATAAAGATGTCAACAAGGACACGTTTTGCACCCTCTCCGACAGGATATATGCACGTAGGCAACCTGCGTACTGCGCTTTATGCCTATCTCACTGCCCGCCATGACGGCGGCAGCTTCATTCTCCGTATCGAGGACACCGATCAGGAACGCTATGTCGAGGGCGCGGTCGATGTTATCTACAACACCCTGAAGGAAAACGGTATGACATGGGACGAGGGTCCCGATGTCGGCGGAGATTACGGCCCCTACGTCCAGAGCGAAAGAATGGGAATGTTCAAGCAGTATGCTGAGCAGCTGGTGGAAAAGGGCGCAGCCTATTACTGCTTCTGCACCGAGGAGCGCCTTAACGCTCTCCACGAGGAGCAGAAGGCCGCCGGCGAGACTGTCGGTCACTACGACAGAAAATGCCGCTGCCTTTCCTGCGAGGAGATAAAGGCTAACCTTGAGGCGGGTATGCCCTATGTCATCAGACAGAAAATGCCCACCGAGGGCGTTACAGCCTTCGACGATATGATCTACGGTCATATCGAGGTGGATAATTCCGAGCTGGAGGATCAAATACTTATCAAGACCGACGGGATGCCCACCTATAACTTCGCTAATGTGGTGGATGACCACCTGATGAAGATAACCCACGTTATCCGCGGCTCGGAGTACCTCTCCAGCACACCGAAATACAACCTGCTCTATCAAGCCTTCGGCTGGGAGGTGCCGGTCTATATCCACTGCCCGCCGGTAATGAAGGACGCCCACAGCAAGCTCTCAAAGCGCAACGGCGATGCCTCTTATCAAGATCTTGTGGCACAGGGCTATCTCTCCGAGGCAGTGCTGAATTATCTGCTGCTGCTGGGCTGGAGTCCTAAGGGCGAGGAGGAGATATTCTCCCTCGATCAGATGATCGAGATCTGGGATCCCTCACGCATCAACAAGTCACCGGCGATCTTTGACAGCCTTAAGCTGAAGGCTATCAACGCGGCTCATATCTCCGCACTTTCGGACGAGGAGTTCGTAAGGCTCGCAGAGCCGTGGATAAGAAGGGTCTGCAAAAGCGAGATCGACATTGACCTGCTCTGCCGCAATCTGAAGCCCCGCTGTGAGATACTCTCCGACATCCCGGACAGAGTTACCTTTATCGACAGTATGCCCGAGGAGATCGACCCGGAGCTTTATAAGAACAAGAAGTTCAAGACCGATACCGATACCTCGCTGACAGCGCTGAAAGCCCTCCTGCCGGAGCTGGAGGCCGTTTCCGACTGGACAAAGGACGGCATTTATGATGTCTGCGCCCGCATTGCGGCACAAATGGAGGTCAAGAACGGCTGGCTGCTCTATCCGCTGGGCATCGCCCTTTCGGGACAGCGCTCAACTCCCGGCGGCGGCACCGATCTTGCGGCTATCATCGGCAGAGAAAAGACCCTCGACCGTGTGCGCAGGGCGATAGAGAAATTATCATGATAAAAACGGGTATTCCCCACACGCGGGGGAATACCCGTTCTGCTTTTATTCTTATTTCAGCTTGAAATGCAGAGGCATTCCGTTGCGCATCTCGATGTGTACCTCGCCCTGTATCAACGGCAGGAAATAGCGGAAGGCGGCCTCTGTAACATCGTTGCCGGCCTCGTTTATCCATGCCGAGGGGAAGAACTTTTCCTTGTTGGCTACCAGATCGGCGGGAGCAGCCTCGACCGTGACCACATAGGGAATGTCCGACAGGCGGCGGAAGGTCATGGTAACGCCTGTGCGCCCGTCAAGAGCAGCCTGAACGCCCTTGGCACCGATAAGCTCCGCCTCGTCAATATCGGTTTTGGAGCAGATGTGCGAGGAACAGCGCTGCATTACGTTCAGCTCGATGCTTCTCACCTTGCAGCCTATCTCGCGGCGGATGATGTTTTCCAGCGCCTTGCCAACGCCGGAAAGATATTCGTGCCCGAAGTTATCTACAACTCCCGAGCGGCAGTTTTCCTCGGGTATCTCAACACCCTCTGACACTGCCACGATGACTGCCTTGTGCTTTGCCATCATAGCCCGGACGTCCTCGACGAACTGATCTACCGAGAACTCCCGCTCCGGCAGATAGATAAGGTGAGGTGCGATCTCGTCATTTGCCCGGAGGGTGCAGGCCGAGGCTGTCAGCCAGCCGGCGTGACGACCCATGATCTCAACGATAGTCACCGACTCGATAGAATATACCGAGCTGTCCCGGATGATCTCCTGAACTGTGGTCGCCACATATTTTGCCGCCGAACCGAAGCCGGGGGTGTGGTCGGTAACAGGCAGGTCGTTGTCGATAGTCTTGGGAATGCCCACGACCCTGACCTTTGAGCCGCGTCCGATAAGAAATGCCGAGAGCTTTACCACCGTGTCCATAGAGTCGTTTCCGCCGATATAGAAAAAGGCCTCGATGCGGTGCTTTTCAAAGCAGCGGAGTATCTTCTCGTAAACCTCGGTGTCCTCCTCCTGAGAGGGCAGCTTATAGCGGCAGGAGCCCAGCACGGTGGAGGGTGTCTGCCTGAGCAGCTCCATATCCTCGTTGGTCTTGATGACCAGCTTCAGGTCGATAAGCTCGTCCTTGATGATGCCCTCGATGCCGTTGATCGAGCCGAAAACAGCGTCGATCTCCGGGGTCTGGAGCGCCTGCTTGAAAACTCCCACCAGCGACGCATTGATAGCGCAGGTAGGGCCGCCCGATTGTGCCACAGCAATATTCATATTTGACCTCCGTTAAGCTAATTTTGTCATATATGATTATATCACAATAATCTGACAAATGCAAATTTTAAGAGGCATTTTCCGCAAATTTCTGCATATTTACAAGAGTAAACGTTTACCCGTTTATGTTTTTCGGATGAAAATGATGATGAAAGCGGTCACGCCCTTACCGCCGAAGCCACGAACACGCTGCGCGGCTCCGGGAAGCAGGTCATGCCCTCGCGGCGGAGGATACGGTTTGCATCCTGCCCGGAGCTGTAGCTGCCGTAGGTGTAGAAGTCAATGTTCCAGCGGAAGCCCTCGGGCAGAGCCGGCAGCTCTACGGGGCACTGCTCCCAGTAGGTGTTTATGCCGATGAACACGGCATCGTCCTTGCCGTCGGCAGTTTTGCCTGCGAACATAACGCCGATGACATGGTCATAGTCCCTGCATTCGCTGTTCCACGCCCGGGTGTTGTGGATGCTGATATCCGGGAAGCCGAAGGCGCGTTCCCTTGATGCCTGTCTGATGACCTCATGTCTCTTGCGGAATGCGATCATATCAGTGACAAGGTCGTGTATCTCCCGGTATTTTTTCAGCCTCGTCCAGTCCAGCCATGAAACATCGTTGTCCTGGCAGTAGGCGTTGTTGTTGCCGAACTGGGTGTTGCAGAACTCGTCCCCAGCATAGAACATCGCGGCGCCCCGGCTGCAAAGCAGCGTGACAAAGGCGTTCTTTATCATCCGCAGCCGCAGAGCGATGACCCCGGGGTCGTCCGTTTCGCCCTCGCAGCCGCAGTTCCAGCTGGTGGAGCTGTTGTCGCCGTCGGTGTTGTTCCAGCCGTTGGCATCGTTGTGCTTAACGTTGTAGGAATACAGGTCGTACAAGGTAAAGCCGTCGTGGCAGGTGAGGAAGTTCACCGTGGCATTATGCCCCCGCTCCGGCGGGTAGATATCTGCCGAGCCGGTCATGCGCTGTATTGCCGCCCATGCCAGACCGTTGTCGCCCTTGAGAAAGCAGCGCATATCGTCCCGGTAGCGGCCGTTCCATTCCGCCCAGCGGTTCCATGAGGGGAAGCTGCCGACCTGATAGAGCCCGCCCGCGTCCCACGCCTCGGCTATCAGCTTGACGCGGCTTAGGATAGGGTCATAGGCGATAGTTTTCAGCAGAGGGGGATCCTTCAGCGGACTGCCGTCCTCGCTGCGCCCGAGGATAGAGGCAAGGTCGAAGCGGAAGCCGTCCACCCGGTATTCGATGACCCAGTAGCGCAGGCAGTCAAGAATAAACTGCTGTACCACCGGGTGGTTGCAGTTCATGGTGTTTCCGCAGCCGCTGAAATTGAAGTATTTCCCGTCGGGGGTCAGCATATAGTAAACGCTGTTGTCAATGCCCTTAAAGGAAAAGATCCGTCCGTTCTCGTTGCCCTCGGAGGTATGGTTGAACACCACGTCAAGAAAGACCTGTATGCCGTTTTCGTTGCAGGTGCGGATAAGGCTTTTCAGTTCATCGCCCTCGTGGTTGTATTCAAGGCCGGAGGTGTAGCTGGTGTTCGGTGCGAAAAAGCAGGTGGTGTTATAGCCCCAGTAGTTATAGAGAAGCTGCCCGTCGTGACGCCTGTCCTCGTACAGCTCGTCGAACTCGAACACGGGCATAAGCTCGATAGCGTTGACCCCAAGCATTTTGAGATAGGGGATCTTCTCTGATACCCCGGCAAAGGTGCCGGGATTTTTCACGCCGGAGGTAAGGCTTTTGGTAAAGCCGCGGACGTGGAGCTCGTAGATAACAAGGTCGCTGAAGGGGACATCGTGCTTTTTGAAGGCGCCCCAGTCGAACACGTCAGTGGTTATCCTGCCGTGGTAGCAGTCGTCATCCCGCGCTTTTTTGCCCCAGACGCTCTGGCCGGTGACGGCTTTGGCATAGGGGTCGAGGATGTTGGTCTTGCTGTTGAAAAGCAGGCCTCTTGCGGGGTCGTACTCCCCGGAAAAGCGGAAGCAGTATTCCACCTCATAGATGTCGATGCCGAAGATCATGATAGACCAGGTGTCGCCGATGCGGTAGCTGTCGGGGATCGGGATAACTGCATAGGGCTCATTCTCATGCCGTTTGAACAGCACCACCGAGCAGCCGGTCGCATGGGAGGAATGTGCCGTGAAATTCACAGCCCGGGTCATTGCCGATGCGCCGTTAAGAGTATATACTCCCGGGCGGCACTCAAAGCCGTTTATGGTATCCGTTGGTTTAAAGAGGGTCGTTTCTTTCATAATGTCACCGCCTTATGTATTTATAGTCTGTATCTGTATTATACACCAAAACAAGCAACATAGCAAGACTTTTTTGTGAAAAGCTAACTAAGGCAACACCGCACGACCCGCGGCTAACGCCTCTGCACATCATCTGCTTGCCAGCTTTCCGTCATGATTACCAACGTCATCAAAGATGACGTCAATTCTCCTTGACGTTGCGCAAAGCGAAGCACACTTCGCTCGCAAG
>JAFSSS010000063.1 GCA_017450925.1 Ruminococcus sp. | reverse complement strand
TTCTCCTTGACGTTGCGCAAAGCGAAGCACACTTCGCTCGCAAGCCTGCGTCGAATTTAGGCAATCTGACGAAAATCTGTGCCTCAACGCCAGTTGAGGCTGCGCATACTGATGCACAGGGGTCGTGCGGTGTTGCCTTAAAGAGCTTTGAGGTCAAGCGTACCTCTGCGGTTTCGTTCAGACCGTTTACGTTCTTTGGACGGGCCTTTTTCTTGATGCGGGCTATTTCTTCGTCGCATACCGTTGCCGCTGCAAAGCTCTTGCTGTTCACTGAAACAACCGTGAGCCAAGCAGGATGTCATCCTTTCTGCCCCCAGCTGTACTCTTGTAAATACACACCATATCAACACCTAAAACGTCCTTCCGATTTGTGCAGCAGTACAAATCAAAGGCTGCTTTTTCAAAAAGCGTTACTTTTTAGCTGAAAACGGCATTAGTATATGAATGCATACGATGACCGAGACGCAATGCGGCGGCCATTGCTTTCTGCTGATGATAACGAAACAATAAAAAAAGGAACGAGAGAATATGAAAAACAGATATCTTGCTATGCTGACCTCGCTGGTGATGTTTGCTGCAGGCACGGCCTGTGCAGCCGGGGACAGTTCATCCGAGACTGTGTCGTCCGCAGCCGAGGCACAGTCTCCGGCTGTTACCTCCGCAAGGAATGAAGAGGCCTCGGCTCCGGCAGACACCTCCGTGAAGGAGGAGCCCCCGGCTGACGAGCTGCCCGAAATGGAGCAGGCATACAAGGTGCTTTCCTGCCTTGATGTAGAGGGCACGCCCGCAGATATCTGCACCTGCGGGAACATTGCCGTTATACAGTGCGCTTCCGCAGATGCGGACGACAGGGTCACTGTGAGATACTATGTGGTCGATGCGGTCAAGGACGAGCTGCTTCGCACGATCGACAACTGCAGCAGTGAGGAGATGCTTCTCGGGATAGATGCAGAGGGCACCGTTACTTCACAGGAGCTGTCGGACGACAGGCAGAGGCTGATATACTACAAGCCCGACGGCTCTCGCTCTTTCAGCGAGCCTGTCAGCTTCAGCAGCTATTTTGTATCTGATACCGCGGGACAGCTGTACGATCTCGACAGCGGCATCAGCAGGATAGGCTCTGACGGCAGCAGGCAGGTCATATTTGACAGCGAGGAAATGAAGTCTGCCGCACTTTACGACCCCGCAAGAGGCAGAGCCGTGGCCGAATACTACAGCGACAGCTTTTCGTACAGCAGCAAGCTGATGCTGATAGATACCGAGGCAGGCCGTGAGATATCGGAGCTTGAAGCACCCGATGCTGCTGTATATAGCGCCGGCGATTATGCGGCTGTTGTCTGCATCCCGGATCACGGCAGCGACGGACAGATCCTCTCCGTGTTTGAAAAGGAGACCGGCAGGCTGTCCGGGACATATACCATAAGGGACAGCAACACCAACTTCATCTTTTCTGACAGCAGCAGCTACGGCATCACCTATGTCAGAGGCGACGGCAGCGAGCCCTTTGCCCTTAGATTTATTAGAGTTTCCGACGGCGCTGACGGCAGGATAGCTCTCGATCTGCCGGGGGCAGAATGGGCGTTCAGCACCGGCATCACCTCTGCGGACAGGTTTTTGAGCGCTGCTGCAGTCAAGGACTCTGCAAGCGGCAAGCTTAAGACCCGCCTCGTGATGACCGACCCCGCACAGGTGAACCTTGACAGTCATCTTGCAAAGGCCGCCCCCTACAGCCCTCCCGAGGAAAAGCCTCACAGCTGCGGGGAAGGGTACAAGGAGCTAAGAGCCGAGGCCGACGGCATCGAGGAGAAATACGGCATCAAGATACTCCTTGGGGACGAGGTGCTGGATATCGAGGATATCCTTATGTACGGGATCGTTTCCGATGAAAGCGATAAGGCATCAAAATTCGCCTATGACTTTACCCGTGACGCCTTGAAGACAATGGATGATATGTTCTCAAGATACCCGGAGGATTTCTTCGGCAGGTTCAAGCACAACGGCAAGGGAGGCCTTTGCATAGCCCTCTGCGATTCCTTGACGAGCAGCGGCGGGAGCTTTTCGGCAGGTGGCGTTACGCAGTCCTTCGGCGCGTGGGAGATCATAGCGCTGTCGTCAGCAGAGATCGAGGGTCAGACAGGCAACGCCCTTCACCACGAGATATTCCATGCAGTTGAGGACATAGTCAGCATAAGGTTCGGTACGCTGAATGGTGAAGAATGGGAGGCGCTGAACCCGGATGACCAAAGCTACACCGGCGATTATGACGGCTATGCCGCCGGTGATGCAAGCAGCGATCGCATCTACGGCTATGACGATGACCCCTATTTCTACAGCGAATACGGCAGGGTGACTCCGCAGGAGGACAGAGCCACGCTTATTGAGGGGCTCTTCTTGAATGCCTATACCGACCCGCCGGACGTTGACGGCTATATCAGAGCTGTTTCGGAAAAATACCCTCACCTAAAGGCCAAATATGAGTATCTCGGCAGGTGGACAGCACAATTCTTCGGATATATCTACTGGGAGCAAATGCTGGATATCAAGCTGTAAAGCCCAAATGATCTGACCGGCCTTAGCACAGGCATCATAGAGAGGTATGCTCCGGACACCTCTGCTGTATCACGGCAGAGGTGTCTTTGCGTTACAAATGCCCGCGGCCGATGACTGATAAAGAATAAAGAAGAAAGAATAAAGAATAAACAAGGTGTCCGCTTTGCGGACGATCTCAAAAATCATCGCTGAAGGCGATACCTTCATTTTTATTCTTTATTCTTTCTTCGTTCAGCAGCGGCGCATATAATGCTGAAAATAAAAACACTTCTTTACCGCCGCCGCACTCCTTCATTATCCGTTATCAACTGTCAATTGTCGTAGAGGTCGCCGGACAGATAGTGGTCGCCGCTGTCGGGAATTATGACAACTATGCTCTTGCCTTGGTTTTCCTGACGGGCAGCCAGCTCGGCTGCCGCACAGAGCGCCGCTCCCGCAGAGATGCCTACGGTGAAGCCCTCGGTGCAGGGGATAAGCCTTGCGTATCTGTAGGCATCGTCATCGCTGACGGCTATGACCTCGTCAAAGAGGCTGACATCGGTAACTGGCGGTATCGCACCTCCGCCGATGCCCTGTATCTTGTGAGGGCCTGCGGTGCCTCCGCTAAGCACAGCGCTGCCCTTGGGCTCGACCGCAACGATCTTGATATCCGGCTTCTGCTCCTTTAAAAACCTGCCTGCTCCGCTGACAGTTCCGCCGGTGCCTGCCGCGGCTACGAAAATATCTATATCTCCGTCAGTGTCATCCCATATCTCGGGGCCTGTGCCGGTATAGTGGGCTCTCGGGTTGTCGGGGTTCCCGCCCTGCCCGAGGATAACGGCATTTTCTGTCACCTGCAGAAGCTCGGCGGCCTTGGCGTTGGCGCCGCCCATGTTCTCCGCGGCGGGAGTGTAATACAGCTCTGCTCCAAAGGCAGAGAGCAGCCTTGTTCTCTCCTCCGACAGATTATCCGGCATACAGATCTTTACCCGGTAGCCCCTTGCCGCCGCGATCGAGGCTATGCCTATGCCGGTATTGCCGGAGGTGGCTTCGATGACTGTCCCGTCCTTTCCGAGCAGGCCGGCCTCCTCCTTGCCCCTTATCATGCTTAGGGCGATCCTGTCCTTTACGGAGCCGGAGGGGTTGAAGAACTCCAGCTTCCCGTAGATGCGGGCGGTGCCTCCTATCTCCTTTTCAAAGCCGTGCAGCTCAACCAGCGGCGTGTGACCGATAAGCTCGGTTATGCTGTTATAGATCCTTCCCATAGTTATTTCCTCCGTTTCATGATATACCGGGCGGCAGTGCCTTCAAGGGACGGTATGCATGACCCTGCGCCTCTCGGTGATTTATTGTTTTCATAATTATAGCTTATATTTCCTATAAAGTCAATATGTTTTATAGGAAATTGCGAAAAATCATAGATCATAATGATTTTCTCAACTGTGCCGGGAAAATTTTTGTCAAAAATAACAGAGATCAGCATCGCCTTATCCCCGGAGCGGGAAAAAGAGCCTTGTCAAAAAGCGGCTTTTGTGATAAAATAGATACAGGCAAGGAGGGTGAGGACGATGATAATCAACACAGGTATGCGGACGGATATCCCCGCATTTTACTCCGAGTGGTTCATGAACAGGATAAGGGCGGGCTTTGTGCTGGTGAGAAATCCCTACCGCCCCGACTGGATAACCCGATACGAGCTTGACCCAAGGGTCGTGGATTGTATCGCCTTCTGCACGAAAAACCCCCGGCCGATGCTGAAGCATCTTGATGAGCTGAAGGCCTTTCACCAGTACTGGTTCGTGACGATAACACCCTACGGCAGAGATATAGAGCCCAACGTCCCGCCGAAGGAAAGGGTCATGCAGGACTTCATCGCCCTTTCGCAGGCGGTGGGGATAGACTGCGTGGGCTGGCGGTATGATCCCATACTGATCGACTGCACCTACACCCCTGAGCGGCACATTGCCGACTTTGAGCAGATGTGCAGGACGCTTTCGGGACATACGAATGTCTGTGTCATAAGCTTTATCGACCTGTACGAAAAGGTAAAGCGGAACTTCCCGCTGGCACGGACAGTCACGGCCGAGGAGCGTATGACCCTCGGCAGGTCGTTTGCGGAGATCGGCAGGCGCTGCGGTATTACGGTCAAGGCTTGTGCCGAGGGAACAGACCTATCCCCCTTCGGTATAGACTGCACGGGCTGTATGACGAAGCAGACCTTTGAAACTGCGATAGGCAGCAGGCTGATCGTTCCCAAAAGAAAGTCACAGAGGGCGGAATGCGCCTGCGTCCTTGGAACGGACATCGGCGCCTACGACACCTGCGGACACCTTTGCCGCTATTGCTATGCAAACTCTGACCATGAAAACGTCAGACGGAATATGCAGCTCCACGCCCCCGACTCGCCGCTGCTGGTGGGCAGTGTGCAGGAGGGCGAGGTCATCCACCCGGCAGAACAGGAAAGCTGGATAGATATGCAGCTGTCATTCTTTTAGGACGAAATGTAAACAAAATGTTAAATCCGCGTTAAGGTATTGACATTTGTTAAGGTTCGTGGTATATTAAAAAGCTACACTGAAATCAAGAAAACGGAGGGATCGCTATGAATTACGATCAGCTTTTATTTTCAGAGCTTAGAATTGCCGCAGTGTCCATGAACGACATCGAGCTTACCGAGGAGGCTCTCGTCAAGGCTATGACCGTCAACGAGGAGCTGCTTTCCCTTGGATATACCCTTGCGCCCGGCGATGCAGTCGCGCTGGCAAAGTCCAAAGATTTGGACAGTTTCCCCGCCCGCATCAGAGAGTATGCCGGCGATGTTTCCGCAAAGCCCATGTACCCCGACTTCCCGCAGCAGGTAATGGATCTGGACGAGTGCGTTTTCCGCTTTCATCAGATGCTCCACTACCTCTCCACCTACGGCGTTGAGGAAATAACCGGCATGAAGGTCACCCGCGGCTGGTTGCCGGAGATGCAGGACACCGAAAAGACCGAGGCCGATACCAAGCTGCTTGAGGCCAAGGTGCTGGGGCTTGCAGATGAAAAGGATAAGTACATTTTTCCGTACAGTAAGATACTTTCGGTCACCGAGCGCATGGACGAAAAGCAGAGGCTTATCATCCGTGAGTGCGTGAAGAACCTCACTCCCGGGGAGCTTTCCGGCGTTACCGTCACCTTCAAGCAGAACCTGCTGGAGGTGTTCGATACCGTGTTCACCGCCCCGGAGCTTTCCGGAACGGAAAAGCTTGAATACCTGCACAGCCTCTGCCAGCACACCGGCGACGTGTGGAAGTGCATGGACTATTCGCTGACAAGAGCCCGCTACCATTTCAAAACGTCCCAGAAGCGGCTTATCGTCAAGCTGCTGGAAAGCTATCCCATAGCCGATTTCCGCGAGAACCTTGTTATCTCCAACAAAAAGGGCGAGCGGGTAAGGCTTATGCTGAAGTTCATCGACTTCAACGAGTATTCCCGCGACCCGCAGTTCAAAAAGGCTGTGGCAGAGCTTAGGAGCGGCAGGATCAGAAGCTGGGAGTCCGGCGCTAAGTTCCTTGCCGAAAGGGGAGACCCCGATGCTCTGGAGCTGTACGCCGGCCGTCCCGGAATGATGCTTCGGCATTTGACCTATCTGATGCGCCGCGGCTTCAAGTCGAGGGATATCTTCGACAGGCTCTTGCCCTCGGCAGACAAGCTGAAAACGCAGACGCTGGTGAGCCTTATGAATTTCTTCTCCTCGGACGAGTTCGAGCAGGTCTCCAACGAGAGGTACGGCGAGGCGCTTATAATCCGCGAGATGCTGGGGCCCCTGCTTTCGGCGAGGCTTGCCGCAAACGAGACGGCTATAAGGGGGAAGAAGCTCTTCCTTGACGAGAGCGGCTTTGACTTCGGCTGCTCCGAGATAAGGGTCACCGACAAGTCCGCAGAGGGAGGCTACATCCGCTCCGGGCTGGCCTACAGGATACCCGAGGAGGTTCGCAGGATACGCTTTTTCGTTTACTGGAACGACAAGGAGCGGGTGGATGTGGATCTTCACAGCACGGCTGCTGCCTGTGACGGCGAAAGGATAAACATCGGCTGGAACGCCAATTTCAAAAACGGTGTTATGGCCTTCAGCGGCGACATTACCCACTCCGATGCTGCCGAATACATCGACATCGACCTTGACGCAGCCAAGGGGGACGTTGACTGGGTGGCTGCGAACATCAATCTCTTCTCCGGCTATCCTCACTTTGCCGATATCGACACCTGCTTTGTGGGAGCTATGGCAGTGGATAAGACGGGGGCGGATATAAAGCTCTACGACCCGAAGAACTGCTTTTTCACCTACTATCTTAAAAGCAAGTGCCGGATGATAAACTTCGGCTATATCGACGTGAGCAGGCGCATCATCGTTTTTGACGGCACGCCCGACCAGCAAAGCGGCAGCTATTACAGTACCAAAAAACGGACTAATAACTTCATGCTCCGGGACTATCTCGAGCTGCTTTTCAAGGCGCAGAATGTGACCTTGGTCACCGACCGCGAGGAAGCGGACACCGTCCTCGTCGTAGGAAAGCCTGCCGATGACAGAGAGCTTAGCCTTATCGACAGCAATTTCTTCATGGAATAAGCCCGGCATTTTAAGGCAACACCGCACGACCCGCGGCTAACGCCTCTGCACATCATCTGCTTGCCAGCTTTCCGTCATATTACCCAAATTCTCCTTGACTTGCTTCAAAGCCCGGCTGCACGTTCTGTGCGGCCGGGCTTTTTTGTATTGGTGATCTCTCCTACTCCGTGATAAGCTCACGAACCTCTATCCTCTTTATCCTGTGAGAGGTAATGTATGCAAACAGCGCAGTGCTGATGCATACAAAGGCTGCAGCGGTGATGAAGGTAAGGGGAGTGCTGGCGGTCTGTATTTTTGTAATGCCGAAAAGGCTGAATATAAGGTTCAGAATGTCCGCGGAGAAGAAGCCGCCTGCCAGCCCGCCGATGATGCTGCCTATCAGCGAGATCAGCAGAAAGCGCACCGCGAACTGCCGCCGAAGCTGTCCCGAGGTAAAGCCCATTGCCTTGTATATGCCCAAGTCACGGCGCTCCTGCATGAAGGCCTTGGAGCAGACCATGATGACCGCTACCAGCGCGAAAACTCCCGAAAAGGCGTAGATCATTACGCGCATCGCTCTTGCCGCCACCATAAGGGTGTCGTTGTAGATGTTATCCTCAAACCTGTATGCCGTGGCTGTGAGCATATCGCCGAAGCTCTCGTTTATCTCGGCGGCTATGTCGTCAATGCGGGAGGTGTCGGCAAGCACAAATTCATAGTCGGAGATACTCTTCATGCCGATGCGCTTTGCGCCCTCAAAGGACATCGCAAAGCAGTAGCCCGCGTCGGAGCCGGTCTGATAGATTCCGGTGATGATGTACTGCGCATCCGAGGCGCGGCCGGAGACCTTTACCTTGTCTCCCATTTTCAGCTCCAGCGCATCGCCCACCGACTGGGTGATAAGTATCTCGTTATCGTAGATCGGGCGGCGGCCCTTCAGTACGCCGGGGATGATCTCGGGATCTTTCCAGACCTCGCACATGATGTTCTCGCCCTCAACCGAAAAGTAGATGCCGGAGGCGTATATTTTTTTCTCGATCGGGGAGTATTTCTCGGCTATCCTCTCGCACTCCGGGATAGCATCGACCCCCTCCGGCTTGGTGACGCGGACAGATATGTCACCGAAGAACATACCCATGTTTTCCAGCGCCTGCCGGCTGCCGATAGCACCGCTCATAACGTTGACGGTCACGGTGAAAAAGGTGAGCAGCGCCGTGATGAACAGTATGCCCATATATTTTCCGACGGCCGATGAAAAGGAGCGGTATGCGATAGATGCGGTCAGCCCGCGCTTGGTGATCGGTGCGGTGAAGCGGCTGCTGAAATAGATCTCCTCTCTGCCGCCGGAGATAGCTCTGACAGGCGAGATGCGGGAGAGCCGGCGGGTGCAGAAAAGTATCAGCAGCGCCGAAAGGAGAAATATCCCGCCCACGGTCGCAGCCGTCCCGAGAAAGGCAAAGCTGCTGTCCGGCAGGATGCCCGTGACCTTGTGGAAGATCCCGGAAAGCATCCGCTCAATGGGGATAGCCGCTGCCGCTCCGAGGATGACTCCCGCCAGCTCGGCGAAGAAGTATCTAAGCATTATCACCAGCGTGATCTTCCTGTTGGTAAAGCCCTGTGCTTTAAGGATGCCCAGGTTCACATAGTCCATTTCGATCTCGGTGCGGATGCTGTGAGCGATGATGACCAGCACGATTACGAAAAGCAGTCCCACGAACCCAAGCACCACATCCAGCACGATGTCCATGAACAGGCCGGTGTATTTCTTCGACTGCTCCAAGGTCAGCGAGCCGGCCGAGCGGCTGACGATGTCTGTCTCAAGGTTCAGCTCCCGCTGGAATTTCGCGTCCGACTGTGTTTTGTCCGCCTTGGTTATCGTGACCTCCTCCATCAGGCTGGTGCGGTTCTCCGTTTCAAAGGGCAGCAGGTCACGTTCAAGAGCCTCGTAATCACTGCGGCTGATGAATACTCTCTTCCAGCCGATCATAGATGCGCCGTAGGCAGGATCCTGCAGAAAGCCCTTGACGGTGAACTCACGCTTTCCGCAGTAAAACGATGTGGATATCACATCACCCACCCGGGCGCCCATTTTGTTGTACAGGCCGGAGGGGAGATAGATCTCTCCCGCCTGCAGCTCGGGGATGCTGTCCTCGAAGCCGTCAAGCTCCGGCGTGTAAAGCTTCAGCCCGCTTATCATGGGAGCGAAAAAATAGGAGTTGCCGTCAGAAAGCTCGGGATATACCGTCTTGTCGGAGTTGACAATGACATCCCGGGTCTCGGCCTTTTCAACAAGAGAGCTTTTCCGCACACGGTCGATGATGCCGTCCTCAAGCCGGCTGCGGTTGATAAGCACCACCGTGTTTCCCGCATCGGCCTCCCTGACAGCTCTTTCCATAGCGGAGCTGTAATTCCTGCTGACCCCCAGCACCGCAGCCGCGGTGGTAACTATCAGCAGAGTGAGTATCATAACGCTGATGAATGCGCCCTTTTTGTGCTTGATATTTGCTTTGAGCAGGGTCGAAGTCTCCATATCTCCGCCTCCCTTACCAGTGCATTGAGCTTAGCCAGGCGTTCACCTGTGCTTCGCGGCTCTTTTCCTCGGCGGGGTCGAAGGGCGGCAGCGTCAGCTCGCCGATCAGCCTGCCGTCCTCCAAATAGAGGATGCGGTTTGCCCGCAGTGCGGCACGGATGTCGTGTGTGACCATAAGTATGCTCTGACCTTGACGGTTAAGGGCGGTCATAAGGTCAAGCACCTCTGTGGTGTTGCGGCGGTTGAGTGCGCCGGTGGGCTCGTCGGCAAAGAGGAGCCTCGGGTCGTTGATGACCGCCCTTGCGATAGCGCAGCGCTGCTGTTCGCCGCCGGAGACCTGCGAGGGAAGGTGGGTCTTTACATCAGCGATGTTCATTTTCTCCAGCAGCTCGTCCGCCCTTTGCCTTACCTCCTGCGCAGAGCGTTCCTTGTTAAGGTAGCCGGGAACAGCCACGTTTTCAAACAGCGTGAGATTGCTGACAAGATGCATCTGCTGGAAGATAAAGCCGAAGTCGGTATGCCGCAGCGCCGAAAGGCTCCTCTCGTTCATTTTCACAAGATCGTTCCCGCCGTAGCTCACACTGCCGGCGGTGGCTCTGTCCATGCCGCTCAGGGCATAGAGCAGAGTGGATTTCCCCGACCCGGAGGAGCCCATGATAACAGTCAGATCTCCCTCGTAGAGATCAATATCCACCTGCGACAGAACGTGTACCTGCCCGCCGCCCTGAGCAAAGCTTTTGCAAAGTCCTCTTGCCGAAAGGATCGCGTTTTTCATATTCAGCCCTCCACCGCTTATCTTATCTCTATATCTATCCTGCCGTTTTCACAGCTGCCGTCAGTTTCTACTAATATATAGACCTTGTCCTTCTCCGGGAGCGCAAGTGAGGACGAGACCTCACCGCCGTCTGAAAGCCGGAACAGCTCCTGCTTTGTACCGTCCCGGTCTATGCTGACGGTAACGCTGCCCTTTTCAAGCCTGCCGGAGTATTCAAGGCTGTCGCCCTCGTCTCCGTCAAGGTCGAACACTATCCTGCCCTCGAACCTGTAAAAATCCATGAATGCGCTGTCCGACAGCTCGTTATGCACAAATCCCACGGCGTCGTAGCTTGAAGAATACCTCCCGCAGGAGGCAAGCCCCAAAGCCGCTGCTGCCGCCAATGCTGTCAGTGCTTTTTTCATTCTGACATCTCCTTTCTTCTGTTCTGTATCTATGATACACCAAAAGTTATTAAGGAGTCTTTAAGAGCGGCCAGCCAAATTAATTTTATCATAACCCGCAGGTATAGTCAACCTTAGCGCTTACGCTAAGTGAACAGTGAAGAGTGAAAAGAAAAGTTGTCCGCTTTGCGATTGATACTAAGATCATCGCCGAAGGCGATACCTTCACTCTTCACTATTCTCTGTTCACTGCTTCCGCTCTTGCAAAACGGAGACTTCCGTGATATAATGTCTGTATTGAGAAGGAGGGCTTCACTATGGAAAGATCACTGCTTATTATTGACGACGATGCGGATCTGTCGTTTGTCATTTCCGATATGCTGGAGGGCTACGGCTATCAAGTCACCTGCGCCGAAAGCGCAGAGGAGGCGTTTTCTCTGCTGGAGAACAAAAGCTTTGCCCTTATTCTCCTTGACATAAACCTGCCGGACTCCACCGGCTTTGAGATCTGCCGTGAGCTGCGCCGCGTTTCGACAGTGCCGATCATCTTCGCCAGCGCCCGCACCAGCGAGAACGACCGCATCAGCGGCTTTGACATCGGCGGGGATGACTATCTGCCGAAGCCCTATTCCATGAAGGAGCTGCTTTCGCGGGTGAATGCGCTGATGCGCCGCACCTACGGCTATGCCGATAAGGAGACGGTGGTGAGCTTCGGCAGCGTGAGGGTGAACATCACCTCCCGCACCGTGACGAAAAACGGTGAAGCCGTCAGCCTGTCGCTGAAGGAGTTTGACCTGCTGTCCTGCCTTTGCAGCCACATGGGCACAGCTCTTTCAAAGGAAAGGCTGCTGTCGGAGGTTTGGGGAGCGTTTTCGGCGGTGGAACCCTCAACGCTGGCAGTCCACATCCGCTGGCTGCGGGAAAAGCTGGAGGATGATCCCGCCCAGCCGCGCTATATTAAAACAGTTTATAAGGTAGGATATATACTGGAGGCAGAGGAATGAAGGGAAGAGTGCTGAAGATAGCGGTCGTGTTCGCGGCAGCGGTCATCGCGGCGGCGGCAGTGTTCATACTGCGGGCGGGCAGGACTGATGATAATGACAGGTCGGCGGAGCATATCGTGGCTCTCAACGAGATCGAACAGCTTTACCGTATGGGCGACACTGCCAAGGCAGAGAGCAGGATAGCCGACCTCGAGGCCAGTCTGCAAGGCTCCACTGCCAAGGCCTCTGCCACCGGTGCGGCAGTGTCGGCGGCGGCTGTTTCGCTGGGCTTTATGGGAGTGCTGCTTTTGTATGTGTATTTTTCCATACTCCGCCCCTTTGACAAGCTGAAGGGTTTTGCAGACGAGATAGCCAAGGGGAATTTCTCCCTCCCGCTGGACTACGAGCGCTCCAACTACTTCGGCAGCTTTACCTGGGCTTTTGACAGTATGCGCCGGGAGATAACCAAAGCCCGCACCTGCGAGCGGGAGGCGATAGAAAACAACAAGACGGTCATCGCCACCCTCTCCCACGACATAAAAACTCCTATCGCCTCCATTAGGGCATACGCCGAGGGACTGGAGGCAAATCTTGACAGCACTCCCGAAAAGCGGGCTAAGTATCTTGCGGTGCTTATGCGCAAGTGCGACGAGGTCTCGGCGCTTACAAACGACCTTTTCCTGCATTCGCTGGCAGATCTTGAAAAGCTGAAAATGACAGCCGAGCCTGTTGAGCTGGGAGCCTTCCTGCGGCAGGCCGTGGACGAGATCTCCGGCGAAAAGGGGGACGTGATATATGCCCGCACGGCGGGAGAGATCACAGTTGCCGCCGACAGGAACCGCCTTATGCAGCTTTGCGAGAATATCATAAACAATGCCCGCAAATATGCCGGCACAGAGGTCAGCATCACGGTCTCACAGCAGGAGGGCTGCGGGGTCATCGTCTTTCGTGACCACGGCGGCGGCATCCCCGACGAGGATATGCCCTTTATAACCGACAAGTTCTACCGCGGTCACAACTGCGGCAGCAGGCAGGGCTCCGGGCTGGGACTGTATATCGTCCGCTACATCTGCGAGCAGCTCGGCGGAGAGCTTACTCTCCGCAATCACCCCGAAGGCGGGCTGTCGGTGGAGGTCAAGCTGCCGCTTAGCACAGCTGAAAGCTGATAACGGACAGTTAAGCGGCGAGGGTAGCCTTCAAAGCACCGCAAAGATCAATAGCGAAAACAACAGTCAAGGTGTCCCTGCGGACAGCTTGACTGTTCGCTTTTCGATATTCACCAAGCTGCAGTAAACATACACAGCTATCCCGCCGCCGCGCTCCCGGTTGACACTTCTTTGACAATATGCTACAATGTACTTATCATAAATGTGTGGTGATAGAATTGCAAAGCATATCCAAAGAGGACAAACGCATCTTTATCCTAAGCCGCGAAAAGCCCGCGAAGGCCGTTGTCAAGCTGGGCGTTCCGCTGATATTCGGGATGTTCATAATGGTGCTGTATAATTTGGTGGATACTTATTTCATCGGTCTGATGAACGACGACTACCGCCTTGCCGCGGTGAACCTTGCCTATCCCGTCATGATGATAACGGTGGCGGTGTCGAACACCGTGGGGGCGGGAGCGTCGTCACTTATTGCCCGAAGCCTCGGCGCGGGTGAGGAGGACAGGGCAGAGCAGACCCTTACGACGGGCTTTGTGCTTACGGGGATAAGCAGCCTTATCGTCACGGCGGGAGGGCTGGTTTTTCTTCCGCAGATCGTTCGGGGGCTCGGCGCAAAGAGCAACACCTTCGGCTACACCTCGGAGTATGTCTCCGTTCTGCTGATCGGCAGCCTGCTGACTATGGGCAGCTACACCGTGGGGGCGCTCCTGCGCAGCGAGGGCTCGGTAAAGCTTTCTGTGGCCGGCATGATCGCCGGCACTGCTGCCAATATCGCTCTTGACCCGCTTTTCATTTTCGCTTTCGGCATGGGCATACGGGGCGCGGCTGTGGCCACCGTCCTCGGGAACGGCATAAGCCTCGGAGTGTCGCTGTTTTTTTACCTCTCCGGCAGGACGCTGCTCCGACCCCGGAGACGGTTCATCCGCCCCGCGTGGGCGGTGGTGAAGGAGATATTCTCCGTGGGAATACCCGCCGCGCTGGAGACACTGCTGACCTCTGCCGCCTATATCGTCAACAACAATCTTGCGGTGGATTACGGCGAGCTGACAGTGGCGGCTATGGGCGTTTCGCAGAAGATAATGTCGCTGGGCAGCTATATCTATCAAGGCTTTGCCTCCGGCACGCAGCCGATCATGGGCTATAACTACGGCGCTAAGAATTACAGGCGTATGCTTTCTGTCCTGCGGGCGGGAGTGCTGGTGGTGAGCATAACGGAGCTGGCGGTCATGACGGCCTACGGCATCCTTGCACCGCAGCTTATCGGCATTTTCTCCGACACGGAGGAGGTCGTCACCCTCGGCGCAAGGGTGCTTAGGACGCTTATGTGCATCCTGCCCTTTGTGGGCGCGACCTCTATGTGCAGGATGTCCTTTCAAGCAATGGGCAAGCCCGGGTATGCCTTTGCGATAACTCTGATACGTCAGCTTTTCCTGTATGTCCCGCTGCTGCTGCTGCTCGATCATATCTTCGCCTTCAGCGGGATGCTGTGGGCGCAGCCGGTGACAGAGGTCATCATGATGACGGTCTCCGTAGCGCTGCTTTACAGGACGATACGCCGCGAGGCGCAGACCGCTGACCCCGCCGGGCAGTGAGGACTGCTGCAGCTCAACCGTGGGTTGAAAAATTAAACTGCGGGTCTCTTGACCTTGCTGTGAAGCTATAGTATAATATGTCAGAGGAGGCGGAAGTATGCCGGAAAATGAATTGAGCAAAAACATCAGATGGCTTCGGAAGAAAAGGCAGCTCACGCAGGAGCAGCTTGCGGCTATGGTGGGAGTGTCGGCACAGGCTGTTTCCAAATGGGAGAGCGGCGGCTATCCCGACCCCTCGCTGCTGCCGGCGATCGCCGACAGCCTTGATGCAGGCATAGACGAGCTTTACGGCCGGGATGTGCATAAGCATCACAGCCGTGAAGAGCTGGGCGGGCTCAGGAAGTATTCCGAGCTGGCAGAGCTTATCGCCGACCCGGAATGTATGCGGGTGCTGCGCAGGCTCGAGGGCATCGGCGAGGCGGTGTTCATAAGCCGTGAAGAGCTTTCGTCAGCCTCCGGGGCTTCCGCCGAGAAGGTGGATAAGGTCGTGGATATGCTTAGCAGACTCGGCTTTGTGCAGCAGGCCGAGCTGAACCGCGGAGTGAATACCGCCGTGATATACCGCTTTCTTATCCCCGACAGGTTTATTGGCCTTATGACCGCGGCAAATGATACTATCGAAAGTGAGGATGATGAAAATGTATAGCTTTCCAAAAGGGCTGTATGCCGATATCCGTATCGAGCATACTGACACAGCCTCCTACAGAGTGAATAACGGAGAGGTCAAGGAAAACAGCGAGACCTCTGTAACAGGCGCTATGGTAAGGGTCTATGACGGCAGGCTATGGTACACCAGCGTTACCAACAGCCTTGACAGCATCCAGCAGGAGCTTGATGCCTTGGCGGCTATCGCCGAGCCCGACCCCGATATCGAAAACGACCCGGTGGTGAAGATGTTCGAGGTACACAAGGACAAGGTCCTTCGCTTTGAGGGCGATAACGACGTCAGAAAGATCACCCGCAGTCAGCGGGAGGAGCTGGTGTCGCATTACATCTCCGCCTGCTTTGAGGATCTGCCCGAGGAGGTAAAGCAGTGGTATGCCGGCTGCTACCAAACCCATACCGTCAAGGAGTTTTACTCCAGCAAGGGCTCCGAGATAGTGCAGGACTATCAGCAGTGCTTTATCAATATGTGGTGCGATATCTTCGTGAACGATGCCAAGACACCGGCGGGAAGGACATTCGGCGGAATGGATTTTGCCCTTCTCTCCGGCCACGAAAGGGAAGTGACCGAGAGGATAGAGCGCTATCTTGATTACGCCAGGAACGCCGTTGATGTTGTCCCCGGGGATTATGTGTGCGTGCTTGCACCCGGCGTTACGGGAATGTTCACTCACGAGAGCTTCGGTCACAAGAGCGAGGCGGATTTCATGCTCAACGACAAGACCCTCCAGGAGGAGTGGGTAATGGGCAAAAGGGTGGGCAGCGAGCTGGTGTCGATCTGCGACAGCGGAGATATGCTCCACCGGGGCTATATCGCCTATGACGACGAGGGCACAGCTCCCCGTGAGACCTGGCTTATCAAAAACGGCGTGCTGACAGGCAGGCTGCATGATGCCAAATCTGCGATGACGCTGAACGAAGAGCCAACCGGCAACGCAAGGGCGCAGGATTTCTCCTATCCGCCAATGGTGAGGATGACCAACACCTTTATGCAGCCGGGCGACACCTCGCCGGAGGATATCATCGCAGGGGTCGAGGACGGCATCTATGTCTATAACGTGAATTACGGCACCGGACAGGGTACCTTCACCATGCAGCCCAGCTGCTGTTACCGTATAAGAAACGGCAGGCTTGCCGAGCCGCTGCGGGTCAACGTGGTGACAGGCAGCGTTTTCAAGACGCTGTTTGATATCGACGCTGTGGGAAACGACCTTGAATTCTGCGATACATCCACCTGCGGAAAGAACGGCCAGTCCATGCCCGTTTCCGACGCGGGCCCGACTATCCGCGTAAGGTCGCTTACGATAAACTAAGGGGGGACAGTTATGGAAAGAGAGCTTATGACCTCCGGCTTTGACTTCCGCGAGGTGGAGATAGAGGAAACCAAGCTAAAGTCCTTCAACAAGGACAGCCGCACCTTCCGCTCCTTCAGAGTGTATGACGGCGGATATGCGGGGATACAGTACATACAGGATAATATCAGTGAGGAGGAGGGCTATCGCCGGGCGGAGGAAAACCTCAAGCTGAAGCGCCCCTACGGCTTTGCCCTCGAAACAGGCACACGCCACCGCGACAAGACCGAGCGGGAATACTCCGACAGGGAGCTTATGGATATCGCCCGGGAGACAGTCGAGTATCTCAAGACCCATTTCCCGGATTTCATTTTCACAGGCTCCGTCAGCGTGAACAAAGCAATAAGAGCTATACGCAATTCCTGCGGGCTTGACTGCTCAAACACCGACAGCTCCCTTAACGTGGGCATCGGCTTCAAGCACAAGGACAGCAAGGACATAGACGACGGCTGGTTCAGCATCGGACAGAGAGATTTCAGCTTCAAAAAGTTCACCGATATGGCAGACAACTATCTGACAAATTTCACAAACAAGGTCGAGCTGCCGGAGGAGCTTATCATACAGACCCAGTATTACTGGTATCTCGAAAAGCTGACCGAGTGCCTTGATGCGGAGAACCTTGCGCTGGGAACATCCCTGCTTTCCGGCAGGACGGGCGAGAAGATATTCGCCGACAGCTTCACCCTTTCCCACGATGTCTCTGACAAGGAGACCTGGTTCACTCCCTTCTTTGACGGCGAGGGAGTCATCCGCCCGGATGACAGGCAGGTGTTCATCGAAAACGGAGTCTTCATTTCCGGCTATGCCGACAAGCGCACCGCGGAGAAGTACAATGCTCCCCACACCGGCAGCGCCAACTTCGGCATGACGGATGTGCCGGGCAACGGCTATGTGAACCTGCGCATAAAGCGCTCTGACAAGACGGTAAAGGAGCTGCTTGACGGCCGGCTGACAGTCGTTCCGATAGTAGCGGCCGGTGGCGGCTTCAACGACAAGGGCGAGTTCGTCACCCCCGTACAGACCGCAATGCTCTGCGACGGTGAGCGCTTCATCGGCAGGCTGCCGGAGTTTGCGATAAAGAGCAATATGTTCGATATGTTCGGCAAGGGCTTCATCGGCGTGGGCTCTGACGACCCGGTATTCAACGACAAGCAGATCCTTGTAAAAATGGACTACAGCAAGTAAGTCCGGCACTAAGTCAGCACCTCGCAAGCGGCGTGCTGCTTCAAAAAAAGAGCTGATCCCAATTCAACGGATCAGCTCTTTGCTTTTACGGTCTGTGCTGACAGATCATGCTTCTATCGGGAAGCCGTAGTGCTTCAGTATCACATCGCACTCCGCCTTGGCAAGCTTGGCAAGATTGGAATCAACGAGCATCCACTTTCTTAAAGCGGGGTTTGTGTGGAAGGAATGCTCGATAAGGAAGCCCGGAACTCCCACCTTGTCGGCGGCACGGTTGACAGCGTAGTAGGTGTCGCCCGCCTTGTAGGTGGCGCCGCTGCCCGATACCAGCCGGTTCATGACCTTGCTGTATGTGAAGGGTGCGCGGCTGTCTATGGTCTTTCCGCCGGGAGCTATGGTCTTTGAGGCGGCAAGTCCCACCTCGTAGGCAAGAGCCTTGTCAAAGCTGTTTGCGTTGGCGTGAAGGTTAACATAGGTCTGCACCTCCCAGAAGGTCGGAGTGTACCAGCTGTTGGTGGAGGTGGCATTGGTGTGCAGCGAGATGAAATAGTCACAGCCCTTGGCATAGGTGCCTCTTGAGGCAAGCGAGAAGCCGTAATCGGAGTTGAATTTCTCGTTATACACCCCGGGGGCAAAGGTCTCAGTCATGCCGTTGCCGGTGCGGGTTATCTTCACATTGGCAAATGCGGTGCCGGAGAGCTTGACAGAGGTAAGGCTGTCCCTAAGCTTTCCGCCCAGCAGGAGCATCTGTGTTCCCTCGGAGTATTCCTCGTTGGCATTGCAGCCGATGTAATGACCCGGGTCAAGGCAGATGCTTATCTTTGACCAGCCTGTTTCAAAGGTCAGCGGGCTTATGTATTTCTTTCCGTCCTTAACGGTCATGCCCGCCAGCGCGTATCTGAAGAAGCGGCTGTTGAAGGAGGAAATGTTGTTCGTGTATTTGTAGTCGGCGGCTGCATCGGTGACCTTCATCTCCTTGAGGAGCTTCCAGCTTGTGCCGTAGGTGTCGCCCTTGAAAAGCAGATAGGAGGTATATTCACCGTCCAGCTCGTGACCCCAGGTGAGAACGACCTTGCGGTTCGACGAGCCCTTGCTCACTGACTTGAAATCCACAGTGGGCAGCGCAGAGGTCACGGTGTAGCCCTTTTTCTTGAAGAGGGACTTCATCTGTGAGGTCAGATACTTGTCCGAATAGGTGATAACGCTGTTTGCAACGCTGCGCTCGACCTCGCCGTTCTTGTCGGCGTAGTAGGTGACGCCGTTTACGGTGCTGACGCCGGGGGCGGGCTTTTTCAGCGTGAAGGTGCGGTAGGTGCTGCCTGAGAAGTTGCCCATGCCGGTGAGGGTCACGGTGGCAGCTCCCTCGGCATTGTTGCCGCTGTAGGAAACGGTGTAGTCCTTGTTCTTGGTCAGCTTTACGCCGTTCACCTTGAGCGTAGGCGTGGGCTTTACGGGGGTGCCGACATAGATATACTCCAGCGCGGGAATGGTCGCTCTGTTGTCGGAAAGGTCATTGGGCTTAACGGTGAAGGTGTGTGTCACCGACCCGGAATATGCGCCCCTGCCTCTTACAATCACATAAGCGGTCCCGACATTTATATTATTCGTGTAGGCAGCTGTATAGCAGGAGCTGTCCAGCACTGACCCTCTGCTGTCGGTAACGGTCAGCTCCGGGCGTATCTCTTTGCCCTTGTAGGTGTATTTCCGATATTTGGTGGTCACACTGGCGATGCTGCCCTTTACCGTCACGCTCTTGACAGAGCTGTAGCTGCCGTAACGGACGCCGGCAGCCGTGCCGTTGCTGGTTATAAAGGGTCTGACCTTGACGTACCACTTGACCCCTGCCTCGGGAATATCCGTAAGGTCGGCAGTGGTCTTGCCGGTGACGTCCTTTGACAGCACATTTGCCTTGAAATCGGGGTCGGGGCTGTATAGCAGCTGATAGCCCAAGGCATCTGCCGACTCCGTCCAGCTCACGCGGATGCTGCTGCTTGCGGAGGAAATGCCTGTCAGCTTGGACTTCTTGGGCTTGATAGTGAAGGGCACGTCCTTTGTGCCGGTGTAGTCACCGATGCCGGTGACGGACAAAACGGCAGTCTTATAGCCCACGTTTGTATTATTGCTGTAGGAAACAGTATAGTCAACGCCCTTGACAAGAACACTGCCGTTGTATGTAACAGTCACCTCGTCGGCACCGTTTCTTGCGTCGGGGGTTATCTCACCACCCGTGAAGCTATAGGACGTGTACTTAAAGCTGACGCTGCTGTCGGAAATATCCGCAAGCTGCTGTTCGGCGGCGGCAATGTCTCCGCCGGTGACGGGTTCATCAGCGGCAGCCGCAGAAAAAGCTGACCCGCAAAGCAGCACAGCGGCGGCAGCCGCAGAGATCAAAAATTTCTTCATAATATTTCTCCTTCTAATAAACAACGGAACATATTACAATTATATTACAAAATGCCGGTCGTGTCAACCCGAGGAGAGAAATTGTCAGAATTTACCGGCGGCAGGCAGGCAAATACACGGAAAATTCAAAAAAAACTTGAAAAAAAGCTGAAGATAGTGTATAATAACTTTGTATGCTGTTTCGGACAGTCAGCATTGTTATCAATTGTCATAAAGGAGGCTTTTAATATGCGTGCAAGCGGCATCCTTCTGCATATCTCTTCTCTTCCCGGAAGATACGGCATCGGCAAGCTGGGACGCGAGGCCTATGCCTTCGCGGATTTCCTTGCCAAGAGCGGTCAGAAATACTGGCAGATACTCCCGGTAACTCCCACCAGCTACGGCGACTCGCCCTATCAGAGCTTTTCGGTCAATGCCGGCAACCCCTACTTCATCGACTTCGAGACCCTTGAAGCAGAGGGGCTCCTGAAGCCTATGGAGTATAAGCGCATAAGCTGGGGCGGCTTTGCTGCGGTCGATTACGAGCTGCTTTACAATAAGGTGTTCGCAGTGCTTAGAAAGGCCTTCGCCCGCTTCGAGCCGGACAAGGACTATAAGTCCTTCTGTACCGCAAACAAGGACTGGCTGGAGGATTACGCCCTCTTTATGTCCCTCAAGGACGCTCACGGCGGCAAGGCATGGGACGAGTGGGAAAAGCCTCTGCGTATGTACGAGCCAAAGGCCGTCGAGGCGGCGCGGCAGGACTACGCCGAGGATATCGCCTACTATAAATTCATCCAGTACGAATATTTCAAGCAGTGGAGGAAATTCAAGGCCTATGTCAACGGCCTCGGCATCGACATGATCGGTGATATACCGATCTATGTGGCCTATGACAGCGTCGAGGTCTGGACAAGGCCGGGCTATTTCCTGCTCGACAAGGATAAAAAGCCCATAGACGTTGCGGGCTGTCCGCCGGATGTGTTTACGGCGAAGGGACAGCTTTGGGGCAACCCCCTCTACCGCTGGGACGTTATGGAGGCGGAGGGCTTCAAGTGGTGGATAGAGCGCATCCGCACTGCCGTCAGCACCTATGACGTTGTCCGCATCGACCATTTCCGCGGCTTTGAGAGCTATTACACCATTCCCTACGGCAGAGAGGATGCCGTTGTGGGACAGTGGCGCAAGGGTCCGGGCATGAAGCTTTTCAAGGAAGTGAAAAAGCAGCTCGGCGACTGCCGCATCATCGCGGAGGATCTGGGCTTTATCACTCCCAAGGTGGCAAGGCTGCTGAAATCCAGCGGCTTCCCGGGCATGAAGGTGCTGGAGTTCGCCTTTGACCCGGAGGGTGACAGCGACTATCTGCCCCACAATTTCAAGACCTCAAACTGTGTATGCTACACCGGCACCCACGACAACGAGACCATTGCCGGCTGGACGGCGCAGCTTACCAAGGAGGAGGCTAAGTTCACCCGTGAATATCTGAATGTCCGCCGCAATAAGGACATCCCCCGCGGGATGATACGGGCGGCGTGGTCGAGCATCGCCGACACTGCGGTGGCGCAGATGCAGGATTTCCTTGAGCTTGGCTCCGAGGCAAGGATGAACATCCCCTCGACCCTCGGCGGCAACTGGAAGTGGAGGATGCGCTCCGACGCGCTGACCGACGAGCTGGCGCAGGAGATATACGAGCTGACCCGCATCTACCGCCGTCTTCCGCAGGAAGCGGTTGACGGTTGATAATGTACAGTTGATAATTATGGAGTGCGCCCGTTCAGAGGCTCCTTCATTATCAACTGTCAATTAAGGCAACAGATCATTATTTTTCTTTGGAGGTTTCTATGGATAAACAGCATTTGATAGACGAAATAAACAAGGAGATCACGGAACGCATCACCGATACCTCTGATACTGTCAATGCAGTCTCGCTGCATAATGTGGTATCGTCTGTGGTCATGCGGGAGATAGCCGGCCGCTGGAGCAGGAGCCGTCAGAAGCATCTCTCCGGCCGCCGTGCCTGCTACCTGTCAATGGAGTTCCTTATGGGCAGGGCAGTCTATAATAACCTGCTTGTCCTCGGCATCACCGATACCGTGGAGGAGGCTTTGCGGCAGAACGGCGGTTCTCTTGCGGAGCTGGAGGAGATAGACGATGCCGCCCTCGGAAACGGCGGCCTCGGCAGACTTGCCGCCTGCTTTCTTGACTCCGCCGCCGCCCACGATATTCCCCTTGACGGCTACGGCATCAGATATAAGTACGGCCTCTTCCGGCAGGCGATAGAGAACGGCTTTCAGCGGGAGTATCCCGATGACTGGCAGCGGCAGGGCGACCCGTGGAGCGTTCGCTGCGATGCCGATGCCGTGGCAGTCGAGTATTCGGACATGACCGTTAAGGCCGTCCCCTATGATATGCCTGTCATTGGCTATGGGACTGATAATATCGGAACTCTCCGCCTTTGGCAGTCGGAGGCATACGAGGGCTTTGACTTCACAAAATTCAACAACGGCGACTATGACGGCGCAGTAAAGGCCGCCGCCGATGCCGAGAATATCTGCAAGGTGCTTTATCCCAATGACAACTTCGACGAGGGAAGAAGGCTGCGCCTGCGGCAGGAGTATTTCTTCTCGGCGGCATCCCTTGCGGATATCACCAGAAAGCATTACAACCGCTTCGGCACCCTTGATAACCTTGCCGACTATGTGACAGTACAGCTTAACGACACTCACCCGGTCATCTCTATCCCGGAGCTGATGCGCCTGCTGGTGGATAAGTACGGCTATGACTTTGAAGCTGCCTTTGACATCACCCGCCGGGTGTTCAACTACACCAACCACACCGTTATGCAGGAGGCTCTTGAAAAATGGAGCAGCGGCCTTATGGAGCAGCTCCTGCCCCGGGTATATGCCTTTGTGCTGATGATAAACGAGCGGTTCATAAAGGATATGTATGCGCTGAAAAAGGACAGGAAATTCATCACCAAGCTGGCTCCCGCGGCAGAGGGACAGGTGAGAATGGCAAACCTTGCAGTCTATGCCTCAAGCTATGTCAACGGAGTGGCGGAGATCCACACCGAGATACTCAAGACAGATACCTTGAAGGAGTGGTACGGGCTTTATCCCGAGCGCTTCCGCAACAAGACCAACGGCATCACCCAGCGCCGCTGGCTGGCGCTATGCAATCAGGAACTTTCGGCGCTTATCACACGCCTGCTCGGCTCGGATGCGTGGGTCAAGGATCTCGATAAGCTCAAGGAGCTTAAAAAATACGCCGACGACGAGGCTGTGCTGCGGGAGTTCATAGCAATAAAGAAGCAGAAGAAGCAACAGCTTGCGGAGTTCATACAAAGGCATGACGGCGTTTCGATAAACGCCGATACGATATTCGATATCCAGATAAAGCGCCTCCACGAATACAAGCGCCAGCTGCTCAACACCCTGTCGATACTCTATATATACTTCGGCATCAAGGACGGCACGATCCGGGACTTCACGCCCACCACCTTCATCTTCGGAGCCAAGTCCGCCCCGGGCTACAGACGCGCCAAGGCGATAATCAAACTGATAGGCGAGATAGGCAAGCTTATCGACGCCGACCCGGAGGTAAGCAGTCTTATCAAGGTAGTGTTCGTGCAGAACTATAACGTCAGCTACGCCGAAAAGCTGGTGGCCGCCTGCGATATCTCCGAGCAGATCTCCACTGCGGGAACAGAGGCCTCGGGAACTGGCAACATGAAGCTGATGCTCAACGGCGCCGTTACCCTCGGCACGCTGGACGGTGCAAATATCGAGATCGCACAGGAGGCAGGCGAGGAGAACGAGTATATCTTCGGAGCCCGGGTCGAGGAGCTGGAGAAGATCATGCCGGACTATGACCCGCGGGAGATACTATACGGAGACGAAAGGATAGACCGTGTGCTTAACAAGCTCATCGACGGCACCCTTGACGACGGCGGAGTACCGTCCGATCAGGAGGGCAGCTTCAAGGAGCTTTACAAGGCGCTGACCGACGGCGCCTCGTGGCACGTCCCCGATCACTACTACCTGCTCGGTGATCTCAACGACTATGTTCAGACCAAGCTGCGGGCAAATGCGGACTATAAGGACGAGCTTGCCTTTGCAAGAAAGTGCTGGCTGAATATCTGCTCGGCAGGAAAGTTCTCCTCCGACAGAACTGTTAAGGATTATGCCGAGGATATCTGGAAGGTCGCCCCGGTGAAGGATTGACCGCTGATAATTGCAAGGAGCTGCCCGCGCGGCTCCTTGCTTTTTTTTCAATTATTTTGCATAGAATATATTGACATATTACGACTGTTTATGATATAATTATACCGTAAATATCATTTTTTGAGGGTGAGATCAGATGAATAAGCTCCTCATCGTGCTGACAGCCCTGTCGCTTTCGCTGGGCACTGCCGCCTGTGTGGCTGTTGGCACCGAAAAAACAGTCGAGGCCGATGCTGTCGCTGTTATGCGGGCAGCTCCCAATTCAGTAGAGGGTGCCGACGTCACACTTAAATATTCCTCCTATACCTATAACGGCAGCCCCGTTACGCCCGATAACAGGAACGGTGCAGACGAGGTCACTGTCGTTCTGGACGGCACAAGGCTTGTCAAGGGCAGGGACTATAAGATCTATTACTCCTATAATGACAAACCGGGTATTGCTGTTTTGGTCGTCGTCGGAACAGGCAGATATTCCGGCACCAAGCTCGTCCGGTTCCCAGTAAAGGCTCCCGTTATGAAGATCAGGTCGCTTACCACCGGCAAGGGAAATGTCATGGTGGAGTGGGATAAAGTTGACGGTGTTGACGGCTATCAAGTGCTTTACAGCACCGACAGCAGCTTTAAGACCTATCACAGCACCACCGTCTGGGCTTCCTCCGGCAAGACGAGCGTCAATCTCAAAAACGTCCCCGAGCCCGGCGAGAAGTATTATATCAAGCTTCGCGGCTTCGTTGTGGGCAATGACGGCAAGCGCTACGGCAGCTACAGCTCCGTAAAGGAGAAGTCCGTCCTCGGCGGGATAGGAAAGATAACCGTTCCCACGCTGAATTACGCCTATCGCGGCCGCGACCTTAAGCCAACGGTAACTGTCCGTGATACCGACGGAAACAAGCTTAAGGAGGGCAGAGATTATACCTATACGATCTCCAACTGCAAGAACGTCGGAACGGCGACTATAAGTGTCAAGGGCAAGGGTCTTTATACCGGCAGCGGCATCAAGAAATTTAACGTCGTCAAGGCAAATGTGGCCAATGCCTCTGTTTCCGGGCTCGACAACGCCTATGCCTATACCGGCAGCGCCGTAAAGCCCGACCCCACACTGAAATTCAAGGGCTATAAGCTTGTCAAGGGTACGGATTATACCGTTTCCTACAGCAATAATGTCAAGAAGGGTACCGCCACTATCAAGTTCACCGGTGCCGGCAAGAGCTTCACCGGCACTCTTTCCAAGACCTTTAAGATAGCGGGTGCGGGAATGTTCACCCGTGACGGCGCGGTTTATTTCCGCGATGCCAAGGGTGTTGAGCAGACCGGCTGGCAGGAGATCGACGGCAATTTTTACTGCTTCGACCGCATCACCGGCAAGCTGGTGACAGACACCACGATCAACAAGATCAAGGTGGATAAGACCGGCAAGGCCGTCAACCTCACTGATTACGGCCGCAAGCGCATCGAGATCATGATGAAGGCTCACCAGAAGGTGCTGGAGCTTACCGACCCCTCCGATACAATGGAGGAGAAGCGGCTGAAGGTCTTCAACTGGGAGGTCTTTGAGCATCCCTACTGGGTATGGAGACTGCTGGCTAATTACTGGCAGACCACCGATGAATGGGACGTGCTGTTCGCCGACGATATCTTCACCAAGGGACGGGGCTGCTGCGTTTCCGACTCTACCTGTTGCGCGTTCATGTTCCTTGAGATAGGCTATAAGAATATCTACGTCTGCCACGACGGCCGCCATGGCTGGTTCACCGTGAACGGCAGGCTCTATGACCCCCTCTTCGCCGAGAACGTATGGAGCGTCAACTACGATGCCGACTATATGGACTACCGCGAGTTCCCCAAGGGCAGGATACGCATAGACTGACAATACCGATAAAACGGGACATCTCCTTGTGAGGTGTCCTGTTTTTTGTACAGCTGTTTTGAGCCAAAAAATCCCCCGCCTAAAGCGCGGTGGCGATAAAGAAGTATTTGACAATTACAGCTTTGTATGTGCCACCGCTAAAATAATAAAGAAGAAAGAATAAAGAATAAACAAGGTGTCCGCTTAGCGGACGAATTAAGATTATCGCCAAAGGCGATACCTTGATTATTATTTCTTATTTATTCTTTCTTCTTTTTTCTTTTAGCGGGCGCGGACACTTGTAACGCAAAGACACTTCTGCTGTGATACAGCAGAAGTGTCTGAATAAAAGCTTCTTTATGACGCGCGCGCTCAGGCAGGGGATATATTGCTTAATGGGATTACTTGTTAAGTCTTGCCTCGATCTTGTCAAGCTCCTTGTAGAGAGCCTCGGGAATATGGCCGCCCTTAGCCTTGATGTCCTCATCATAGTAGCGGCGCATCTCCTTGATCTCGGCGATCCAGAGATCCTTGTCAACTGCAAGCAGCTCCTTCATCCTGTCGAGAGATACCTCGTCCTCGATGCCCTCGCGGCAGATGTCCTCGGGCTTGGGCAGATAGCCGATAGGAGTTTCAACAGCATCAACAGTGCCCTCGCAGCGCTTGATGATCCAGTCAAGAACTCTCATGTTATCGCCGAAGCCGGGCCACATGAAGTTGCCGTCAGCGTCCTTCTTGAACCAGTTAACGTTGAAGATCTTGGGAGCCTTGTCGCCGAGCATCTCGCCCATTTCAAGCCAGTGAGCCCAGTAGTCGCCGACGTTGTAGCCGATGAAGGGCTTCATAGCCATAGGATCGTGACGCAGAACGCCTACAGCACCTGTAGCGGCAGCGGTTGTCTCGGAGGAAACAGCCGAGCCTACATAAGTACCGTGTACCCAGTCGAAGGACTGATATACCAGCGGAGTGGTCTTTTCTCTTCTTCCGCCGAAGATCATAGCCATAACAGGCACGCCCTCGGGGTTGTTGAACTCGGGAGATACGCAGGGGCAGTTCTGTGCGGGAGCGGTAAATCTCGAGTTGGGATGTGCCAGCTTCTCACCGCTTGCAGTATATTCGGGTCCGTTGACGTGTGCGCCCTTCCACTCTTCAGCGTTTACAGGAGGATTCTTGTCCAGACCCTCCCACCAGGGAGTCATATTGTCAAGGTTGATAGCCACGTTTGTGAAGATAGCGTTCTTCTTGGTGGATGCCAGAGCGTTGTAGTTGCTCTTTGCATTGGTTCCGGGAGCAACGCCGAAGAAGCCGTTCTCGGGGTTGATAGCATAAAGTCTGCCGTCCGGACCGGGCTTCATCCAAGCGATATCGTCGCCGACTGTCCATACCTTATAGCCCTGCTCGGTGTAGAACTTGGGCGGGATAAGCATTGCAAGGTTGGTCTTTCCGCAGGCAGAGGGGAAGGCAGCGGTGATGTACTTGACCTCGCCGTTGGGCTTCTCAACGCCGAGGATAAGCATATGCTCGGCCATCCAGCCCTCGTTCTTGCCCTGGAAGGAAGCGATACGCAGAGCGAAGCACTTCTTGCCCAGCAGAACGTTTCCGCCGTAAGCGGAGTTAATGGAGCAAATGGTGTTCTTCTCGGGGAACTGAACGATGTATCTCTTCTCGGGGTCAACGTCAGCCTTGG
Source organism: Ruminococcus sp. (assembly GCA_017450925.1). Lineage (GTDB taxonomy): Bacteria > Bacillota > Clostridia > Oscillospirales > Ruminococcaceae > FB2012. Next base: position 27,989 of record JAFSSS010000063.1, on the reverse strand, counting down.
AGTGGAGACCTCTTACAAAGTCGTCAGAGGTGTCGCCGAGGTTCTCAAAGGCCTTGGTGCCCATACGGGTCATGATGTCCATATTAAGTACAACATAGATCGAGTCAGTAACCTCAACGCCGACCTTTGCAAGGGGCGAGCCGATAGGTCCCATGGAATAGGGGATAACATACATCGTTCTGCCCTTCATAACGCCGTTGTACATAGGCTCGAGCATATTCCACATCTCGTCTGGATCCATCCAGTTGTTGGTGGGGCCTGCACCCTCCTTGGTCTTGGTGCAGATAAATGTCCTGTCCTCTACACGGGCAACGTCGTTGGGAGCGGTCCTGTGATACAGACAGCCGGGATACTCGTCCTGGTTCATCTGGATCATCTCGCCTGTGCTGAGGGCTTCGTCTCTAAGCTGCTGCAGCTGCTCGTCGGAGCCGTCTATCCATACAACCTTATCTGGCTGTGTGAGGGCGATCATTTCGTCAACCCACTTGTTGACATTGGGGTTCTTGGTCAAACTTGCCATAAAAATACTCCTCTCGAAAGTTCAGTGGAAATTACAAATTTCCCTATTTTGATTATACCGCAAACCGCCCGTTTTGTCAACTCTTTTTTTGCCGCTGCGCCGGGGATTATGCCGGAGGGGCAGCGGTGGATGCACCCTGCTCCGACGGAGGGTTGCATTATGCTAACCGCTCTTTGATCTCAATTCTACCTTTCGCACAAAAACTCCCGGCTGACCGGCTTTCCAAAGGACATTTTGACGATCTCCGCAAAAGAGAGGGAAGCCGCGGGTGTGTTTTCGTCGTCGTACTGACGGAATTTGTCTGCTGCTTCGCTGCCGGTTCTGTGAAAGCTGCACAAACAAAGTAGCCTGAGCCTCTGCATTTGTGCGGTTTGCTATCCTGTGACGGCGGGTATATAATAGCATCATACTGATGAAAGAAAGGTGATCTGTTATGAAGAACGAGCGCACACGGCTGCTTGCCTTAAGCGGACTTTTGACGGCGCTGATATTCATTGCTACGGCTTACATCCACATTCCCACCGGCATAGGCTACACCCACGCCGGGGACGGCTTTATCTTCCTTGCGGCGGCTTTGCTGCCGAAGCGCTATGCAGTTCCGGCGGCAGCTTTGGGCGCAGCGCTGGCAGACGCGGCCACCGGTTTCAGCATTTGGATACCGGCGACGCTCGTTATCAAGTCTCTGACAGTGCTGCCCTTTTCCTCAAAGCAGGGCAGAGTGCTGACCCCCCGCAGCTATGCGGCGCTTGTCCCGGCGCTTATCCTGTGCGCCGGCGGCTACAGCATTTACGAGGCTCTCGTCCTTACGGACGGCTCTCTTTCCGCCGCCCTCGCAGCAGGCTTTTCGCAGGTGCCCTTTTATGCGATACAGACAGCTATAGGCGCCGTGATATTCACCGTCATAGGCAAGGCCGCCGACAGCCGGCATCTGTTTATATTTCGCCGTTAAGGCAACACCGCACGACCCGCGGCTAACGCCTCTGCACATCATCTGCCGTATCAAGCCTGCTTGACGACCGGCTTATCCGTCATATTACCAACGTCATCAAGATGACGTCAATTCTCCTTGACGCTGCGCAAAGCGAAGCACACTTCGCTCGCAAGCCTGCGTCGAATATAGGCGATCTTACGAAAAGCTGTACCTCAACGCAAGTTGTACCTCAACGCAAGTTGTACCTCAACGCAAGTTGTACCTCAACGCAAGTTGAGGTTGCGCATACTGATGCACAGGGGTAGTGAGGTGTTGCCTTAATCAATTAATACGAATTTTAACATTTGCATTCCCATAACTGCCTCGCTTTGATTGACATTTTGTCCGGGATGTATTATAATAGAGATACCCATATGGTAAACAACTCCCGACCGATCAAGGAGGATCGCTATGACTGAAAATAACGGCCGCCGTACTCCCGACAGCTCGGGCGGTGCGGCTCCCGATAAGTCTATAAAGGATACCTACGAGCTGGCCTACGAGGAGCAGCTCAGGAAATTCACCGAGCTGGACTCGCCCGAATCGACCCAGCCGGTGCCGGTGGTCAATGTCATGGGACGCAATTACGGCGAGCATCCCAACCTCGCCAACCGTTCCGGACAGGATGAACCCCGCCGCACCGACAGACCCCGGCGCAAACGGCCGCCCCAAAGCGGCACGGGCAGAAGGAAGTCCGGCAAAAAGAAAAAGAACACCCGCAGCCGACAAGATGTCCATATCGACAGGAGCCAGCCGCTGCAGTTCGGTATGTCATCAAGCAGAAAAAAGGGCGGTGAGGCTGCTGTGAAGAAAAAGTCCCCGGTGAAACGGGTGCTGCTGATATTGCTTATCATTATCCTTGTGCTGATAGTGTTCCTGCAGGTGATGATATTCAGATATATGTTCAAGGTCACCTACCGCGAAACCGGCGAGCGGAACTTTACCACCGCCTCCCTGAGGTCGGACGACATCATGAACATCCTGCTAATCGGCTCTGATACAAGAGATTCCTCCGAGCGGGGCAGGACTGACTCGCTCATCCTGCTTTCGATCGACGGCAAACGAGGCCGCACCACCATGACCTCCTTTATGCGTGACTGCTATGTTACCCTGCCGGGCTATGACCTTGACGGCGACGGCTCCTATTACGGCGAGGGCGACAAGACCAAGCTCAATGCCGCCTACGTTTACGGCGGGGCAGAGCTGCTTATGGATACGATAGAGTATAATTTCGATGTGGCAGTGGATAAGTATGTCTATATCGACTTCTTCGCCTTTATCGACATAATCGACGCCGTGGGCGGCATGGAGCTGGATTTCACCGATGAAGAGGCTGTCGGTATGCAGGATCCCATGCGCGAGCAGAACCGCTACCTCGGCAACGAGTACGGCACCGATTACCTCACCAAGGGCGGGAAGAACGTCCATGTCAACGGCAACCAGGCACTTGGCTATGCAAGGCTCCGCTATGTCGGCAACGCCGATTTCCAGCGCACCGAGCGTCAGCGCACAGTGCTTAACAAGCTGATACAGACCGCCAAGGGCTCGGGACCCCTCACGCTGGATAAGTTCGCATCTGCCGTCTGCTCCCATATCGAGACGAATTTGAGCCGCTGGGAGGTATATAAGCTTATCTACCGCGTTCCGTTCATCCTCAAGTACGAGACAAAGCAGCTGCGCATCCCCGGGGACGACGAGTTCTCTTACGGCACCGGCTGGGACGGCTCCTCCGTGCTGGCAGTGAATCTCCCCTCCGTTATCGAAACGATAAACAGAGAGATATACGAATAGTGAACAGCTAAAAAGCGCGGGCATCATAAAGAAGTTTTTATTCAGACACTTCTGCTGTATCACGGCAGAAGTGTCTTTGCGTTACAAGTGTCCGCGCCCGCTAAAATAAAAAAGAAGAAAGAATAAATAAGAAATAATAATCAAGGTATCGCCTTTGGCGATAATCATAATTCGTCCGCAAAGCGGACACCGTGTTTATTCTTTATTCTTTCTTCTTTATTATTTTTTCTTTTAGCAGCAGCGCTCGCAGAGCTTGGCTTTTCAAAAGCTTCTGTATCGCTGCTGCGCTAAATCGGACACATTTTTTGTTTCTTGTTAAGGCTTCGGGCTGTCAGCCCTGCTTTTCCAGCTTTTTCTTTACCGCCGGCAGCGAGAAGAGGTCGAAGAACCTCCGGCAGTCGCCGATGAAGCCGCTGTAGGCGCGATAGACCGGCGCCTCGTCGTCGTAGATCCCCACCAGCTCGTCATAGATACGCTCGTAAAGGTCGATGACCAGCGCCCCCATGACCGGCACATTCTCGTCCTTGCTGAACTCGGCGTCAAAGAAGATCGCCGTGCGCAGGGTCTGCGAGTGGAGCGTAAGGTTAGTCACCAGTGCCAGCGGAGCATCCGGGATGTAATCGTTAAGCTCCTCCGCGTCGGCGTCGATGCGGAACATCCGGCACACCCTGTCGGTGTCGAAGTCCTCGTCCCCGGCCTCTATCCGCAGGATGCTAAGTGCGAAATCCATATAGTCCTTTCCTATGGAGCGTATGATCTCTCCCTTGTTGGTGTCCTCGCCGTCCAGCTTGATGCCGTCCCACGAGGTGAGCATGGTGGTCAGAAACTGCAGATCGGTGTAAATATCATCCATTCAGCATACCCCCTTAACAGTGAAACATATTATAGCAGAAAGAGATACGCTTGTCAATAGCTTATGCCGATATAAAAATGCATTCCCTTTTGAAGTCCGGAAAATTGTACAGCTATTATTTTTTGTCCTTATAGAGCATCTTAGCTTTGAGATCCACCTGATCGTAGCCCCACTTGAAGCTTAGCCAGCCGCTAAGCACGAAGAAGCAGGGCAGCACCGCAAACAGTGCAAAGCAGGCGGGGTGCATCTCGTTTACGTCCGCCGTGTGTGCCACGATGTCGATTATCGGGAAGAAGAAGGCGTTGATGATCTTGTAGGCCGGCAGGAAGTTGAAGAGGATCCCCGCCTTTGAAAGCGCCAGCAGCAGCAGCGATATCCACCCGGGAGCAGCCGCGGTAAGTCCGATGAACACACCGAAATTCCGGCAAGGCTCGGCACCGTGGAGACGCACCGCGCTCTCGGCCTTTGCGCCCTGTTTAAGACCGTAGTCCGCCATTACGGCGCAGACCGTGGCGATGCCCACAAATCCGAAGATCAGATTTCCCGCAAGCCCGAAGGCCTTCGACACCGCCCAGAAGAACAGGAACACGAACATCCCTAAGAACCAAGCCTCAAGGAAGCCCCGGATGCAGGCGCCGATAAGCAGCTTTTTCTTGTTGACAGTATTATCCATATAAAGACCTCGGTCACATCTTGTCGGGGCATTCGATCTTCAGCATATCAAGGATGTTGACGATCACCTGCTTTACAGCCAGTGAGAGGGCTATCCTTGCCTGCATCACGTTCTCCTCCTCACCGACGATGCGGCAGTTGGTGTAGAAGCGGTGGTACTTGGTAGCCAGCTCCCATACATACCTTGTGACGCGGGCAGGGTCGGAGTTCCTGGCGCTCTCGTTGATGACAGAAGGCAGGGTGGCGATGTACTTGATAAGCTCCACCTCGTCCGGCTCGCCCAGACTTGAGAGGATGTCCGCATCGGCGGGACGTATCTCTATGCCCTCCTCCTCAAGACGGCGAAGCACCGAGCATATGCGGGCGTGGGCATACTGAACGTAATAGACCGGGTTGTCGGAGCTTTGCGAGATCGCAAGCTCGAGATCAAAGTCGAACTGTGAGTTGGGCTCCCGCAGATTGAAGAAGAACCTTGCGGCATCTATCGGTATCTCGTCCAGCAGAGTGGAGAGGGTGACAGCCTTTCCCGAGCGTTTTGACAGCTTGTACTTCTCGCCGCCGCGGACAAGGTTCACCATTTGCATGATGACCATATTTAGCCTCCTGGGGTCAACGCCGAGAGCCTGCATAGCCGCCTTCATGCGGGGAATATAGCCGTGGTGGTCGGCACCGAGGATGTCGATAGCCGTATCAAAGCCGCGTGTAACGAGCTTGTTGTAGTGGTAAGCGATGTCCGGTACGAAATAGGTGGGTATGCCGTTGTCGCGGATAAGCACCCTGTCCTTTTCGTCACCTAACTCCGAGGAGCGGAACCAGAGGGCGCCGTCCTGCTCGTAGGTGTAGCCGCTCTCCTTCAGCCGGCCGATGATATCGTCCACCGAGCCGTTGTTGTGCAGCTCGCTCTCTCTGAACCAGCGGTCATATACTATGCGGTATTTCTTCAGATCCCGCTCCAGCCCTGCGATGTTCTTCGGCAGGGCATAGGCGACAAGAGCCTTCTTTACCGCATCGTCGTCGGCATCCGCAAGAGAGGAGCCGTTCTCGTCGATGTAATTCTTTGCGTGTTCGATTATGTCTGTGCCGAGATAAACGTCCTCGGGCATAGCGAACCTTCCGCCCTCGCCGCTTTCGGCATAGAGAACAGCGCAGACCTTTTCCGTATCGTTGCCCTCGGCCTCGATGACAGCCCTGCCCTCGGCAGAGGTCAGCTGTCTGAACCGGAGCAGCAGTGAGTGGCCGAACTTCTCGATCTGATTTCCCGCGTCGTTCACATAGAACTCCCGGGCAACCTTATAGCCGGCCTTTTCCAGCACGGAGGACAGGCAGTCGCCGATAGCACCGCCTCTGGCGTTTCCGATGTGCATGGGGCCTGTGGGGTTGGCGGAGACATACTCCACCAGCACGCTTTTTCCCGCACCGAGATCGGTGGAGCCAAAGCTCTCCTTTTCCTTCAGCACGTCCGCCACTACTTCAGAGAACCAGTGCTTTGAGAAATAGAAGTTGATAAAGCCGGCACCTGCCACCTCGCATCTTTCGTAATAGGAGCCCTCAAGGAACACCCTTTTGGCGATCTCCTCACCGATCCTGCAGGGGGCCTGTCTGAAAGCCCTCGCGCAGACCATAGCCGTGTTTGCGGACATATCGCCGTTCTTGGGGTCGGCAGGGATCTCAACGTTGAACGCCGGTATCGGTTCAGCCGGGAAAACTCCCTCGGCAACGCACTCGCCCAGCGCGTTCATTACCAGCTCACGCACCTGCTCCTGTGCCTTTTTTATCAGATCACCCATTGTATTTTTCCTCCGTATCAGTTTATCGTCTTAACGCCTATGGATACCTCAAAATCGCCCACATAGCCGTAATTAACGTCGATGACATAGCTAAGGTCAAGGCGGCCGCCCAGCTCGTTCATCTCGCTTTTGATGCTTTTCGCACTTATGCCCACCATGAACTCACCGAAGGGGGTGCCGTAGTGGCAGTGATGCTTCTTGCCCGCCTCGATAACAAGCTCCATATTCGTCTGTCCGCTGCGGGAAAGCGTTACCAGGCTTTTGTTATGAACCTTCACGCTTGTGACCGACCCCGCACGTCCCGAGGCCTCCGATTCATCATAGATCAGCTCGTAGCCGTCGCTGTAAAGCTTCATCTCGCCCACGGTCATGATCTCGGTCTGTTCGGTGTTCTCGCCGTCGAACTGCTTGCTTATCACCGAAATATTGACTTGCTTTTTCAATGCTTTGCTCCTTTTTCATTCTCGATCGTTGACTTATTTTACCGAACAGCGGTATATGGTTATATTATCCTTATGCCCCAAAAACGTCTCCACGTTCTCGGCAAACAGCTCCTCGCTGTCGGTGCAGTAGAGGGTAAGCTTTCCCTGCTCGCTGCGGTCTGCCGCCTCGCCGCCGGTGATAAGCGTCCTCTCGGCATACTTGGCGATCTCCGCGCCGGAGGAAATAAGCTTTACACCCTCGCCCATTACCTCGCTGATGACCCCCTCCAGATGCGGATAGTGAGTGCAGCCGAGGATAAGCGTATCTACCTCTTCCTGTTTCATTCCCTCAAGATATTCCTCTGCGATAAGCCTTGCCACCCTGTCGTTTCGGTCGGTATAGCCGTTTTCCACCAGCGGCACGAACATGGGGCAGGCCTTTGAGAATACCTTTATATCGTTTCTTATCTCTCTTATCGCCTTTCCATAGACCCCCGAGCGGATAGTTGCGGGGGTTCCTATAACGCCGATGCGGTTATTGCGCGTGGCGGCGCAGGCGGCAGTCACGGTGGGATAGATAACCCCGCTGAAGCTGCTCACGGAGCTGTTTTCAAACAGCGGCCGTGACATCAGCACCGATGAAACGGTGCCGCAGGCGATAAGTATCATTTTCACATTGAACTGCTCCAAAAACGCGATATCCTCCTTTGCATACTTTGCAATGGTATCAACGCTCTTGGTGCCGTAGGGGACTCTTGCGGTGTCGCCGAGATAGATTATGTCCTCGTGGGGCATAAGCTTGGTCAGCTCCTTTACGCAGGTCAGACCGCCCACGCCCGAATCAAAGACTCCGATAGCCAGCTCACTCATAATCGACACCTGCTCTTTCAAGGGCAAGCTTTATAAGTCTGTCCTCCTGCTCCTCGCAGGGGATGCCGATATTCTCCATAAGCTTCGGGTACATACTGATAGCCGTATGCCCCGGCATGGTGTTTATCTCATTGAGAATAACGCTGCCGTCGTCCGCAAGGAAGAAATCAACTCTTGCAAGACCCTCGCAGCCGAGGGCGTGATAGCCCTTAACGGCTGTCTGCCTTATCTCCTCGCGCTTATCCTCGGGGATATCGGCGGGGATAATGGTTTCAGAGCCGATGTCGCTGTACTTGGCGTCGTAGTCATAGAACTCGCAGGCTGACCTTATCTCGCCCACGTCAGAGGCAAAGGGCTTGCTGTTTCCCATGACGGCGCATTCGATCTCTCTGCCGCTTATCGCCTGCTCCACGATGACCTTTTTATCGTGAACAAAGGCCTGCATGATGCCCTTTTCCAGCTCCTCTCTGTTTCTCACCTTGGAGATGCCCACAGACGAGCCGCAGCAGCAGGGCTTTACGAACATGGGATAGGAGAGCCTCTGCTCCATTTCCTCGCACTTGGCGGCCAGCTTCTCGTCCACCTCGTACCGCAGTATCCTTACCCATTTTGCGGTCTTTACTCCCGCCGATTCAAGTATGGTATGTGTAGTATCCTTATCCATACACATAGCCGACGAGATAACGTCGCAGCCCACATAGGGCATACCCGCCAGCTCCAGCAGACCCTGTATCGTGCCGTCCTCGCCGTTTTTTCCGTGAAGCACGGGGAAAACGCAGTCCACCTTCAGACTCACGGCCTCGCCGTCCCTTTCAAAGACGATAAAGCCCTTGTGGATAGGGTCGGGGCTCAAAATGCAGGGAGCGTTATCCGGGTGCTTTTCCCATTCGCCGTTTGCGATAAGCTCCGTATCGCCGATGAACCTGTACCAGTGTCCCTTTTTGGTGATGCCCACTGTCACCACGTCGTATTTATCCTTCGGGATGCTCCCGATAACGTGTACTGCCGATATCCTTGAAATATCATGCTCGTTTGATCTTCCTCCGAAGATCACAGCTATTTTCAGCTTTGCCATTTAATAACATCGCCCTTCATATTTTATAGACAGCCGGGGTATCAGCTGCCGAAAGCTTTCTTGCCGCATTATACTATTATAGCACATAGTCCTGCATAATGCAAGCAAAATCTTATCTCTTTATCTAATATACATTATATTGCTGAAAAATGTTCCGAATGTATTGATATATTTCAGATAGTCGTCCCAGTCGATATAGTATCTTTCCCCCCAGGAGGACACCTCAAGCATCCTTCTGCTCTGCGTTTCGATAAGGGCGGTGACTGTCATGTAATGGTCTCTCACCGGGGTATCCCGCCAGCCGGGGAGAATGAACTCTCCATTTTCGTCCCTTATGTAAAGCATTACGCCCGTTCTCCGGCGCTTTGAGAAAAGCAGCTGCGGCCCTGCCGAGATAGTCACTGGGATGTCCCGCTCCAGCATTTCCCTTATGCGGGGGAGTATCTTCTTCTTTGAAAAGCCCCACCGCACCTTACGGTTCATTCCGAGAGCCCTGAGCCTGCTCTGCATACCTGCGGCCATGCTGATGCCGTTGACCCCCAGCCTCCGGCGCACCTTGAGCCGTCCCTTGCCGATACTTCGGACAAAGTCCTTGTATTCCTCTATGCCTATCGTCCTGCGGCCGGTCATGTAAAGAAGTATGTCCGCGCAGGAGATAAGTCCGCAGCCCAGCGGCGCGATAACTCCCTCGCCGCCGAACCAGCTCTGGTCGCCGCCGAAGGTGAGCCCGTCCGACGTGGTGCGGGGGTGCAGCTCACCGCCGCTGTCCACTCTTACATAGCCCCCCGAGAGCCCCAGTCTGTTTACGATCATTTTCCCTTTTCCTCCGCATAGCGCACGACCCTTTCAAAGGGCATATCTCCGCCGAAGATATCCAGCGCCGAGCCCACGGTGAAGTCAACTTTGCCCTTACCGTATTCGTAAAGCCTGTCAAGGTCGTCAAAGGAGGATATCCCTCCCGCATAGGTGGAGGGGAACTCAAGCTCCCCGAGGGTCTTTGCCACTGCAGCCTCTATGCCGCACTGCCTGCCCTCAACATCCACCGCATGGACGAGCAGCTCCGCGCAGAACCGGGAAAAATACTCCAGCGTTTCGGGGCAGAACTCCGTGTCGGTATATTTCTGCCAGCGGTCGGTGACGATAAGATATTTCTTTTCCTCCTGCCTGTAGCGGCAGCTAAGGTCAAGGACTATCCTATCTCTGCCGACTTCAGACACCAGCCTTTTCAGATTGTCCTCCATTATCCTGCCGTCCTTAAAGACATAGCTTGTAACTATAACATGGGATGCCCCCATATCAAGGAACCGGGCGGCGTTGCCGGCATTGATGCCTCCGCCTATCTGCAGTCCTCCGGGGAAGGCCTGCAGCGCAGAGCGTGCCTGCTCGCAGTCTGCCTCGTAGGCGGGAGTGCCGGCGGGGTCAAGCAGTATGATATGCCCGCCCTCAAGGCCGCAGCTTCGGTAAAGCTCGCCGTAATAAGCCCCGCACATCCTCGAGACAAAGTTCTCCTGCGCGATCCCTCCGTCCCGGAGCGTGCCGCCGACTATCTGCTTTACGCTGCCGCCGTGTATGTCGATACATGGTCTGAATCTCATTGCTCTGTTTTCTCCTCTGTTTCGGATACCGAGCTTGTGTCGTCGCTTTCGCTGCTGCTGTCGCTGCTCTCGGAGCTGTCGGACTTGCTTTCGTTCTTTGACGAAGAGGCCTTATCCGCCTTTGAGGATGACTTGTCCGCCTTTGAGGACGGCTTATCAGCCTTTGAGGATGATTCCTCCGCAGGCTTGCTGCTGCTGTCGCTGCTGCTGTCGGCCTTGCTTTCGCTCTCCGAGCCTTCCTCGCTGCTGCTTTCCTCCTTGGGGCGCTCCGACTCCTTGATAGTGCGGTAGAGCAGCATAGCTGCCGTGCCGTTCGAGGTCTCCTCGGTGATAGTTTCGAGATACCAGCAGTCGTTCTCGATCAGCATATCCTTGATCTCCTTCAGCGCATCTGAGCCTGCGAATGAGGGATCGGCGGGGTCGAAATAATACTCACTGGGAATGAACACCAGCTCGCCCAGTCCGTTCTGCGTGTTGAGCCAAAGCAGCTGTTCAAGGCTGTCGATGCTGTAGGCATAGTAGGGCTCCGTTTCCATTTTCATTTTTATATAGGAGTATTTTGTGCCCTTTGCGGCAGGATAATCGGCCTCGTCCCATTTATGGGTGGTCTTCATGAGCTCGGCAGTGCAGTTGAAGTATTTGTGCTTCGTTTTAAGATCGCCGTCGTCATAGCTGTTGCGGTCCCATACAACGTCAACGCAGTACCAGTCCTGCCCCAGCTTTACCTGGTTCCATGCGTGCTCGGCATCGTCGCTGCGCGTACCCTCGACCGTGATGCTCTCTATCCCCATGAGCTGTGTCAGCAGATTAAAGGTGAGGGCATAGCCCGAGCAGATAGCCTTTTTGTTTATCAGAGCGCCGTAGGGGGTCTCGCTGTCCTTGTCATGGTCGGCAAGGGGGTCAAGGTTGTCGCTGTCATATTCGATCTCCTCGATCATCTTGTCATGGACAGCCAGCTCCTTTTCGGCCTTGGTCATATTGTCGCCGTTGCAGTCCTCGATGAACTCCAGCGCCGCTTCAAGGACGGCATCCTGCATGGGGTCAAGGTCAGAGAGGTCGCCGGACTTGTGAGCCTCGATTATGGGGGTGATGTCATAGAACCCGTCCGGCACCATTTGTATCTCGTTGGATTTTTTCTTCTTCTTGGTGGTGGTAGTTGTTTTTTTGGCAGTCGCTGTGACCGCTGCAGAGGTGGTCGCCGCTGTGGTGGTGGTCACGGCCTCCGCCTCCGAGGACGAGTTATCTATACGGTGCAGCGAGCTGTCGTCTCCGCAGGCGCAGAGCATCGAAGCTGCCAGCAGCACACAAACTGTTTTGATCGCAAATCTCATTTTAAAGAACTCCTTACTGTTATATCATCAATAAAAAATACACCAACCTTTATTATAACTCATTCGGAGAAATATGTCAATCAAAATATCCCAATTTCGATGTGTACTGCTGCAAATGACAATTGAATTAATTGACAGTTGACAGTTAATAATTGATAATGAACGTGTGCGTCCTTGGCGCACTCCTTTCATTATCAACTAAAAAAGGGGGGAGAACCGCTGCGGTCTCCCCCCTGCATACTGTGTTTATTCGCTTAGCTCCTTGCTCTCCGCTGCGGGAGCCCTGTCCTCTGCGATGAAGAAGAATACCGACACAAGCAGCATCAGCCCCCCGATGACGGGGTATATCTTCACAAGCACGTTGGTGCTGCCGTAGATCGCCACCACTCCAGCCGAGATGCTCCCCAGCGTAAGGGTGGCAGAGGCGGCGTTGAAGGTGTTTAGGAACCTCCTTGCGGGAGGCCGCCTGCAGCTAAGCGCCATGATGACCAGCGCCAGCCCCGTCGCCAGCGGGAACATGAAGGAGTATATCATCCAGTAGGAATATACCTCGTGGCTGAACAGCTCGTATATCATCCCGAAGACTCCGCAGAAGAGCGCTGCTCCCAGCTCGCCTGCCGCGTGGCGGAGCAGCCGCCGGCGGGATGCTTCAGTAACCGATGTAAACAATGTCGCTCACGCTCCTTTCCTTGGTGCTTCTGCCCGATGTAGTTGGATTGTTTATTACCTCGCCGTTGTAGTACATGGTGGAGGAGCCGCCGCCGTCAAGATTGTAGGCGGTCTTTACTCCGAGGCTCTTCATGTAGTTCGCCAGCTCGCTAAGAGAAAGCCCCTCGCTTTCCTCTGTGCGGCCGTCAGATACCACAAAGACGTAATGCAGGTCGTCGATGATGCCGATAGCCGTCCGGGGATTGCTTGCCATTGCCCGGCCTACTTCTTCATCGGCGGTGACTGCCACCTCACCGTTTTCAAGAAGGGCGGGGCCGAAGGAGAATGCCTGCCACACTCCCTCTTCTATAAGCTGTTCGGCGGTCTTTTCAGAGGCGTTGGTTATCTCGAAATGCCCGTCCGCATAGATGCAGAGAACGTCGGTGTCGGCGCTGCCGGTCTCGCGGTAAAGCACACCGTTGCGTATCACATAGCCCCTCTCCCGGGCGCCGTAGTAGTCGCCGTTTATCGCCAGTATCGCGTTGTTTGCAGCGGCAGTCTCCGAGGTGGGAGCTGTCACGTTCTTGCCGTAGGAGTTGTCGGCAAAGGCGGTCTTAAGATACTGCGCCGAGCTTAGCTGTATGTCAGCCGTGTATATCACCGTGTCCAGTGAATAGGAGGTGGATAGGCTGATGCTTATGTTCTCGTCGGAGTAGCTGCCGGGCGTTTCCAAATCGGAGGACTGGGGCGTGCTTTCAGAGGCGGCCTCGCTGCTGTCGCTTTTCTCCTGCTTTGAGGTGCCGGCCTGTGCTGTCTGTGAGCTTGAACGCCTGCTGCGCCCGCCCTTTGACTTGCTGCTGCTCTGTGAGGAGGAGGATGCATCCGTGTCTGACTGCGCTTTTTCAGCCCTGCTGCTGTCGCCGGAGCTGTCGGTGCTTTCGGGCTGCGGGGTCAGAGGCTCTGCCTCTATCCCCTCAAAGAGGGAGTAATTCGCCGCCCCCGCATTCTTGCTCTCAACGGTAGGTATCACAAAGGTGTCAAGCATTACATAGCCCGTAAAGCCCGCTAAAAGCGTACCGTACACAAGGGCAAACAGAAAAGGCCTTTTCTTCTTCATGACGCACCACGCTCCTTTTTTTTATTGCTGAAGATAAATGTTCTCTGAACCGTCCAGCTAACGAAGAACATAGCCGTTTCGGTGATAAGCTTTGCAGCGTATCGTCCAAGAGGCGTTATGTTCACCAGCAGGTTGAGCATCAGCGTGTTGCATACAAGTATGAACAGCGCCAGCCCGAAATACTGTGCCGCCGATCTTCCAGCCGACTTTTTGCTGCCGAATACCAGCCGCCGGTTAAGCTCAAAGTTCGCCGCCGAGGAAAATACTCTCGCCGAGATGTTCGAGACCGTCACCGAGCCGGTCAGCGCCGAGAACAGGCAGAACAGCAGATAGTCCAGCCCGAAGCAGATAAGTGATGAGGCGGAGAATTTCAGTATCTCCTTGTATATCCGCGCCGAGTCACCGACAGGCCGGAAATGTGAGGAGGAGTTGTTGTCAAGGTATATGGTCTCGATAGGCACCTCGCGTATCTGCAGCTCCTGCCGCGCGTATTCCATAAGCACGTTCATCTCGTATTCATATCGGTCGCCGCTTATCTCGCACATCCGTTTAACATGACGGTCGGAGAATGCTCTGAGCCCCGTCTGTGTATCGCTTACATCCACTCCCGACGAGAGCCGGAACACCGTCCGGGTGAGCTTGTTTCCGAACAGGCTCTTTTTGGGCACCTTAACGTCCTCGCCGCTGAAGCTCCTGCAGCCCAGCACCAGTGCCGAAAGGCATCTCTCTGCCATAGCGCAGACCCTTATTGCATCGTTTACGCTGTGCTGTCCGTCTGCATCGAGGGTGACCACTGTATAGGGCGTTTTGCAGCTTCTGTCGATGAACCGAAGGCCTGTTTTCAGCGCGGCGCCCTTGCCCTTGTTCTCTCTGTGCGCCAAAACCGTGGCGTGATAGGCGCAGTCCTCGAATATCCAGTCGTATCCCTCTCCGCTGCCGTCATCCACCACCACTGTGGAAAAGCCTCTCCGTTCAAGCTCCTCAACGAGCCCGACAAGGCTGTCCGAAGGCTTATAGGCGGGGATAAGTGCTATGCGTCTGTTGTTTTTGTTTGTCTCCATATTTACCAGGCTCCTTTCAAAGTCTTTTTCCTTTTTGCTTTCTGAACTTGATTATAACCCCCCTGGTTAAAATTTACTTAAAGGCGAGAAAGAATTTTTATAGTTGATAATGTGTTGGCTTTTCGCGAAAAATGTTTCGTTGTTAGCGAAATTGTACAATATTTTTCGTAATTCTTGAAAAATTTCTGTTTTCGGGTATTGCAATTGTGATGAATCTGTGATATAATTAGGTCGGATAGAAATAGATTGAATACAACTTTCCAAAATTTGGAAACACAAAGTGTGGTGATAGTTATGATCCCGAGAACCGGATATATCGTATTATATACCCTTTTGGCGGCAGCAGTGGGCTACTGTGCCGTTTCGGCAATGCGCTCAAAAAAGAATATCGGCAGGTCGGTGGGACTGTTCGAGCTTTCACTTATCCCGGCTGTCATCGGACATATCATCATTATCGCCGCCGGCTATGAAGAGGTGGCTCTCGTCGGCTATTACTTCTACTTCATCGGTATGAACTGCATAATGGCCTCGCTGATCGTCTTTACCAACGTCTATTGCAAGGGCGTCGGCACTCCCCATAAGCCCCCATATCTGCTGTTTGTGCTGCTGGGGCTTGACAGCGTACAGCTTCTGCTGAACATCTTCTGGGGTCACGCCTTCAGCATCGAGAGCGATTATGTTGACGGCCGCCCATACTATCGGCTGGTCGCCCACGGCGGACAGGTTTTCCATAGAGTGCTTGACTATGCCGTTGTGTTCGCAATACTGCTGATATTCATTATGGCAATAAGGAATACCCCGAAGATCTACCGCGAAAAATATACCGTGATATTCACCTGCTTCGTGATAGTCCTTTTGTGGGAGTCCTTCTATGTCTTCACCCGCACGCCTATCGACAGGTCGGTGATCGGCTTTGCCGCACTGGGTATACTGGTGTGGTATTTCTCGCTGAAATACCGCCCGTTAAGGCTGCTGGACAGGATGCTTTCAGATATCGCCGCCGAGCTGCCCGAGGCGCTTTTCGTCTTTGACCCCTTCGGCAAATGCGTCTGGACAAACGAGCTGGGTATGAAGCTTGCCGGCGTCACCGCCAAGAACGTTGAGGATGCAAGAGAGGGGCTTAGGAGCATCTTCGGCAGCAAGCTTATCGACCGCCCCGAAAAGGACTGGACGGTCAAGAAAACGATCGGCACAGGCGCCAGCTACAGCATGATAATGCATTCCGTGGATGAAGACAGCTACTTCATCGCCGGCTCCTTCCTCTCTATCCGCGATGTCACAGAGGAGCAGCTCCGCCTGCAGCACGAGCTGTATAATTCCACCCACGACAGCCTTACCGGCCTCTTTACAAAGCAGCATCTCTATGAATGCATCCGCCGCAAGCTGGAGGAAAATCCCGATACTCCCTATTATGCGGTGTTCGTGGATGTGAAGAACTTCAAGATAGTCAACGACGTTTTCAGCACCCGCTTCGGCGACCTTGCGCTGATACAGATAGCCGACTGGATAAGGCCGGATATGACCGAGCGCTGCGTCTATGGCAGACTGGGAGGGGATACTTTCGGCGTATTTGTCCCTGTCGAGGAGTTCAAGGCGGAAAAGATCGAAAGAGAGCTTGAGTCCTTTGTGGTCACCGACGGCAGCTTTGAGCATCACCTGCTTATCCACCTCGGCATTTACGAGGTGACGGATAAGGATATGGAGGTCTCGGTAATGTTCGACCGCGCACATCTGGCGCTGTCAACTATCACCGAGGACTATAAGCGTCATATCGCCTATTACGACAACGACCTGCGGGAGAAGGTGCTTTTCGACCAGCAGATAACCTCCGAGGTGCGGGATGCCGTTGCACAGATGCAGATAAGACCCTACTTCCAGCCCATAGCCGATGCCCTCGGCAGAGTCATCGGCGCCGAGGCGCTTGCCCGCTGGATACACCCCGAGCGGGGCTTTATGTCCCCCGCCTCCTTTATACCCGTGTTTGAAAAGAACGGCATGATAGTCGAGGTTGACAGACATATCTGGCGCTGTGCCTGCCGGACGCTTTCAGACTGGAAGTCCCGCGGGATAGACCTGTTCCTGTCGGTGAATATCTCTCCCAAGGATTTTTACTTCATCGACGTGGTGGAGGAGCTTACCTCGCTTGTGCGGGAGTATGACATCGAGCCCTTGCGCCTGCGCATCGAGATAACCGAAACAGTCATGATGAGCGGTGCCGAGGAGCGCCTTGAAACAATGGATAAGCTCCGTGAAGCAGGCTTCATCGTGGAAATGGACGACTTCGGCAGCGGCTATTCCTCCCTTAGCCTGCTTAAGGATATGCCGGTGGATGTGCTGAAGATCGACATGAAGTTCCTTTCCGATACCGAACAGGGCGCACGCTCGCGGACTATCGTCCACAACGTCATTCGCCTTTCGGAGGAGCTGGGGATAGTTTCCCTTACCGAGGGCGTCGAGACCGAGCAGCAGTACCGCATCCTTGCGGAAATGGGCTGCCGCCTCTTCCAGGGCTATTATTTCGCCAAGCCCATGCCCGCCGAGGAGTTTGAGGAGTTCGCTGTCAAGACGAACAAGCTGACGGATGTGTCTAAGGTCAAAAGTTGAGGATAACAGCAAAGCCCGCCCGGGTGTTTCCCGGACGGGCTGATTTTTTATGTGTCAGTTTTTCTCTATCAGACATACCGCCGTGGCGGAGATGCCCTGCTTTGCACCGGTAAAGCCCAGCCCCTCTTCGGTGGTGGCCTTCACCGAGACCTGTGAAACGTCTATGCCGCAGGCCTCTGCGAGCTTCTGACGCATCTGCAGGATGTAGGGTGCCAGCTTCGGCACCTGTGCGCATACGGTTGAGTCGATGTTGACTATCCCGTAGCCCTCCTCCCGCAGACGGCGGCAGACCTCGCGCATCAGCATCAAGCTGTCAGCGCCCTTGTAGCTTTCGTCGCTGTCCGGGAAGAGATGTCCGATGTCCACCAGCGCCGCCGCGCCGAGAAGGGCATCCATTACCGCGTGCGCCAGCACATCCGCATCCGAATGCCCCAGCAGCCCCAGCTCAAAGGGGATATCCACGCCGCCGAGGATAAGCCTTCTGTCCTCGGCAAATTTATGCACGTCATAACCGTGACCAATACGGATCATAGCCTTACTCCTGTCATCCCAGTTTTTCATTCCAGCCGTTGATGTATCTCTGCAGGCGGGTGATGTCCTTCATATTTATCGAATTATCCTTATGGGTGTCGCCCAGCTCCTTGTCCATGTAGGCATTCTCGGTAAAGCCGTTGAGATGCCTCTGGAAGTAGGTGAGATCCTTCATGTTTATCTCGCCGTCAAGGTTCACATCGCCCACAGGGTAATTGAAGGGCGTGCCGGGATCGGTGGTGGCATCGTAGATATAGCCCTTCTTCGGCACATAATCGGTGTTCTTATCGACTATGCTCTCGACCTGCTCGCGGGTGAGTATCATGTTCTTTAGGTACTTCGAGTCGAACTTGCCCTCGTCTGCAAGCCCCTTGAGGTAGGCATAGCCCGCTTTGTTGCTGATATACCAGCTGCCGGTCATATAGCTGTAGATATCCATTTCCCACCTGTCGTTATCCTTGTCGTATTTGTAGGTGACGTTTTTGGTAACGTCCTTGATCTCATTGTAATACGGGTCGGTCTCAAAGGTGGCAACATTCGAGAGGGTTATGCTGCTTGTGGGATGATCCGCAAGCTTTGCTCCCGGCTCCCAGATCTCGTAGCTGTTTATATACCTTCCGTCAACCCAGCCGTTGCTTACATAGCCGGGGAAGCTGGTTCTTCCGGGTCTCTGATACAGATAGGAATAGCCTGTGCCGGATGCGCCGTAAACGCTGTAGATAGAGTAGAGCCTTACCCACGCGCCGGCAGTCCCTACCTTTTCCAGCACCTGCTCCCAGGTAAGGTCGTCATAGTGGGGATAGTCGTCTGCGACAGTCAGTGCGCTGTACTGGTTGAGAAGCTTTCTTGCGCCTGTAAGGTCAAAGGTCTCTGCACCGTTGGCAAAGGTAAAGCGCTTGATGATCTGATCCTCGTCGATACCCTGACCCTCGCCTTCGCCCGCACCGCCGTAGCTTTCGGTCTCGCCGTTCAGGGTAACGTCTATCAGCCAGTGTGCGCCGCTGTTCATCTTCCAGGTCGCGGAGGGGTCAAGCATGGTGGCTATGCTGCCCATTGCTCTCGGGAAGGAATAGGAGTCCCACCTGTAGGGATAGATCGCGCTTGCCAGCAGCGACTTGTTGTCCTTTCTTCTGTAGGGATTCTGGATATAGAAGTTCTGGTCTATATGTGGCGAATTGGAAAGGAACCAATAGGTGTTCGCCCGGTAAACCTCACCTCTTACATAGGAGCCGCTGTAAAGGCAGATCGAGTTGAGCCCCGCCTGCACGGCGTTCATGTTGTCGAAGAAGCTCGACTTGGTGGCATAGGTCTCAACAAGATAATCCATATCGTCAACAAGCCTGGGCAGCTTCAGCTTAATGCCGGTATCCACCCACTGGTAATAGCCGACTATCCTGTAGCTCTGCCAGCCCATGTTTCCACCGCTGGAGGAGCTGATGATCTCGGTCTTTTCGCCTATATTCTTGTCGCCTGCCTCATCGAGAGTGCGGTATTCGGAATAGCTGATATCCTTTTTGTACTGGAGAGTTACCTCGCCGCCGTCGGTGTTTTCGCCGGTGAAGATATACCCGCCCTTTACTCTGCCGGTGGTCTTATCCTCGTAATCCACATCGCTGTAGAGTATCACCTCTCTGTCCCAGGAGTCATAGTTGAGCGAAAGGGTACCTGGTGCGCCGTTTTCCGAATATTTGGTGCTTTTGTCTGTAAAGCGGAAGCCCATAGGGTCGGGGTTATCTGTCTTCACATAGAAATACTCGTTGAAGGGTGACATCATGGGAGTGATCTGGTAGCTGTACTTAGCCGCATCAGCGGGTGTGCTGTCGGCTGCCGTTGCTGCGATGTCCGGCATTGCAGCCGTCACAGTCCCTGCGACTGCTGCCGCCGTAAGCATTGAGATAATGCTTTTTAGCTTCATTACTCTGCTTCCTTTCTGTATGTGATCCGTATTCTTCGCCAGTTCATGGCGGTCATTTTTTCAGAGCCCGTTAGGGTTTTTCTCTGCAAAGCTCCAGCCGTCCCGGCACATATCGTCAAGAGTGAACTGCGCCTCCCAGCCGAACAGCTCCTTTGCCTTTTTGGGCTCGGCATAGCTCCATGCTATGTCGCCCGGGCGGCGGGGCATCACCTTATAGGGCAGCTCTCTACCGCAGGCCTTTTCAAAGGCGTGCAGCACGTCCAGCACGCTGGAGCCCTTGCCGGTGCCGAGGTTCACGGCCTCGACGCCCTTATGCTCCATGACGTATTTCAAAGCGCAGATGTGACCCTTTGCAAGGTCAACAACGTGGATGTAGTCCCTTACGCCGGTGCCGTCGGGAGTGTCGTAGTCATCTCCGAAAACACCGAGAAACTCTCTCTTGCCCACAGCCACCTGCTGGATGTAGGGGAAGAGGTTGTTGGGTATGCCGTTGGGATCCTCGCCTATAAGGCCGCTGCTGTGAGCGCCGATAGGATTGAAATATCTAAGCAGAGCGATGCTCCATTCTCCGTCGGCAACTGCCACATCCCGGAGTATCTGCTCGATCATCACCTTGGTATAGCCGTAGGGGTTGGTGGAGGTGTGGGTAGGCATGGTCTCAACATAGGGGACCGGGTTGTCCACGCCGTAAACGGTGGCAGAGGAGGAGAAAACTATCCTCTTGCAGCCGTGGGAGCGCATAGCCTCGATAAGCATCAGTGAGCCTGTGATGTTGTTGTGGTAGTATTCCACCGGCTTGGCAACGCTCTCGCCCACTGCCTTGAGGCCTGCAAAATGGATGACAGCCTCGATGCTGTTCTCGTCGAATATCCTGTTGAGGGCATCAAGGTCGAGGATATCGGCTTCATAGAATTTCAGATCCTTGCCGGTGATCTGCTTCACGCGCTTCAGCGACTCCGGCTTTGAGTTGGAGAAGTTATCCGCCACAACGATATCATAGCCCGCCTCGAGCAGCTCCACGCAGGTGTGGCTGCCGATAAAACCTGCTCCGCCTGTTACAAGTATTGACATAATGATTATCTCCTTTACATTTTACTGTGATCCGGCCTTAAGCCCTTATTTTTATTATACCACATTATTTGCCGTAAGGCAAGTGTCATAATGTTAATAATTCATCAAAGACACAATACACACAGGCGGACAGACAGACTGACAATTCATCCCAAAGCGGTAACAGCTCCCGCGCCGTCTGTCTGTTTTTGTCTGTTTTATTCTGTTCTTTTCTATTCTATTCTATTCTGTGAAGCAAATGCTGACAATTAAAAGAAAAATGCATACATTTCTGCCGAAAATGTATGCATTTTGAGATCTGTCAATAAAAAAGAGCCCCGACTGCAGCCGGAGCCTCTGCTGGTGCCGGTGGTCGGGCTCGAACCGACACGGTATCGCTACCAACGGATTTTGAGTCCGTCACGTCTGCCAATTCCATCACACCGGCATAAATTCAACTAAATGCAATTATAACATATCGCGGGGACAAAGTCAAGGGCAAAGCGCAAAAAAATGTGATATGAATTTTATGCACAATTACCACAAAAAATATCTTCCTGCCTCTTGATTTTTTATTTGTTTTGTGATAAAATAAGATTATGTAAGACTGTGTCCTGCACAGCATATCTTTTATCGGAGGGATATAAATGGAATTCAAGGATATTAAAATACTTTTATGCGACGACTCGATGTTTGCCCGCAAAAAGCTCGGTATGTTTCTTACATCGCTCGGCGTTGTAAATATTTCCGAGGCGGCGGACGGCGAAGAGGCTGTCGCAAAATATAAGGAAGTCAAGCCCGATCTTGTTTTTATGGATATAGTAATGCCCAAGCTTACGGGTATCGAAGCGCTGAAGGCTATCAAGGAGTTCGACGGCGCCGCCAAGGTCGTTATGGCCTCGTCGGTGGGAACACAGAGCCACTTGAAGCAGGCTATCGTGCTTGGCGCATACGATTTTGTGCAGAAGCCTATCGACGATGCACAGGTCGAAAAGATCATCCGCAATGCGATGAAGTAAGCGAAAGGGGAGATATAGATGTTTGCACAGTTCTTTGGAGCTTTTCTGCTCAACAACAAGCTTGTATCGCCCGATACTCTCGCACAGGCGATAGATGACAAGAAAAATACCCGCATGAGGCTGGGCGTGCTGGCTATAAATGCAGGGCTTATGACCGCCGATCAGGTCGAACACGTCAATGTGGCACAGCAGAGCGTGGATAAGCGCTTCGGTGACCTTTGCGTTGACCTTGGCTATCTTACAGAGGCGGATGTTGACAGACTGCTCTCCGAACAGCCCACCGATTATCTGCTGCTGGGGCAGACCCTTGTGAACAACGGCTCGCTGACAAATGCCGAGTTTGAGCAGGCTATCAGCGCCTACAAGACACATTATCAGCTTTCCGATGACGATATTTCCAACAATCAGAACGACAAGCTCTCGGCTATAGTCAAGGATTTCTTCCATTTCAATACCGCCGAGAACGCCCGTATCTATACCGATTATGTAACGCTGCTGTTCAAGAGCTTCATACGCTTTATCGGTGACGATTTCACTCCGCTGGAGGCCTCAATGGTCAGCGCAGCTGAAGCACCCTATGTGGTATATCAGAGGATACACGGCAAATACACTGCCGAGCTGGCTATCGGCTGTCCCAAGGAGGAGTATATCGCTTTTGCGGAGCGCTTCGCCAAGGAAGAGTTCGGCGATGTGGATGAGTATGTGAACGAGGTAGTGGGCGAGTTCCTTAACGTAAACAACGGCCTGTTCGTGGTGAACGAATCCAACCAGTCGGGTATCGAGCTTAGCCTTGACCCGCAGGATTACGAGCATGACAGCAAGGTTTCCTTCAAGAACCAAGCCTTCTGCATCCCCGTGGCCTTTGCCTTCGGTGAGATCGACTTCTATATTTCGGTCACAGAGGGATGAACCGATGAAAAATGCGCATACTGTCCCTAAGGGGGAGTGTGCATGATAGCATTCATCATCGGTACGATACTCGGCGGCACCGTAGGAGTGACCGCGATGTGTCTCTGCCAAGCGGCGCATGAAGCTGACAGGCAGAATAATGACAGTTGAATAACGAAAGCCCGGTGCCTGAGCATCGGGCTTTTTGATCGAGAGCTTATTCATGGTGAGCAGCCGTAACGGCTGCCTTTTTCTTTTTACCGATGACCTCAAGGGCTGTCATGACGGCGAAGATCAGCGCTCCTGTCAGCGATGAAAGCTTTCCGGCGTTCAGCAGGGGAGCCTTGTAGCTGAACTCGATGCTATGCTCGCCCTTGCTAATGGGAAAGCCGATGAAAGCCTTATCCACGCACTGATATTCCTGCTTGACCCCGTCCACCGTTACGGTGAAGCCCTCGTCATAGGGAACGGCCAGCTCAAAGAAGCTGTCCTCGGGGCAGGTGATGCTGCCTGAGATCCTGTCGCCCTTGGTGGCGCTCTTGTCGATCTCAAGGGCGGCTCCGCTGAAGGCGGGTGCATCGACAGTCCATGCCCGCAGGTCGCTAAGGAGATAGTCCCCCTTGGTGAAGATGAAGTCAAGCTGCTCGCAGGCGGGTATGACGTAGGTAAAGGTGGTATTGTTGTTGTAGTATTTCCAGTCGGGAGCAGTAAGGGTGTTGCGGACGCCGTTAATGGTAACGCGGGCATCGGCAGGCTCGCCGACGGTATTGTCGCAGGTCATTTCCAGCACCAGCAGCTTGCCCTCGGGGACGGCTCTGCCAAGGGGGCAGGAAAGGGTCAGCTTTTTGTCGCTCGTGACGCGCCAGCCCTCCTCGGTCTTGGTGATGCAGCTGTTTTCCGGCAGGTCGATGATGCCGATGTCGATAACGCTGCCCTTGTATTCTCCGCCGCTGCCTGTGACGATGTAATTGCAGAGCGCCTCCATTTGCTCGGCAGAGCCCAGCTGCTCGAACACGTCCTCGCCGAGGGTGGGGGCGGTGCGGCCTATGGGCAGGACGTTTTTGCTTTCATAGAGATAAAGTTCACCCTCCGCTGCGGCCTGCACATATCCGAAGGGAGCCTCGGTCTTGTTGGAGATAAGCCACCTTTCGCCCATAAAGGCGGTGAAGAAGGGGTTCTGCGAGCGGGTCGTCAGCGCAGAGTTGCGGAACTCGTTCTCGTTGTGCATCACCTTGAAATAGAAATCGTTATACCCCTTGTGGTGCAGGCTGGAGTAGATGTAGGAGCCGTAAAAGCTCACATCGGGGATGATGTTCACCGTATCCACCCGCTGCTCGCCGATAGAGC
Organism: Ruminococcus sp.; assembly: GCA_017450925.1. Lineage (GTDB taxonomy): Bacteria > Bacillota > Clostridia > Oscillospirales > Ruminococcaceae > FB2012. Next base: position 3,923 of record JAFSSS010000063.1, on the reverse strand, counting down.
TGCGCCAAAGGCTGCTGCCGCTGTCATAGGCCTTCTTGCTTAAGGTCTCCAGCGCGGGAGAGGTGCGGTAGGCCAGCTTTTCCAGCGGGACAAACTCCTCAACCGCATTCAGCGGCACAAACACCGCCAGCGGCATAGCTATCAGCGCCGCCGAAACAGGGGCTTTCCAGCCTTTGAAGCGGTGCAGCGACAGGCATATCAGCAGCACGCCCGAGTCTATCAGCATCCCGAGCTTGGCGATAGATACATAATTCTCGCTGACGTGCATAACGCCGAAGAGGGTGCTTAAAGCGATGAAGGCGGTGTAGATGACTGTATTAAGCATCCGGAGGGGCTGTGTGTCCAGCTCCGTCAGCAGCTCTCCGCACAGCACCAGCGCCAGCGGGATAAAGGGGATGAACACCTTGTATTCGATATACATAGTGCCGTTGAGGATATAGGCTATCACCGGCAGGCATGATATTGCCGCAAAGACGATGCCCATAAAGCGCCGTGCCTTGTCCTTTTTAACGGTAACGGCACAGATAACTGCCAGCAGAGCAAATGCGCCCAGCCCCATGGAATAGGGGGAATAGCCTATCGCCTCGGTGCTGACGGTTGGCAGCAGATCCTTGAGCGAGATGCCCGAATTGCTCTTGTCCCGCCCGGAGAGGACGACCTTCAGCGTTGGCAGCAGCAGTATCCCCGCCGCAAGAACAGCCGTCATGATGCGTCCCGCATAGCAGACTGCCGCCCTGCCGAAGTCCTTGATATCGAACCTCTCCGACAGCGAAAGATAGCGATAGACCCCATAGACCGTCACCGCTGCGATAGCCGCCGGGCTGTAGAACCAGCTGGTGAGTATCATCATCAGCACCCAAAGTGGGAGCGTCCACCTGCGTCTGCCCTCGAAATAGTCATCCACCGCTTCAAGGGCAAGTATCAGAAAGGGCAGATAGTTCACGAACATAATATGCCTGTGGGCGTGGAAGAACACAGGCGAGGCCGTGAGGTAGGCCGCAGTAAGTATCACCGAGCGGAGCATTCCGTGGCGCTTGCGCATAAAGCGGTAGAACAGCGCCGTCCCCAGCCAGCACATGAATACCGAGCTTATCTGTATATAGGTCACCATGCTCACAAAGGGCAGCAGATATGAAAACAGTATAACGGGCGAATAAAGCCCGTAGAATGACAGATAGTAGATATTCTCTCCGCCGCCGATATTCGCAGCAAGGCTCGGGAAAAGCTCGCCGGTCTCGTAAAAGAGCTTTCTGAAATAGTCGGGGATAGCAAAGTGCTGGTCAGCCCAGTCCAGCTCCGCGCCGAAGGCGTACTTAAAATGTGTAAAGCCGACGGCCGCCGCAGCAACGGCAGCCGCCAGCACGAGCAGCACGATATAGTCTTTGCGGCCGAGCCGCCTTGAAGCTTTATTTGTCAGCGTAGTATTCATCAAAGGTCTGCCACTCCTCGAAGGGGTTCATGTGTCCAAGCTTTGTAATGGTTGATTTCTGTGATCTGTAAAAGGTCAGCAGATACTCCTTGTATTTCAGCTCCTCTTCCGAAAGCCGGCTAAGCCTGTCCTCTGCCGCGGGGAGCTTTGCGGCGCTGTAATACTTGCCGAAATACTCCAGCCTGTCGGTCATATGCCGGTCGATGCAGCCCTGTGTCACTATCCGCGAGGTCATCTTGTGGTGCTGGTGACCGTATTCGCCGTCGGGATTGTGGGTGACGACAGTGTTCCAGTTCTTGTAGGAAAGGAGCATACCGATATCCTTGCTTATGCCTTCATATACCTCGTCCCAGCTGTCGCGGCTGCCGTTCACCTTGTCGGGATATTCAAGGATAAGATGCGCATTTCCCGAGGCGTTCATGGTGCGGTTGAATTCATCGCGGCGGGTGTCGTTGCGCCCGTTGGTGATGCACACCACCAGCCAGTTGCCGCTCATCAGATGTCCGCCGCCCCAAAGCGCGTCGTCATCCGGGTGGGCGACGATCATCAGCTTGTCGGCGTTTATCATATTCGCCTGCAGCACCTTTTCGTTGGTCAGCGGCGAAACGGTGTGTGCCTCGGTGATGTTGCGGTTCCAGATAAAAAAGAATACAGCCGCCGCGATAAGAAAGACCACGGCACCGGCAAAGCTTCCGAGGAGCTTTGCCTTTTGCATCCTGTTCAGATGCAGGACCTTATTTCTGCCTTGTGACATTAGATCAGTTCTCCGTTTCCTATCTCTCGTTTACATAGCCAACAAACCGCAGGAAGCCGGCTCTTCCGGCCTCGTCACGCTTATAGACGCCGGCGTGCTCAAGCACCCTTGAAAACACCCTTCCGATCTCCAGCCGGATGATCTCGTCAATATTATCCCGTGTGACAGTGTGTCTTGTCTTGAATTCATCCACCCAGTCGGCGTGCTTGGCAAGCGTCTCGTCCGCCCGCAGGTCGCGCCCCTCGATGATCGCATCCGCCAGCTGTGACATTTCGTCCTTCAGTCTTGCGGGGAGAACAGCCAGTCCCATTACCTCGATAAGGCCGATGTTCTCCTTCTTTATATGGTGCAGCTCCGCATGGGGATGATATACTCCAAGGGGATGCTCCTCTGTGGTGATGTTGTTTCTAAGTACCAGATCAAGCTCGTACTTTCCGTCGTGCACACGGGCGATAGGGGTTATGGTGTTGTGAGGCTCGCCCTCCGTTTCGGCGAGGATGAACAGGCTCTCGTCGGAATAGCCCCGCCAAAGTGTGAGTATCCTGTCCGCAAGGCTGATAAGCTTTTCCTTATCCCTGCCCGCCAGTCTGATGACCGACATCGGCCACTTGAGTATGCCGGCCTCAACATCCTCAAAGCCCTTGAACACAAGGGGATGCTCTATGCCGGCTCTTGCCATTGCGAACTCGTATCTTCCGCCTTGAAAATGCTCGTGGGCAAGTATCGAGCCGCCCACGATAGGCAGATCGGCATTTGAGCCCAAGAAATAGCTGGGGAACTGCTCCACGAAATCGAACAGCTTTGCAAAGGCAGAGCGGTCGATGACCATAGGCGTGTGCTTTTTGTTAAAGACGATGCAGTGTTCGTTGTAGTAAACATAGGGGGAATACTGAAAGCCCCATTCCCCGCCGCCCACGGTTACCGGTATGACCCTGTGGTTCTGCCTTGCGGGGGAGTTGACCCTGCCGGCGTAGCCCACGTTTTCATAACAGAGCAGGCATTTGGGATAGCCCGACTGCGGCGCCGACTTAGCGGCGGCGATAGCCTTTGGATCCTTCTCCGGCTTGGAGAGGTTTATGGTTATATCAAGGGTGCCGTACTCGGTCTCGGCCTTCCAGCGCATATCCTTTTTGATGCGGTAGCGGCGGATGTAATCGGAATCCTGTGAAAGCTTGTAGTACCAGTCTGTGGCGGCATCGGCGCCCTTTTCTTCACAGAGCCTTCCGAACCGCTCTGTCACCTCCGAGGGACGGGGAGTGATAAGCCCCATAAGCTTTGTATCGAACAGGTCGCGGTAGGCGATGCTGTTTTCACAGAGGCCTTTTTCGCAGGCATAGTCCAGCAGCTCCTTGAGGGTCTGCTCAAGGTCAGCCCCGGAGCATTCCTCCTGCGGCTCCTCAAAGCTGTCCAGCCCCAGCGCTTCAAGGATGCGGTTGGTCGCCCAGACCCTGTCCTCCTCTTCTATCAGACCTGTCTCAAGTCCGTAGTTTATCAGCTTTTTGATGCTTGAATATATCATTTATCATTATCCTCCTGCTGAAATGGTCTTGTCATCCGACAACTATCCGATCACGGTATTGCTGCAAACGACAATTTGGTGTGCTGTCTGCGGAAATTATTGGGGGAGACCCTTTTGAAAAAGGGTCATCCCCCAAACCCCCTCCCTAAAACTTTTAATTCTTTTTGGCGAGGGTACCTGCTGTTCCCCCAAAAAGCACTATCTTTAAAGTCTGATGACTT
>JAFSSS010000062.1 GCA_017450925.1 Ruminococcus sp. | reverse complement strand
GCGCCGTCCAGATTTTCGTCAGATTGCCTAAATTCGACGCAGGCTTGCTGACGCAAGTCAAGGAGAATTTGGGTAATATGACGGAAAGCTGGCAAGCAGATGATGTGCAGAGGCGTTAGCCGCGGGTCGTGCGGTGTTGCCTTAAAAAAACAGCGGTATAATAAAACTGAAAGGAGGACGGATATATGCTTTCAAAAGGTGATGTTTTAGTATCGTATGACCGCGAATATACTGTGCTTGAAACGCTTGGTTCGGGTGCGGGCGCCGCAGCGTATCTTGCAGTATGCAGCCACAGCGGGTTCAGCTCAAGATGCATCCTAAAGGAGTGCATCTCCGGCGACAACGAGCGCTTTGCTGCCTCGGGAAGACTGCAGAATGAGATAAGGCAGCAGTCCTCACTCGGCAATCAGACCCCGCCGGTCAGCCATATTTTTGAAGAAAACGGAACTGCATATATCGACGTCGCCTGCTTCGGAGGAACAACTCTTGACAAGCTGACCCTTACCCTGCCGCAGTATATTGCCCTCTGCCTTACCGTTGCCCGGACCGTCGGCTATTACCACAAAGCCGGCTGGCTCTGCCTTGACCTCAAACCCGAGAATATCTTTGTGCTGCAAAACTCGCCGAACGATACGCTCACACAGCTTGTGGAGTTCATCGACTTTGACAGTGTGAAAAGAGCGGGCGAGAGTGCCCCGTCCGCCTATACAGCTGAGTGGTGCGCCCCGGAGCAGCGCAGCTCTTTCGGCGGGAATGTCACCGCCGCCGCAGATGTTTACGCAGTGGGCGAGCTGGTGTTTTATCTGCTTTTCGGGCGCCATTCCACCGAGCGGGAGCATCGGGGCTTTTCAAAATACCCATTCGAGGAATGTTCCAAAGCCCACCGCCGCTTCACCGACAGGCCGGATATCTGCGGGCTGTTCATAAAACTCTTCCGCAGCACACTGCGCTCGTCAGCAGAGAACAGAGCGCAGAATATCAACGATGTGGTTTTGATACTTCAAGCGCTCTCGGCAGAGCTTGATAAGCGTGAATATATCATACCACGCCTGCCCGCCGTACCGCCCTGTTTCACAGGCCGGGAAAGCGAGCTTGCAGACATCTCCGAGTGCCTTAAAAATGGCAAGGTGCTGTTTGTCACAGGCATCGGCGGTATCGGCAAAAGCGCCCTCGTCAAGGCGTTTATCCATGCGAACAAGACCGAATATGATACGGTCATATATCTTGAATTCAACGGCGATATAGTTCACACCTTCTGTGACGATACTCAACTCCAGATCAGTACGCTCACCCGCTCCGACAACGAAACGGCTGATGATTATTTCACCCGCAAGCTCACCTGCCTGCAAAGGATATGCGGTGAAAAACGTGTGCTGCTTGTGCTTGACGATCTCAACGGGCGCATCACAAAAGAATTGTCCAAAATACTGGACAGCAGCTTCAATGTGATCGTCACCTCCCAAAGCCGCCCTCCCCAAAACAGCTTTGATACCTTAGAGGTCGGCAGTTTGGCAGAAACCGATCTGATGAAGCTGATCTCCTTAAACCTCGGCCGCCCTCTGGCCAAGGACGAGCGCTCCAGCTTTGCAGAGATCATCTCGCAGGTGCAGGGACATACTCTTGTGCTTGAGCTTATCGCCCGGCAGATCGCAGCAGGTAAGCTAAATATCCGCACCGCAAGGGAGCTTATCCGTGAGAACGGCTTCTCGCATTTTTCCTCCGAGCAGATCGGCAATTACAAGGACGGTGAGGAGATCTACGGCACACTCTCTGCTATCATCACCGCACTGTTCGATGCAGGCAGAATGACCACTGAAGAGCTTTCAACAATAAAAACTCTCGCCCTGCTGGATGTGCGCGGCCTTGAAGCCGAGCTTGCCGAGCGCAAGATCAAACTCGATCTGAACACAGTGCAAAAGCTGGCCTCGGAGGGCTGGCTCACCGCCGAAAGCCGTGTGAAGCTGCACCCGGTGATCGCTGAAACGATGCGGGATCACGAGTGGCCGGATATCACTCCGGCAGAGGTCATGGAGCGGCATAAGAGAGCCGTTGCCGTCTATGAGGGAACAGCAGACCCCGGACAGATAATGAATATTATCAAGCAGGCCAAACTGTACCAAAAATCGTACAGCAGTCATGTCGTGAGCGCTTTTATATATGATTTGCAGGGCAGCTATTATGACACTCTGCTGAACGGCGCATACGCTGCATACACCGATGAAGAACAAGACCTGCAGGAGAAGCTTTTAGATGCTATGGATAATGCGATCTCCGAAGCCGAGCAGTCTGACGACCCCAAGCGGGACGAATATCTTGTGCAGTTTTATCTCTCACTTGCAAGTATTCTGATACGCTCCGACCCGTCTTATCATCCAGAAGCACATGAGCTTCTCCGAAAGGCCAAAGCACTTATTCCCCCCGACGATGCCGAGAACCGCTGCTATTTCTGTATGGCATCAGCCTGGTATCACACCCTCGCTAAGCCGGATATTCAGCAGACAATATCGCTGACAAATACTGCCAAGGAACTTGCCGGGCAAGCCTTCACTACGGATATCGAGCGTATCGACATAATCTATATCCCGACGGCTAACTGTCTGTTTTACCACAACGCCCTTACCTCTGCCGCCGAAAAGCTGACCGAAGCCGTAACGCTCTGTCAAGCCCACTCCAACGAACTTACCTACATCGACAAGCACGCCGAGCTGCTCTGCTGCCTTATCGACATTTATGCCGAACAGGGCGACAAAGAGAAGTGCCGCAGACTGCTTCGTGAGCTTGAAGCTATCAACGAAAAGCACCGTGACGACGGCATAGCCCGCCGGCCGTCTGCTGAGACCCTCGAACTGATAGAATAACGCTTTGGAACCGAAACCCCTAAGCTTTTTCTGCATTTACAGTGATGCGGCGGAACCTAATGGATCGCTTTGCGGCATACCTGCCATGTGTGGGTATGCCGCATTAGTATTGCGGAGTGTACCCTCAGCATCACCGATATTAAAAGCACCGTTCGCAAGCAGAAAGCCTGCAAGCGGCGGCATCGGCGGCTCTCGGAGAGATACTTGAAAATGACCTTATCAAAAAGGCTGAATAATCAAAAAAGCAGGCTCGGAAATTTCTTCCAAGTCTGCTCTTTTTTGACCCATAGTTCCCAAACAGTACCCAAATCCAAAAATCAGAGAAAAGCAAAAGCTCCGAAACGGCGTATCTACGTCATTTCAGAGCTTTAAATGTTGGCGCGGATTGAGAGATTTGAACTCTCGCGCCCCTTTCGAGACCTACTCCCTTAGCAGGGGAGCCCCTTCACCACTTGGGTAAATCCGCAAAGTGCTGGTCATGAAAAATATTGGCGGACAGGGTGGGATTCGAACCCACGGTACGTTGCCGTATCACCGGTTTTCAAGACCGGCTCCTTAAACCACTCGGACACCTGTCCATTATCCGCAATTCCGGCGACTAAATTATTATAGCATATTTATTTTGTTTTGTCAAGTGCTTTTTTATATCGAATTGTTTCTTCCCATTTTTTTATCGAATTGTTTCTTCCCCTCCAGCCGTGCGGCGGAGGGTTGGTTGTCCGCCATGCTCGCTTTGTCCCGCCGTGCGGATCATCCCCTCCGCTGTTGACATTGTCTGATTTTTGTTGTATAATTATATAAACTCTATATCAAAAAAACAACGAAGGGGGCAGAGGGATGATCTGGATCTTACTGCTGATATTTTTGGCGGGGGCTTCGCTTGCGGGGACGCTTTATCTGATGAACCGCGCCAAGCGCTTCGGCTTTGCGAAGAAAATAAGCGAGAAGAACAAGGTGCTGGGCTGGATAGTCTCGGCGTGGCCGTTGGTGATCTGCCTGCCCTTCCTTATCGTGAACGTCTATGCCTTTGTCATCGCTTATGTGAACCTGATAATCATATGGGGCGTCTGCGATCTGGTGGGATACATCATCCGCCGGGTGCGTAAGAAGGAGCGCCGGAGCCGCTACATAACAGGCTATATCGCTCTCGGGCTGACGGCCTGCTATCTGATCTGGGGCTGGATAATGGCTCACACTGTCCTGCGGACGGAATACCGTTTCGAGACGGCAAAGGCTTTGGGGCAGGAGGATCTGCGCATTGCGGTGATAGGCGACCTCCACCTCGGCATCACGCTGGACAGCGGTGAGTTTGAGAAGCAGTGCCGGCGCATTGCCGATGAAAAGCCGGACGTGGTAATGGCTGTGGGGGACTTTGTGGATGATGACTCCACCAAAAAGGATATGCTGGCGGCCTGTAAATCGCTGGCCTCGATACCTGCGAAATACGGCATCTACTGGATCTACGGCAATCACGACCGGGGCTATTTCACCTACCGGGATTTCTCTGCCGACGAGCTTTACGACAAGCTGACCTCCTGCGGGATAAAGGTGCTGTGCGATCAGTCAGACGACATGAACGGGTTCGTCACCGTGGTGGGCCGTGAGGACAGATCCAATGCGGACCGGCTCTCCGCCGGGGATGTGATGAAAAATGCTGACACCTCCCGCTATGTGATAATGCTTGACCACCAGCCCAACGACTATGTCGCCGAGGCGGAAACTCACCCCGACCTCGTGCTTTCCGGCCACACCCACGGCGGACACATCTTCCCTGCCGGACTTGTGGGTGCGCTTATCGGAGCCAATGACCGCATCTACGGCACCGAGACCCGGGACGACACCACCTTTGTTGTGACCTCCGGCATCTCCGGCTGGGGCATTCCCTTCAAGACCTTTGCGATCTCGGAATATGTTATCATAGACGTTCATTCCACTGCGGGATGAAATACGATCTCAAGCCTCCTGCGGCAAAAACGCAGGGGGCTTTTATTGACATTTACGCTATTGTATTATATAATGTAGATAAAGATAACAAAACTGTAAACGGAGGAGCATTATGGACAGAAAAGGAAAGGCGGTCCACTGGGTGCTGCTGGCGCTGGGCTGGCTGGGGCTTGTGTGGGAATTCGTGTTCTTTCTGCTGCACTGGAGCAGTCTTCCCGAACAGCCGGGAATACATTTCACCCCCGAAGGCGAATTTGATGTCTATGCCGAAAAATTCTACGGCTTTTATCCGCATCTGATAACGACGGTAACGCTCGTCGTCATCTTTGCAGCCACCGAGGTCATCCGCCGCGAGAAGCTGAACCTGGGGCTGAAGATCAGCGAAAAGGGCAAGCGGCTGTTTTTAAGCTCACTTGTCATCACTCTTGACATTGCCGCGCTGATGATAACGGTCATCGGATGCCTTTGGGTATATGCGGTCTCCGTACAGGAGCCGTCGGTAATGGATACGCCCCCCTCTGTCGTTTTACATACGGGTATTTATGTGCTGTTTGCGGGAGTGATGTTTCAGCTTGCTGTCAACTGGAAATACAAGGAAAAGCCGCAGGAAGCTGACCTCTCTGACGAGGAAAAGCGCAGACGGCGCCTGCGCTTCCTGCTTACCGGCAGCACAGGCAATCTGAACAGCGGGGTATTCCACCGCTTGAGCCGCTATGTGAGCTGGATAATCGTGATGATGCTCACAGGAATATTCCTGTTCTGCCTTGAACGCCTTCCAATCGGCGACGTGGCGGACGAGCATCACGGCAAGGCGTGGCTCGACAACCTCGGCGGCTATTATGACAAGTGGCTGGTATTCCTGCCCTTTATAGTGTCTGTACCCATTATGCTGATACTGGAGCTTCTGTCGGTAAGAGCGGTCAAAAAGGGGAATGCCGGTCCGGCGCTGCTGTTTGACAGGCTGAAGCTGCTGCTGGCAGTGTTCAGCGGCTGGTGGATGCTGATGCTCAACTCCGAACTGTCTGTCGGGGCGGTATCGGTCATCCTATACGCAGCCTTGACTGCCGGATGCATCATCTCTTATTTCACAAGCAGAAAAAAACTCAACAGCGGAGAGGATAAGAATTGAACAAGAACGATCTAAGCAAACGCAGCCCCGCTATGGACATATTACGATGCCTTGCCTGCTTCGGGGTCATATCGGTGCATTTCTTTCTGAACACCGGGTTTTACGCTGTTCCCATAAACAACCGCCGGCTTTATGCAATGGTCTATATACGCTCGTTCTTTATGTTCTGCGTGCCTATGTTCCTGCTGCTGACGGGCTATCTCAACTGTCACAAAAAGCCGGAGCTGAAATTCTACAAAAAGCTGGGCAGCACGCTTTACACATACGTTGCCGCGGCGCTGTTCGCCCTGTATGCCTATCCGAAGCTTTACGGCATAGTTAAGGATATCTTCAGTCTGAACGAGGTCCACTTTGAGCCCAACAGCATAGCCAACACCGCAGCAAAGATACTAAGCTACAACACCTTCTATGCCTGGTACATAGAAATGTACATAGGGCTGTTCTTGATGATACCCTTTCTGAACATCCTCTACAGCAATATAAAAACGCAGGGGCAGAAAAAGCTGCTGATACTGACAGGGCTTGTGCTGACTGCCCTGCCCGCTGTGCTGAACGTCTATAATTTCAAGACCCCGGGCTGGTTCTCTGACCCGACTATGACCGTTGATCCCGAGGGGAATGCTGTTGCCCTCCACAAGCTCATTCCCTCCTTCTGGACGATACTTTATCCTGTGACCTACTATTTCATCGGCTGCTATCTTAGGGAATACGGGCTGAAGCTCAAGACCTGGCTCAACGGCCTGCTGATAATCGCCTGGTCGGGGCTCAACGGCCTCTACAACCTCTGGCGGAGCCGGGATGCGCTCTTCCAGTGGGGTGCATGGTGCGACTGGGGCTCGCTGTTCAACGTGATACAGGCGGTGCTGATCTTCACCTTCTTCATGAACTTGAAATACGAGAAGATGCCCCTGTTCGTCAAATGGTGCTTTATGAAGCTCTCCGGGCTGACGCTGGGGATATATCTGATCTCCTGGTCGGTGGACAGGCTTTTCTATCCCATACTTGAAAAGACAGAGCCGGTCATCCACAAGCGGATAGACTACTATCCGATCATCGTGCCGGCGGTATTTGCCATATCGGCTGTCATATCCTATCTGATACTCAAGCTAAGACAGCTGGCGGTGTATGCCTTTACGCTGATAAGGAGCAGGACAGCCAAGCCGTCTGACAGCTGAAGCTCAAATATGACGACTATATAAGAAAGGACTGATACCTATGAAAACTCTGCAGCAGATCATCAACGACTCGGACAGGATCGTATTCTTCGGGGGAGCGGGCGTATCCACCGAAAGCGGCATACCCGATTTCCGCTCTCAGGACGGGCTTTACAATCAGAAGTATGACTACCCGCCCGAAACTATCATCTCCCACAGCTTCTTCATGAGCCACACAGAGGAGTTCTACCGTTTCTACTGCGATAAGATGCTGGCTCTTGATGCAAAGCCCAACGCCGCTCACCTCAAGCTGGCGGAAATGGAGGAAAAGGGCAAGCTGGACTGCGTCATCACACAAAACATCGACGGGCTGCATCAGCTGGCCGGAAGCAAGAAGGTGTATGAGCTTCACGGCTCTGTCCACCGCAACTACTGCATGAGCTGCGGCAAAAGCTATACCGCCCAGCAGGTCAAGGATGCCGGAGGCATCCCGAAATGCAGCTGCGGCGGGCTTATCAAGCCGGATGTGGTGCTGTACGAGGAGTCACTTGACTCTGACTGCATAGACAGATCTATCGCCGCTATTGCCGCTTGTGATACGCTGATAATCGCCGGGACATCCCTAACGGTATATCCCGCCGCGGGCTTTGTAAGATATTTCCGCGGGAATGATCTGGTGCTTATCAACCGCGACCCCACACCTATGGATAAGGAATGCGATCTGGTCATCCATGACAGTGTTGGCAAGGTGCTGGGCGCGATAGAGGTCTGATCTGTCATATCGTACAAAGATATTCTTTTAATTTGTATCATCCTACAAAATTCCCCCGGGGCTATTGACTCTGCCCCTGGGGAATATATTATTTTATAAGCAAATGACAAATTATTTAAGGCAACACCGCACGACCCCTGTGCATCAGATGCGCCGTCCAGCTTTTCGTCAGATTGCCTAAATTCGACGCAGGCTTGCTGACGCAAGTCAAGGAGAATTTGGGTAATATGACGGAAAGCTGGCAAGCAGATG
>JAFSSS010000061.1 GCA_017450925.1 Ruminococcus sp. | reverse complement strand
CAGTACCGAGTTAAAGGCTCGAACCTCGAAATTGTCATCGGTAAACACCGGGCTGAGATTCAGACAGTGATATCGTGCAGAATTATAATGCCCATGATAGAATTCGGTATCATCAAACCAAAGATGCTTGATCTGTTCCATAGTCTTGGGCTTTTTCTGATTCAGCTGTCTTAAAAACCTTTGGTCAACCTTTTGGCAATAATGGTCCTCACGCCAATCAGCCACCTGCAAAGCCTGATACAGCATATCTTCCTTTGAAGCGAACAGGTTCACAAGGTTCCTGATCTGCTGTGGAGAAAAATCCGAGCAGTCACAGTGGATGTGGATACCTGTGCTATCGTTGCAAATAGCCCCAGCCTTTCGGAGCGCCTTGACTGCCGAGTGAAGCATGTCTAAATCAGAATACTCAAGTATCGGTGTAACCATCTCAACTGAATAAAACCTTGATGCTGATCTGCCATCGTGAGTAGTGCAAGTCAAACTGCCGTCTGACATTATAGTCCAGGTTCGTCCTTTACTGTCGGGAACATGATACTTGTCATAGGTTCCTCCTGAGTGTCGAGGTTCACTACCGAATGCTTTAGCAAGAGCTGTGGCAGCCTCGCACCTCGTCAGCCCCGTCATTTCTATCTCGATTCCGAATCGTCTTGTTTTTATACCGTCAAAGTTTCCGGCCATTGTTTCACCTCCAATCAAAGCGGAGCAGGCTGTCCTTATGACAACCTGCTCCGAGAAAATTTATATTTAATTTACAATTTGGGTTAATAAAAAATTTACAATTGCATTTTCTGACTGTTTTGAGAATTAACATATTATTTACATTCACCGCTTTTGTTGCGGTTGACGGTCAGTATTATATATATTATAATGGTATATAGGTCAACAGGGGAGTGCTGTCCCCAAATTGACCGCAACTCTATTGCTCATTGTGAACTTACGCTCCGATTGGCTTTTTATGTAATTTCAAGCGTTTCCGTCATCTACGGAAATCGGATTTTGATTTTGGGCTTTTCATCCCTCAAAAAGTGCCTTTTTACGCCGTTTGAAGGCTCGTCATCCATTTGGTCTTGCTATCATACGCTTGGTTTACGATGAATAAGGAAGTTTCGGTAACCGGTATGGAAGTTAAGGCACACGCAGAAGAAGGTCTGCTGATTAACGAGGTTGCGGCTGCAAGGAGTGAAACTTGGGATGAACTTGCAACCGGCGGGTGGGCTGTAGCAAATGCTATCGAACTTAGACCTGCTTCCACCTCGGATTTATCAAGTTGGTGGCATGCAAATAGTAAGAAATCTTCTAATGAAGCTGGTGCAAGCGGAACAACAGCAACTGTGGATACAGTTAATACTGTTGATATAACTGGAAGCGGCACATACTACAAGAATATTAGCGCTACTGGTAGTGGTGGATCTACTACAGCAGAGACTGTTCAGAGTGCAAGTGATGGCGCCCAGGCTGAGACTATAGTATACTATGATGATGCTTCCTTTGGAAGTAGTGGCACCTATCAGAATGGTGAAGGCTACTATGTAATGTATAAGTATTATCTCAAGTCTTCAAAGAATAATACGGGAACATATGACATAGATGTTGATGATTTCTTAGTTAAGGTAACAGCTACGAAGCAGAATAGTGGAAATAGCGGTACAACTAACAACATGGCTCTTGATCAGGCTCTTCGTGTAGGCGTAAAGATTGGTGATCACTATAAGATTTTCGCTCCTTTGTATTCTGCAAACCAGTCTTACAAGGTTGCAAATGGAGCTGCATCAATTAATGCTACCGATGTTACCGCATACGGAACAGGCACAGGCTTTGTTGCTATAGATACTGGCGATGCTAAAATAGAGCTTCCTAATGTTGTTACAAACGGTATGGAAGTAGATGTATATGTATGGTTCGAAGGCGAAGATGCAAATTGTATTTCTGACAACCTTACTGCAGTTCTTGATACTTACCAGATAGATATTAACTTCAAGGATGCTGGCCTCACTAACTACTGATAACTTTAATTGTTGATTAGATTATCACAATAAATACAACCCCCACCTCCCCGGTGGGGGTTTTTCTTTGCCCAAAATTCAATACCCCATTGCAAAACACAAAAAAGTGTAGTATAATAATAGCATGCAAATAACCCAATGGGGGTAAGCCTATGAATACAGAAGAAAACAGAACCGATCTTGACGGCATTGACCAGCAAGCCCTTGACGCCTATATCCAAAAGCGTCTGAAAGAGGAGACCGAAAAACGCGGCTCGCAAAGCGAGATAAGGCTGGAGTCTCTACGGGTGGTCGGCAGCCTGCTTATAATATTTGTCTTGGGGCTGTTTATCGTTTCGCCCTTCGTTCAGTTGATACTTCGGGCGGTCAACGGCCTTGACAGCCAGCCGCTGACAGTAAGCTCCGGCTATGTGCGCTACTATCAGCAGACTATCCATAATACCCACATCATGGCGCGCTTCACCGCCGCGCTGGTGCTGGGCTGGCTGATATTATACAGCATCGTCAGAAAACGCTCCGGCAGAAGCCTTTCGGGCGATCTCGGCAAAAAGACCGCTTTCAGCAGGCTGCTGCCGATGCTGGTGTTTCTGCTGTTCGTGATAAGCATTATTCTTGTCACGGTGATACGCGGCCCGAATGAATACGACTTGACAGGTCACCCCTATATGTATGAAAGTATCTACAGCTATATTTCCTATCCGCTGGTGTTTTTCTTCTGCGGAATGATGCTCAAGCAGGAGAGCCACCGAAAGCTGCTGCTCTATGCGCTGCTGTTTACATCACTTCCCGTTAATATCCTTGCCTTGGTGAATGAGTGGGCAGTCAAGATAAAGCTCTTCAACGGTGCCGGCGTTTGCGCCGTGTTCCATAATTCAAACCATTACGGCTACTATCTTGCTATAACGATCATTACCGCAGTTCTGCTGTTTGTCTATGAGAATACCGCTTGGCTTAAAGTGTTTTCCTCGATTTGTGCCATTACTGCAACGGTTGTACTCATCATCAACAATACTCTCGGCGCATATCTTGCAGTGCTGTTTGTTCTTATCCTCTTCGTGATTTACAGCTTCGTGATCGTCAAGGAACACAGGCTTATGTCAGTAGTGATACTGGCAGGCTTTCTGCTTGTGACCTTTGTTATGAGCTTTTGGTATTCAACTATCCTGTCAAGCTTTGTTACCTTGTTCGGTGACATCGGAATGATAATCGAAGACCCCCTTGAAGCAGACAAGGCCGGCTCCTCACGCTGGCGGCTTTGGAAAGGGACTGTAAGCCACATGGGCGAGAGCCCGTTTTTGGGCTTTGGCGTTGAAGGCCTGCTGAACACCTATCATGTCGGAACGCCGCACAACGAGTTTCTGCAATATGCGGAGTTTTTCGGCATTCAGACAAGCTTACTTTACATTATGGCCTGTGCGATTATACTCCTGCGCGTGTTCAAAAACAGCAAAAAGCTCGATAAAACCACGATGATATGCTTCTTTGTTTGCATAGGTTATCTTGCAAGCTCGTTCTTCGGCGTGGCGATATACTACACGACCCCATTTATCTATATTTTCTTAGGACTGACATATGCGGAGTATCTGCATAAAAAGCCGGATGAATTAAAAATTGCAGAATAAGTTTCCCACAAACCAAAACCCCCGGACTTACACCCGGGGGTCATTTGTTTATACCCTTGCCAGCCTATAGACCATGATCTCCATAAGGCCGTTTTCTTCCTTAAGCTCCGTCCACGACGAGACCTCCTCGCCGAAGACCTCGCCCTTGATGCCTGTGTCGTACATCAGCTTGCCGTCCTCCAGCTTCCACTGCTTCTCCTCGATTACGATCTTGCCGTCCTCCGCCAGCGTGAACTCGCCCGATGCCACCAGCTCGTCAAGCTCCTCCTTCGGGAAATCATCCGGCACCGGCAGACACCACTGCACCCGGCCGTCCTCCTTGAAGCTTACCTCCGCCCGGAGCATTTTCTTGTCGCCCTCCTCAACGCTCTCGTCCGCAAGGATGTCCGCGACCTTGCGCCACTCCTGCTTAACGCCGTCGTCCGATGTGGTGAAGCTAAGCGCCTCGTCGATCCTCCACTTGCCAATAAAATCCATAGCTATGCACTCCTTTTCCGTTCCTCGGCTGAACCGCGGCTGTTGTGCTTCTATTATACCATATTGTCAACGGAAAATCAATAGATTATTAACAATTATTGCAGCCTTTCCTTGATGCTGTCCAGCGCCGCCTTTTCCAGCCGCGACACCTGCGCCTGCGAGATGCCGATGCTCTTGGCGACCTCGGTCTGCGTTTTGCCACGGAAATACCGCAGATAGAGGATGTTCCGCTCCCGCTCCCGCAGGTCGGCTATGGCGTCCTTGATGCTGATCTCGTCCAGCCAGTCCGAGGCATCGGCGCCGTCCCCCAGCTGGTCGAGCAGGAAGAGGGTGTCCCCCGCGTCCGAGCAGACCGGCTCGTAGATCGAGACCGGGTCTGTGACCGATTCCAGCGCCGCGATGACCTCGCCGCGGTCGGCGCCGATGCGCTCTGCGATCATATCCACCGTCGGCTCCCGGTCAGAGCCGGCGGTCAGCTCCTCTCTCGCCTGCATAGCGCGGTAGGCCGTGTCCCGCATCGAGCGGCTCACCCTAAGCGACTTGTAGTCCCGCAAAAACCGCCTTACCTCTCCCGCGATCATCGGCACGGCGTAGGTCGAAAACCTTACGTCAAGGCCGGTGTCGAAGTTGTCTATCGCCTTTATCAGCCCGATAACGCCGACTTGAAACAGGTCGTCCGGCTGGTCGCAGCGCCCCGAAAACCGCTGCAGAACACTCAACACCAGCCGCAGATTGCCCTTTATCAGCGTTTCACGGGCTGCCTTGTCGCCGGCGTGAGCCTTTTTCAGAAGCTCCGCCTTCTCCTTTTCCGTCAGCACGATAAGCTCTGCGGTACTCACACCGCTTATCTCGACTTTGTTATACTGCATAGCTGCTCCTATCCCTTTCGGACGCTTTGAATGCGCCTTTATGGATAGTATTACCCTATGCCGGCGGTTTATTCCATTGCATAAAAACAGCCGCGCTCCCGGCGGAGTACGGCTTTACTGTCCGCAAAAACGGACTGTTATGATTCGATCTCGTCAATTATCTCAAGGCTGTCCGGCCTTACGCGGCAGGGGTAGAAGAGTATCCTCACTCCCGCTGAACGCGCCTGCTTCAGCGCCTCTGCAAACTGGGGATGTGTATCGGTGTTCGGCCGTACCTCTCTTACGCCCTCGGTCTGTATCACAAAGCCGACAGCCGCCTTGCAGCCCTCACCTGCGGCTCTGATAAGCTCCCGCAGGTGCTTGACGCCCCTTTCGGTGGGGGCGTCGGGAAAATAACCGATGCCGCCGATCTCCAGCGTGCAGCCCTTGACCTCGAGCAGATACCTCACGCCCTTTTTCTCCATGCAGAAGTCTATCCTTGAGCTGCCGAAGGTGAACTCCGGGATGACCCTGTCGAAGCCCTGCATTTCCAGCCACTCCCGCATGACCCTGTTGGGCGCTTGACTGTCGATGTTGAAGATGCCCCCGCCCTGCTTTCTGACGGCGATCAGATCATAGCGCGTTTTCCTCCCGGGCGTGCCGGGAGCCGTCAGCCACACCTCGCTCCCGGGGATAAGCAGCTCCCGGCAGCGGCCTGTGTTCTTGACGTGGACGGTCTCCTCCGCGCCGCCGACCTCAACAACAGCAATGAACCTGTTGGGGCGGCTGATAAATCTGCCCTTTACTACCTCCGCGTACCTCATGGCTGCTTGTCCCCGCTTTGACTGTCATCGGTGAACAGCATCTCGTAAAGCTTGCTAAGCAGGATGTTCACATCCACCGGCTTGGCGATATGCGCCTGCATACCGGCCGCAAGAGCCGTCTCCTCGTCCTCCTTGAAGGCGTTGGCTGTCATTGCAAGAATGGGTATCTCTGCCAGCTGACGGTTTTCCAGCCCGCGGATAGCTTTGGTGGCGGCATAGCCCTCCATTGCCCTTATCTTCTCCCGCTCGGAGGCCTCGTGCTTTTTCCGCACGAGGTTCTGCACATAGAGCATTACCGTCAGCCCCGCAAATATGATAAGCAGGACGATGCTGCCGCCGATGAAGCCCGTAAGCACTGCGGCAAGGGCAGTTACCCCGGCCGGTATCAGTCCGCCCTGTCCCATGACGGCTTTAGCTGCATAGAACGTGGGCACCGACTCTATGCCGGGAGCCTTGTCAAGAGAATTGATATAGCTCTGCCAGCTGTCGAAGCCCTCCGTCATTGCGATGACCGTTCCCGCGGGGCCGGCCACCGGCAGGAACGTGGTGCCCGGCATTACAAAGGCGCCCCAGCCCACCATAGTTCCGAAGGCCATAGCCACCGCATCTGCCGACGACATATGCCTTCGCTTTTCGGCACTGTAGTTATTTCCCATTGAATATTACGCCCCCGTTCACTTATCTTGACAGGACTCCCAGATCAGCTCTTCAAGCGTCTGGAAAAGCCTTTCCGGCTCTACCGGCTTTGACAGGTGAGCGTTCATCCCCACCTGCAGCGACCGCTGAACATCCTCGTCGAAGGCGTTGGCTGTCATAGCGATGATAGGTATGGTCGCGGCATCCGGCCGGTCGAGTGCGCGGATAGCCGCAGTGGCCTCAAGACCGTCCATTTCCGGCATACGGACATCCATAAGCACGGCGGAATAATAGTGCGGCCGGCTGGCCGAAAACCTTTCCAGCGCGGCTCTGCCGTTTTCGGCATGATCGGTCACAGCGCCCTTGATCTTCAGCAGCTCCTTCATTATCTCGGCGTTGATGATAACATCCTCTGCCAGCAGGATATGCCTGCCCGTGAGATCGGCCCTCTGCTTTTCGCGGAAGAGCATCAAGTTGTTCTTGCGGGCGATGCGCTCGAATTCGTAGATCACGTTTGAGGCAAACAGCGGCTTTGCAAGGAAGCTGTCAACACCTATATGCAGAGCCTCGTCCATGATCTCGTCCCAGTTGAAGGAGGTGAGTATGATAACGGTGGTCTCGCGGCTGTAGAGCTTTCTTATCTCCTTAGCCACCTCAATGCCGTCCATATCCGGCATCTTCCAGTCCAAAAGCACAAGATTATAGGGCTCCTGCTTGGTGTGTGCCACCTCAAGCATATTCATAGCCTCACTGCCGCTAAGGCAGGCGTCGGCCTTGATGCCGGCCTCGTCAAGCACGAGCCTTGCGTGTTCGGCGGCGATCTCCTCGTCATCCACCACCAGAACCCGCATTTCCTTAGGGTCGATGAACACGTCGTCAGAGCCGCTGCGGTGACAGTTCTTGAAGGTAACGACCACGGTGAACTCCGTGCCCCTGCCCTTTTCCGACTCTACCGAGATAGTGCCGTTCATGATATCCACGATGTTTTTGGTTATAGCCATGCCGAGGCCGGTGGAGCCGTACTTGCTGTTGCGGCTGGAATCCTCCTGCGTAAAGGTGTCGAACACCTTCGGGATAAATGACTTGTCCATTCCGATGCCGGTGTCCTTTATCGTGAATTTTATCGTGGCTTGATCCTCAAAGACGGCGGTTCTTTCAACGGTGAGTGAGACCTCGCCCGGCGGGTCGGTGAACTTGATAGCGTTGGAGAGGATGTTTATCAGCACCTGCTTGAGCTTCATATCGTCGCCGATATAGTAATCCGAAACTCCGCCTATCACCCTGCATTCGTATTTCAGCCCCTTGTCGTGGCACTGGGTCATCACCATAGTGTTGATCTGCTCCAGCATCACGCGGAAGGAGAATTCCTCCTTCCTGAGGATGACTCTTCCCGACTCGATGCGGCTCATGTCAAGTATATCGTTTATAAGCCCCAGCAGATGACGGGCGCTCTCGCCGATCTTTTCAAGATAGTCCCTCGTTTCAAGGTCAAGGCTGTCTTTTCTTAGGGCAAGGCTGTCAAGCCCGATGATCGCGTTCATGGGTGTGCGTATCTCGTGGCTCATGTTGGAGAGGAAGGCGGTCTTGGCCTTGTTTGCCTGCTCGGCGGCCTCAAGCGCCTCGCTTAGCGCTTGATTTCTTGCCATAGTCTCCCGCATCTCGCTGTCAATATTCGTAAGCCCCAGACCGATAGCGTGAACGGTGTGGTCGTCTCTGTCGGCGGCGTGCCGGACGCCGGCCATTCTTATCATTTCGTAGTAGTCTATGCCGTTTCGGTGTACCAGATAGCGATAGGCTATGATAAGCTCCTCCGACAGCGCCCTGCGGATATGGTCGGGGTCGATGAATTCGAGAAAGCCCTCGCGGTAGGCTTCATCCACGGCTGTTTCGGCATACCAGCGGAATCGCTCAAGGTAAGGGAAGGGCACTCCTTGACGGGGCTGCTCCTTATCGTCGGGGTCGGCGCGGTAGCATACGCCCTCGTCCTTGTCAAGGTCGATGTGATACACCACCCGGTAATCCGAGGCGAGAGCGGTTATCATTTTATCCTGCTGTTCACGCTGGCTCTGCTCCTCGATCAGCTTTTCCTGCAGGGCAAGGCGGCTCTCCAGCTCCTCCTGCAGCCTTTGGCTTGCTCTGATCTCGCTGTCAACATCCTTGAAGCCTATCATGATGCCTATGCGCTCCTCCGGCATCATGACCTTGCCGAGGTCGCACCTGTAGTATCTCTGACAGTCCTTCAGCTCCCGCAGAAAGGTGACGGAGAACCGTTCTCTGTTCTGCAGCACGCTGACTATGTTTTCCAGCGAAAGCTCCCGCTCCAGCCGGTCTCTGTCCTGCTCGGAAACGCAGCTGCGGATGTATTCCTCCTTTGCCTCCGAATAGCTTCGGCGGCTTAGAGCATTATTTATGGCCTCGGCGTGGATGCTGCCCTCGCTGACATCTCCGAGGTAAAGAGAGCAGCTTTCGGTCTCGGTGTCATTTATCAGCCAGACGGTGTTGTAGGCGTTTATCATAGTTTCCACAACAGCGTTTCTCACGGCGTTCTCCCGCTCGTTCTGTTCATGTTTTTCTGTGATGTCGGAAATAAAGACATAGTATATCCCGCCGTAGGCCTCGGTCTCGGTATAATGTCCGTAGTCATCCACCCAGCGCACAGAGCCGTCTTTGCGGATTATGCGGTATTCCACATAGTCAAGGTTCTCCTCGCTGGCTGCTATCTGCTTGTTTATGGAATCGGTAACGGCAGGGTAGTCCTCCGGGTGGAGCATCCCCTTGAAGGTAAAGCCCGTCAGCGCCTTGAACTCATCAAGGCTGTCACAGCCGTATATCCGCAGCACAGCGCTGTTGGCATAGAGAAGCTCCTCTTTGCCCTCTGCCTTGTAGATAAAGAACCCTCCGGGCATATGTCTGCCTATCTCCTTGACAATGCTCATTGTGGTGTCATTAAGCTCAAAGTTTTTCCCGAACATTTTCCCAGCCTCCTGTCATTATCCTGTTATGAAAAACGGGAGCATTTCCGCAGAATGCTCCCGTCTGACTGCATTACAAAGCACACAGCCTTTCAAACTGTGCCTTTGCCTCGTTCAGCAGGGACGAATAGTCTGTATCTGTCCCGGCTCTAAGAAGCTCTGTCATCTCGCTTATCGGCGCTGTCAGCGGGGTCAGTGAAAGATTTGAATACATCCCCTTCAGTGCGTGAGCCGATTCAAAGGCGCCGCTTAGATCCTTTTCGGCAAGCTGCTTTTCCAGCAGGGCAAGCCTTTTGTCGCCGATGACCTTTTCCACCAGCATGATATAGAAGCCCTCGCTGTTCATGCAGCGTCCGAGGCCTTCATCCACGTCGGCGCCGAATTCTCTTAGTTTGTCAGTTGTAAGCATAGCCCTTCACCTTTATATCAGTTCCTGTCAGCCGTTTGTAAAGCGCAGTATCGTCTATACCATTATACCAAAATATCACCCGCCTGTCAACCGCGGAAAAGCCGCAGCGGACGCAAAAAGCGGACGAGCCTCCCGGCGGGAGACCTGTCCGCATTGCAAGGCGTATGTATCATACAAGAAATCTGTCCTTCAGCCCTTCAAGCTCCTCGCCGGAGACCCCCAGCCGGGAAACGATGTAGCTCTTCACCGAACCGTAGCTCTCCTTCAGATGTGCGATTACATTGGTCATGGTGGTTTCGCTGACCCTGTCCATAGCCATAAGGAAGGTGTCGATCTTTTCGGGCGGGATCCTGCCGGACATCTCCAGCATCGCCCGCTCCTTGGCGATGCGCTCCCGGTTGAACTCGTTGGTCAGCATATAGTCCTCAACTACAGTCTCCTCCGGCACGTCCAGCGCCGAGAGGATAAGCATTGCCGCCACGCCTGTTCTGTCCTTGCCCTGTGTGCAGTGGAAGAGGACGGAGCCGCCCTCCTTCAGCGTGATGATCTCACGGAAAAGGCGGCTGTAGCTTTTTCGTCCCAGCTCACCGTCAAGAAAGCCAAAGTAAAGCTTGTCGCTGATAAAGCCGGCCTTGATGCTCATATCCAGCAGCTGTATAAGATCATGTCCGCCGGAATGCTCCGGCATCCTCTGCATTGCCTGCTGCTTCACAGCCTTTAGGTCGATAACAGGCAGGTGGAAATACTCCGTCCCCTCTATCTCCGGGTCGGGGTCAGCCTTTGAGCTGCCGGAAAACACGGCTAACTCCGGCGAGCCGTTTATCTCCTCGTCTGCTCTAAGATCGAATATCTTCGCCAGCCGGTAGGTCTCCCGCAGACGCTTGAAGTCCTCCTCCGTTCCGGGTGAGAGCTTTGCGGTGCGGAGGAAGACCCCGCCTCTGACCCTGCGTCCGTCAGCGGAGACATACCCGCCCAGCTCACGGGCGTTCTGTATGCCGGTGAGGCCTATGCTGTGCTTCAATTCGTTTGAGATCATAAATATCAGCTCCTTACGGTTGAGTTTACTTCTGTATTATACCATATCCCGCGCCGCATTACAATAGCATTTCTCCGAGACCGTGATCCTCTGCAAGCCGGAACAGGCAATTATATGTATCTTCATGGCCTCGGTGTAAAATGCCCGCAGGCAGTGCGGTTGACTTGTAATGCTTATGACTGTATAATATCCTTGAGCAAGGAAGTGTTTACGCTTTGTTAATAACTTTTTGCCCTTCCGCAGGCAAGTACATATTGAAGGCGGATGCAGAGAGGAGGTGATCCCGTGAACGGCAGAGAGCAATTTGAAGAGATCTATATGCAGACAAAAGAAATGATATACAACCGCATAGCCGCCAAGTGCTATGCGATAGACGACGTGGACGACATTTTTCAGAACACCTATGCTGCAGCCTACAAAGCGCTTTGCAAACTGCAGCAGCCGCCTGCCAATGCAGAGGCCTTTATGATGCTTATCGCGAACCGGCAGCTTATGAAATACTATTCGGCTGTGCGCAGGCTGAAGGAAAGGATAGTCATGCGTTCCGCAGACCTTGAGGAGCAGGACATTCCCGATGTGAGCTTTTCGGTGGAGGACAGCGTCATCGACCGCGCCGCGGTGGAGGAGATACGCGCCCTTCTGAAGCGCAAGCCCCTTGTGACGCAGAAGGTGTTCTTCCTCTATTACCGCCGCGGGCTCACCGTTCCCGAGATCGCCGGGATGCTTCAGATAAGCGTCCCGTCCGTGAAGATGCACCTCTACCGCACGCTTGAAGAGATAAGGAGAAAATACAGAGGAAGGGAGACATAGCTATGAATGACAGAGAGCTTATGAAAAAGGTATATGACCGCCCCTGCGCCGACCGGCTTTCCGCCGGTGAGCTGCTGGAGAATACCGGCGAGCCCCCAATGATACGCAGCCGTGCGCCGGCCCTTGCGGTAACGGCGGCCGCCGCGGTGATCGCCGTGGGCGCCGTATTGTTTATGAAATACAAGTCCCCGGAGGTGCAGAGGTCAGACTCCGCCGTTCAAGCGGAAAGCGTGACCCTCCCGGCAGCGGAGGCTGACTCGCCCGCCGAAAGCGAGGCCGCAGCAGCATCAGCACCCGAAAGCACATCACCTGGATCCAGCGCCGCTGTGGGCGGCTCTCTCTCCGAGGAGGAGCGCAGGATGATCGAAAGCGACAAGAGCCTTGCCGGCGCTGATATCAGCGGGACTGTGGTGCTGCAGGTCATCTCGCCGGAGGATATCAGCAGCTCGGCAGATATCAGCGAGCTGTCCAAGGCCTCAAAGCGCCGCTCCTGCCTTGTGCCGGGTGTACCGGGCAGCCTGTCGATAGTCGATTTCTCGGCCGACGGAGAATACATCTCCTCTGTCGGCACGTTGGATGCCTCTGTCCTTGAACCGCTGGGTACTGTCAAGGAACATATTGACAGCTTCTATCCCGGGCACGGCGAGATAAAGCTGTTCAGTATAACAGAAACTGATGACTTCACCGCTCTCTGCTGCTTCACCGACAGCGGAGAGGACAAGGCCGTGATGCTCACCACCCGGTTTATCAATCCCGGCATAGGCTTTATAGAGGAATATCCCATAAACGGACAGGTCTATCCCCTTGAGCATATCAAGGTATGGGCGGGCAGGAGCCGGACATTCACTCACGCGGCCACTAATTCGGTGGTGCTTTGCGACTTCTCCACCGACGAGGAAAGAGTGGAGATGCTTACCGACAAGCAGCTTTCAGCTATAAAGGAATGGTATGCTGCTCACGAGACCGATGCGGTCAATGTACCCGCTGACGGCAGCCAGGGCGACCGACGGTTCATCCCAAGCCGGTCGGCGGCATATGCGGGCTTTGATACAGCCGACGGCTGCTATGTGGTCATCTCCCGCGCCTACGGCTCGTCGGACGGCAGCGAGGGGCTGTGTGTGGTCGTAAGAAATGCAGGGGGCATATGCAGCTTCCGCTGGTACGACGAAAAGATGTTCCCCGACACCTTAGCCGTTACCGAAATATTTGACGGCTTTTTCGGAAATATCACTTGACATTTTTCTGAGATCATGCTATGATACAAAATGTAAATACTGATACTGCCACCGGGTAGATATGATGTATAAAGCATCTGTTCACACATCGTAAGGTCAGTCAGCGCTTGCTGCAGAAGATGTGCGTGCAGATGCTTTGTTTTTGGAGGGAACGCTGTGCTGAAGGCTGTAAGAGGCTATTTTTCAAAAGGTGAGCTTATGCTGTGGGGGGCATCCGCAGGGGCGGTGGTTTTGTCATTCCTGCTGTTTGACCGCGTCAACTGGATGTTCCTTGCGGCATCCCTTGTCGGAGTGACCTATCTGATCTTCAACGCCAAAGGCAATCCCGCCGGACAGGTGCTGGTGATAATCTTCAGCCTGCTTTACGGCATAATATCCTACAGCTTTTCCTACTACGGCGAAATGGTGACCTACCTCGGCATGACGATGCCTATGGGGGTGTTCGCGCTGATATCCTGGCTCAAAAATCCCTATCAAGGGCGCAGGAGCGAGGTGACTGTCGGCAGCATCGGAAGGGGAGAGACAGCCTTCCTCTGCCTGCTCACGGCGGCGGTGACGGCAGTGTTTTACTTTATCCTGCGGGGCTTCGGCACTGCCAACCTCCTGCCCAGCACCCTGTCGGTGACTACCAGCTTTCTTGCGGTGTATCTCACCTTCCGGCGCAGCCCGTTCTATGCCGTCGCCTATGCCGCAAACGACATCGTGCTGATCGTCCTATGGGCGCTGGCAAGCGCGGAGGACAGAAAGTACATCTCCGTGGCAGTGTGCTTTGCAGTGTTCCTTGTGAATGACATCTACAGCTATTTCTGCTGGCAGAGGATGAAACAGCGCCAGTCTTAGTGTAAAATAACAGCAGGCAGTCTGTGACCTGTAGATCTACAAGTTTAAACCATTGTACGCTCCGGAGCAAAATACAGCAGGCAGCCTGTGACCTGTAGATCTACAAGCTTGAACCATTGTACGCTCCGGAGCAAAACAAAATTTCCCTTCCGATCAAAGCCGGGCGCGACGGAACTGCGCGCCGCCGCGGCGGCCGACGGCATTGCGCGCCGCCGCGGCGGCGGTGCTTGACAATTCGTGCCGGTTGTGTTATAATATATATGGACAGACGTTCCTGCATACTTTAGGGCAACTTCCTTTTACGTGGTTTTATTAAGTTCCGTATGGAACTAATTGTGAGTGTGCAGTGAGTTTGTTGTCAGACAGCCTGTCCATTACCGGAAAGCGTTCTGCCGCACGTTAGGGCAGCTTCCTTTTACAACACCGTCTATGTTGGTGCGGCACGAGTATGCTGCCGGAAAGCTTTCCGGCCCTTTGTTTCCGGGCGTAACCCTTTTTATCAGAGCGGACGGATGACAGCGGCATAACAGTCGTCCTCCGGGTCTGCCCTCCGTATCGGTTTGGATACGGGCTCAAAAAAGGGTCTGAAAGCCGCTGCCTGTCCCGGAACAGCTCCGCTGACAAGCGTTTGAAGTGTGCGTGGGATATTTGCCCTTGATCGGGCGGATGACTTCCTTTTAAATCACCATTATGACCCTGCACCGCACTTCAAGTCCGTCATCCGATAGCTTGTCGGTCAAGGAGCCTTTTTTAGTTGATAATTGATAGTTGATAATGAAAAAGCTGTTCGGTCGGCGCTATGCTGATAAACAGAACCTTTAGATCGTCCGCAGTGCGGACTTTTTTTATTTATTCTTTTAGCGGGCGCGGGCATTTGAAATGCATAAGGGGCGTTGTCCGAACAGTCAACGATGAAAAATGGGTACTGTCCCCGAACAGGGATAGTACCCATTTCCGCACTTCAAGCGGCTCTTTTCATTATCAACTGTCAACGATCAATTTATCACTCGTCGTTTCTGCTTGTCCTGAAGGGGGCAAGGGGGATGCCGCTGCTGCCGAAAACGGAGTATTCCGGGAAGTTGCCCCATGCGTAGCGGGCATAGACGGGCGCGGATATTCCGGCGGCGCTTAAAATGATCTTGTCCCCGATGATCTCCGCCTCTGCCGGACGGAACTCCTTGTCCTCTCCGGCAAGCTCAAAGCCGGTGATGCTGTCCCCCTTGACCTCAAGGCCGTCCTCGGCATGGTCAAAGGCCAGACAAAGCTTGTCGCCGTCGGTCATGAAGCTGCGGTACATGGGGCCGAAGGCATCTGACTCGGTGCCATAGACCAGCTGCTCGGACTGCAGGCAGAGCCTCTCGCCGACAACGTGCTTGTCAACAGGGTGGATGTTGTCGAACTCGCCGCAGTCGATAGCCACGGCAATGCCGGTGTTCTTTACGGTGTTGAAGGCTCGCAGCTGCGCCTCGCGGATAAGACACCAGTGCTTGTAGTCCGGGTCGGCGGCATACTTGAAGGCAGGCAGCTGAACGAGGATAAAGGGCAGAGCATCGTCCTCCCACCTTTCACGCCAAAGGCGTATCAGCGTGGTGAAAAGTGTGTAGTAGCTCTGCGGGCGGTGGTCGTCCGACTCGCCCTGATAGTAGAGAAAGCCCGCCAGCGTGTAGGGGCATACCCGCATAAGCATCGACTCGTACATCCGTCCCGGAGAGAAGGGGTTGAAGCTGTTCTTCGGCCCCGGCCAGAGGTTTTTGCCGATCTTGTCCTGCAGCTCCTGCCAGCCGATATTCGGCTCGGTCTTATAGACCTCCTGCGCCTTTTCGTTCCAGAGGCGGTCGTATTCAACGTATTCGTCGTATTCCTTCTTCTGCTGCTCAAGGCTCTTGCCCTCGGTGTTGGCGCGGAATTCGTCCATGTAGGGAGCAAGCTCTGCATTTCCCGTGATGTGGTCGGTGTCTATCCAGCAGGTGGCAGAGGTGCCGCCCCAGTTGCAGCCCACAAGTCCCACCGTAACGCCCAGATCGGCGGAAAGCTTTTTGGCGAAGTAGTATCCCACAGCGCTCCACGCCCTTGAGCCCTCCGGGTCAGCCACGCCCCAGCCGGTGTTCTTTTCCTTTTCGATCGCTTCCTCAACGGTGCCGACCTTGTTGGTGTAGTAAAACCTTATGGGTACCCCGGCGTTAAGTGCGGCAAGCTCCTGCTTACCGTTTTTTTCGTTCTGCAGCTCCAGCTCCATATTGGACTGCCCGCCGCAGAGCCAGACCTCGCCTATCATCACATTATAAAAGCGTCTGACCTCGCTGCCGTTGAGCGAGAGGGTCAGTTCATAGGGGCCGCCTGCCTGCATGGGCGGCAGAGCAAGCCTCCATTTTCCGTCCCTGACGGTGCCGCAGCCGCAGCAGCCGTTTATTTCGGCGGCAACAGTGCCGGCTTCATCGCACTCTCCCCACAGGGTCACGTTCTTCCCCCGCTGGAGCACCATATTATCAGAAAAGATCGCAGCAGTTTTAAGCATATTAAAACAGTCCTCCTTTTAGTCGTATGATCTTTATAATGATAATATCATAAATGGGTAAATTAGTCAAGGGCGGGGATTGAAAAGGGTTGTGAACTGTGCTATAATGTAGCAGCAGGATCATTTCTTTGGAGGAGATATCATGAAGGTACAAAAGCAGTCGGACATCAAGAGCTACCGGGCATCCGGGTTCATAGGGGATTATCAGAGGCTGGTGAGGGAGACCGTCATCCCCTATCAGTACGAGGTGCTGTGCGACAGGGCAGGAACGGAGAAGAGCCACGTTATCGACAACTTCCGCA
Source organism: Ruminococcus sp. (assembly GCA_017450925.1). Lineage (GTDB taxonomy): Bacteria > Bacillota > Clostridia > Oscillospirales > Ruminococcaceae > FB2012. The sequence continues at coordinate 41,317 of JAFSSS010000061.1, read as the reverse complement.
ACGCTGCGGCGGCGCTTAGGGGAGAGGACACCGGCGACGGCTTTTACGGTATGGTCTTTCAGGATTCCGATGCCGCAAAGTGGCTCGAGGCGGCAGCCTATTCCCTTGCCTGTCAGCCGGATGCCGAGCTGGAGAGGCGTGCCGACGAGCTTATCTCGCTGATCGCATCCGCGCAGGACAAGGACGGCTACATCAACACCTGCTTTACCATAAAGGACCGTGACCGCCGCTGGCAGAATCTGCTTGAGGGACACGAGATGTACTGCTCCGGCCACCTCTTTGAGGCGGGAGCGGCATACTATGAAGCCACCGGCAAGCGGGAGCTTTTGGAGGTGTGTCTGAAAAATGCGGCGCACATCTACGAGCGCTTCGTCACGGACGGAACTCCCGGATATCCCGGCCACCCGGAGATAGAGCTGGCACTTATGAAGCTCTACCGGGTCAGCGGCGACGAGCGCTGCCGGGAGCTGGCAGAGCATTTTGTGAACGTCCGCGGCGTTGACCCCGATTACTACGTCAAGGAGCGCCGCGCCCGCAACTGGACGGTGTGGGGGAACAATGCAGAGGACGGCGGCTATCAGCAGTCGGATATGCCGGTGCGCCGCCAGTCGGATGCCAAGGGTCACGCAGTAAGGGCGGTGTATCTCTACACCGCAATGGCCGATATCGCCTCCGAGACCGGCGACAGCGAGCTGGCGGCGGCCTGTCAGCGCCTGTGGGACAGCATCACCCAAAGGCGGATGTACGTCACCGGCGGCATCGGCTCCACCGTACACGGCGAGGCCTTTTCGGTGGACTTCGACCTTCCCTCTGACACGGCCTATGCCGAAAGCTGTGCATCGGTGGGGCTTATGTTCTTTGCCTCCCGTATGCTGGAGGGCAGGGTCGATGCCGCCTATGCCGATATCATGGAGCTGGCGTTTTACAACACTGTCCTTGCGGGAATGGCAAGGGACGGCAGGAGCTTCTACTACGTCAACCCGCTGGAGAGCATCCGCGGCATAGCCGGGATAGCTCCCACCCAGCGCCACTGCATACCGCAGAGGCCTTCGTGGTATGCCTGCGCCTGCTGCCCGCCGAATATCGCAAGAACGATAATGTCCTTCGGCAAATATGCCTACGGCGAAAGCGGCGACACTGCCTTCTGCCACCTCTGTGCGGCAGGAGAGGTCAGCCTTGAAAACGGCATCTCCTTTAGCTGCGAGACGGCCTATCCCTTCGGCGATACCGTGACCTACCGCATCAGAAAGGGCGGCAGGATAGCCGTGCGCATCCCGCGCTGGAGCAGACAGACCGCGCTTACGCTGAACGGTCAGCCCGCCGATGCAGAGATAAGGGACGGCTATGCCTATACGGCTGTTTCGGAGGGGGATGTGCTTGCTGTGAAGCTGGATATGCACCCCCGGACAGTTTATCCCTCGGCGAGGATACCCGCGCTGTCGGGCGAGGTGTGCATCATGCGGGGAGCGCTGGTCTATTGCTTTGAGAGCCTCGACAACGGCGGGGATGTCCTCGGTCTTTCGCTCACCGGCGGGAGCATCACGGAATGTGAGGCAGAGGAGCTGAAGGGAGTAACGGCGCTGTCTGTCCCGGCTGTGCGAAGAGAGACCTCGGAGGAGCTGTATTCCGACGCTCCCCCTAAGCAGGAAAAATACACCGCCACGGCTATACCCTATTTCTGCCGTGCGAACCGGGGCGAAACGGATATGCGGGTGTATCTGCCCTATGTGTGAATACTGCACAAATAAGGCCTGCTCTGTTTGTGCATAAGAGAGAAACTTCAAGGACTGCCGTAACCTAAAGCGTGTATATCCTGTCATAGAGACAGAACACGCTGAAAGGACTGATAATATGATGCTTGACCTTGACAGCCTTATCCGGCAGGTACTTGAAGCAATGTCGGAGGAGGAACGCCCGGACGAGGAAGAAGCCGCAAGGATATACGAGCGCATATTTTCAGACAAGGGAAAGGGAGAGGAAGACTAATGGATACAAAACTCAAGGAAGCCGTCACCGCCGCAAAGAACGGCGACAGAAACGCATTTGAAGCGCTCTACAGCGGCTACCGCGACAAGCTGTTCTTTTTTGCGGTGAAATATACCGGCAGCAGAGAGGCTGCCGAGGATGTGGTCTCCGAGACCTTTATCACCGCTATGGAAAAGCTGCCCTCACTGCGGGACGGCGAGGCCTTCGGAGGGTGGCTCTATTCTATCTGCTACAATAAGTGCATGGATCACTGCAAGGCCGACAGCGCAAGAGTCAGCCTTGATGACGAGGGCGTGGATGCTGTTATCCAAAGCCCGGTGATGCTGCCGGAGGATTACGCCGTCAGCGAGGAGCTGAAGGCCGGCCTGCGGGATATCATCGACAGCCTTTCGCCGGAGGCAAGGGCGGCAGTCATCATGTACTACTACGAGGAAATGAACATCAGCGAGGTCGCCGCGGCGGCCGGCATCAGCGAGAACGCCGCCAAGCAGCGTCTTTTCAGAGCAAGGAACACTATCCGCTCAAGGATAGAGAGCCTTGTGGGCAAGGGGGCAGTCTTTGCGGCAGTGCCTCTCGGGGCGGTGCTGAACAATACTGCCGAGCTGGGCGAGGCAGCGGCTCCCGCTGCCGGAGCGGCAGCAGCCTCCGGGACGGCCAAGCTTGCCGGAGCAGGCTTTGCTGTCAAGGCCGCTGCTGTAGGAGCTGCGGCGGTCATCGCGGTGGGCATACCCATAGGGCTGGGAAAGCTTTCTCAAAACGGGGATGCCCGTATAGATGACAGCTCCTCCGTGGAGCGCCTTGCCGATGACAGCAGAGCCGACAGCCGCTCTGACGATTCGTCGGAGAGGGTCATCTCCAACAGATCCGGCGGGCGGTGCTATGCGCTGCTGGGAAATGTACAGACGGAGCTTGACCCTGCCAAGACCCGGCAGTTCATCGGCGGGCTGACGCCTGCCGCGGAAAACACTGACATCATTTTCTTCGAGGAGGGCAAGGACTGGCTGGTAAGCTGTGAGCAGGAGGACGAGGCCCTGCGTTTCGCCCGGGTAGCCTCTGACAAGGGCTGGTATATCGTGGACGGACATTATAACGTCTATGAAGACAGCGCTGAACTCTCGGAGTATGTTGTTGCACAGGTGATTGCCCATGAACAGGCTCTCCCGACGAAGGAGACGGGGCTTGCGCTGGAATGCAGTGAGCCCTCAACGGAAACGGAATATGCAGACACTGCAAGGGAATACATAGGCCGGTGGCTGGACAGTCTGAAGTCCGAAGACACAGACAGCTCCCGCCGCATAAAGGATCATAATATCGTGACCGAGGACGGCCTGCTCAACTACCTTGCCAGCGGCATGGTAAAGGGTGAAAAGCAGTTCCTTGTGGAGCTTTGCATCGAGCTTGAGCCGGAGGATGAAAGCGGCTTCTGGAAGCGGTACTATCAAGAGGGGCGCTATACCGCCGGAGGGAAATTCTGGTCGGGGTATTACCTCTGCTGTAAATTCTCCTATAAGGACGGCAAATGCACGCTGATAGACTACGGCACCCGGGACGATTACGAAAGCCTTAAAACAGGCCTCAACGGCATCGCATCCGGCGGGTACAAGAACTTCTATGAATTTGCAAGGCGGGACGACCTCACCGATGCGATAGAGAAGAGCTTCGTCCCCTACGGCAGAGTTACCGTTTCAAGGAACCTTACCCAGACTATGGACGGCACTCCCATAAACATAGATATCTACACCTCACGAACAGACAGCCATACCGAGGACAGCTATACCGCTATATGGGATAAGCGGGCTTACATAAACGGCAAGGCCACCTATTCCACCGGGCTCTATTTCACCGACAACGGCACAGGCCACGTCCCCGACACTCTCCCCAAGGATTTCCGCCTTACCTTTGACAACTATGACGGCGACGGCAACCCGGATTTCTGCTGCCGCTACGATGCCGACGATAACGGCACCTTCTATGTCCTTGAAAGCATCCAGACCGACGGACGCATCTTCAACTACTCCGGCCGCGCCTATTCCGGCGGGATATACGTTGCGGGCTGCACCGACCCCTCGCCCCGCCTTCAGAAAAACGACGACCACAAATACATCGGCTGGAAGGTCGAAAACGGCAGATACTATCCCACCGATGAGGCCGGCAGCGAGATAACTCTCCCGGAGATAAATATGTACTCCGACCGCTATTATCTTCCCGATGAGCTGCGGTATTACTCCGCCGACGAGAACAAGGTCACCTGCTTTGTATGGAACAACACCGCCGAGCCGATAACGACTGACGGCAGCTATTCCATAGAGCGCTTCGACGGCAGCAGCTGGGTAACAGAGGCCGAGGGGCTCACCGTTCCGGCTGTCACTGTCCCGCCGAGAGAATGTGCCGAGGTGACCTACGATATCTCCGCGCTGAAAAACAGATATGCCACCACCTACAGGATAGTCCAAAAAAGCGGACAGTTCACCGGTTATGGCAGCTTTATCTGCGAGGGCGGGGCGGTCAGCTCCGTAAGCATAACGGCGAAGCCCGTTGTATCCGGAGCCCACACCGGCACTTTCACCGTGACCGACACCGGCATTGAAAAGGAAAAGATCACCTCTGTTTCGATACTTACGGATGACGGCGAGACACCGCTTATGCTTGACAATGACCTCGGTTCAGATGCAGAGTACAGCTATGCCGGCAGCCTTCCCGACAAGCCGGGCACCTACACCCTCACCGTGAACGGCAGCTATCAGACCACTCTGACGGTAGCCGCCCCGGAGCTTGCGGGCATCAGTGTGGATATCAGCAAAGAGCTGAAGGAAGAGAACCTGCTGCTGACAGTAACACCCTCCCGCGACTGCACGGTGGGCGAGGTCTATGCCGTTAAGCAGGGCAGCAGTATGCCCATACTTTTCGGCAGCAATACCGACACCGGCCGTGTTTCAGCCGGCGAGACCCGCAGTCTGGAGCTGATAAACGGCTATGCAGAGCTGTATCTGTCAGGCGACGGTCTGGACAGCTTATACAAGCACTATGACTCCGAAGACACCCGGCAGATGTTCAGCCGCCAGTACGTCATAGAGCCCGGACTTTCCGAAGAGGAATTCAAGTCCCGCATTACCGAGCTTTTCACCCTGTCTGACACCGATGATTACAAGCTGGTGGTAAACCTCGACATAGACGGAGCGGATGTTATCTGCATAGTAGATTAGCTGACTTTTATAATTGACAGTTGACAGTTGATAATGAAAGGAGCGCCCTTTGGGCGCAAATATGGCCATTCGGCCGCCGCAGTTTGCGAGAACAGAAGCGTGGTTTTTCTGTTCCTGCTGCGGCGGCCGAATGGCCGTTTTGTCGCTGAAGGTTTCAGCTGTCAGTTATAAAAGGAAGTATTGTTCATACCATACAAGGAAGGTATAGATCGTCCAGATCTTGCGCCAGTTGTCGGAGTTACCGCCGATGTAGTCCTGCCAGATAGCATCGACAGCCTTGAGGTCGAAGAACTCTCCCGCCCAGTCGGCGGTCAGCTTGGCGCGGACGTCGGCGTTGTAGCGCTCGTCGGCCAGCCAGATGCGGATAGGCACGATAAAGCCCAGCTTCTTGCGGAAGGCTATCTCCTCCGGCAGCACCTTTGCGGCGGCAGTGCGGAAGGCGATCTTGTTCTGCTCCTCGGTCACCTTGTACTTCGAGGGCAGGCGGGAGGCGATGTCGAAGATGCGGCGGTCGGTCAGCGGCATACGGATCTCCAGACCGGCGGCCTCGCTCATTTTATCCACGTTCAGATAAATGTCGCCCTCCAGCCAGATCTGTATATCCACGTCCGACATTTTGGTGAGCGGGTCGAGCCCCTCGGTCTCTTCATAGATGCTCTTGACAAGGTTGATAGGCAGCACCTCGGGGTCGTAGTGCTTCAGCAGCTGCTGCTTTTCCTCCTCCTTCATGATATTGGTATTGCCCACATAGAAGGTCTTGAGGTTGTCGCCGTAGCGCTCGGCGTTGCGGTACATATTGTAGCCGCCGAAGAACTCGTCAGCGCCCTCGCCGGAATAGCAGAGCTTGGTGTGCTTTGCGGTCTCGATGCAGCCGATCGAGAAAACTATGGCCGAGGCATCGCCAAGGGGCTGCTCCATGTTCTTCATAACATAGGGAACGATGCTGAAATACTGCTCCGGGGTGATAAGGGCGGTGGAGTTCTTCCTGCCCAGTAGCTCGGCAGTCTTGCGGGCAAGAGGGGACTCGTCAAAGCGCTCCTCCTCATAGCCGCAGGAGTCGCTCATCTCTGCGTCCGACATAGCAAAGACATAGGAGCTGTCCACGCCGCCGGAGAGAAAGCTTTCGGCTGTCTCGTCCGCGTCCTTGACCTCCTGCATCATCAGCTTTACAGTCTCGTGTATCTCGTCAGCCCAGTCCTCGAGGGACTTGTCGTTGTCGGGCTTGAAGGTGGGTGTCCAGTAGCGGCCGAGGGTCAGCCTGCCGCCGGAAAATTCCAGCCAGTGACCGGGCATAAGCTTCTTTACGCCCTTGAAGAAGGTGTCCTCGCCGGCAACGTATGTCAGCGTCATGTAGATCTGAAGCATATCCGCATTCAGTTCCTTCTTGAACCCATCCTGCCCGATGATCCTCGAGATGTTGGTGCCGTAAAGGAGCCTGCCGTCCTCCGTCTGATAGTAATAAAAGGGCTTGGTGCCGAAGTGGTCTCTCAGGCAGAAAAGCTTATCCGCCTCCGTGTCATAGAGGGCAAAGGCAAACATACCGTAAAGGTGGTCGGCCATATCCCGTCCCCATTTTTCGTAAGCGGAGACGATGATCCTTTCCTCGCGCTCCCTCCTTGACATTCCCGCCGGCAGCCCCAGCTCCCTGCAGAGAGCGGCGTGGTTGCGGATATGTCCTCTGTAGTCTTTTATCTCGATCATTGCAAATCACCTCAAAATATTATATGTTGATCTATTCGTCATTATTACCCGAAAGCAGCATTATCACGGTGCCGGTCATAAGTCCGCCGATGACGTAGTAAAGCGCCACGGGGGCTCTGAACATCAGCAGGAAAACGCCGATGAGCAGCACCGCTCCGAACATTATGCCTATCACCAGCCAGGGATTTTCCTTTAATGCCGGAAACCTCCTGCGCAGCCTTGTTCTCAGGCCGAGGCGCTGCTCCAGCGCCGTCCATATGCCGGCGGAAATAACTATCATGCCTATAAGCAGCATGACCGAGCCGTAAACATTCATGCTCTCACCTGCTTCTGTCAGCTCTTTTTAGCCAGTGTGATAACGGATTTTATCATCTGCACGACCAGCATCGAGCTGAAGGCCAGCCCGTAGACTGCTCCGACAAGTCCGGCAGAAAGTGTTTCCACCTTGAAGAACACATGGAGAGGCTCGATGAAAAGCACGGCAGAGATAAGAACGAAGCCTGCCGCGAATGCAAGGAGGCCGAACTTGTTGTCGAACATCCTCTTTGTGAACATCACGGGAGCGTCAGACTTGCAGCTGAAGCCGTGGAAGAGCCTTGAAAGGCAGAGGGTGGCGAATGCCATTGTGGAAGCCACTCCCGCACCGCCGTTGGCGTTGCCGATAAGGAAGGCTGTGACAGTCGCTGCTGCGATAACAAGTCCGCTCCAGCCTATCCTGCACAGAAAGCTCCTGGTGAGAATGGACTCGTTTGCGGGACGGGGCTTGCGCAGCATTACCTCATCGGAGTGAGGCTCGAGCCCGAGTGCGATAGCCGGCAGCGAGTCGGTCAGCAGATTGATGAACAGCAGGTGTATCGCAGCAAACGGCACCGGCAGCGCTCCGAGCGAACAGAACAGCACGGTGATGATGCCTGCGAGATTTCCCGAAAGCAGGAAAAGTATCGACTTCTTGATATTGTCGTAGATGTTTCTGCCGTTCTTTACGGCCTTGACTATGGTGGCGAAGTTGTCGTCAGCCAGCACCATTGCGGCGGCGTCCTTTGATACCTCTGTGCCGGTGATGCCCATTGCCACGCCGACATCTGCCTGTTTGAGGGCGGGGGCGTCGTTGACGCCGTCGCCGGTCATGGAAACGATCTTGTCATTATGCTGCCATGCCTTTACGATCCTTATCTTGTGCTCGGGAGTTACACGGGCATAAACGCTCTTGTCGCGGACGTAGGTTATAAGCTCCTCGTCGGAATACTTATCGAGCTCCGAGCCCTCGACGGCCTCGGACGTATTTTCAAGAATGCCGATCTCCTTGGCGATAGCCGACGCAGTAACAACGTGGTCGCCGGTTATCATGACCGGCTTTATGCCTGCGGCCTTGCACTCGGCAACGGCCTGCTTGCTCTCGGCCCTCGGCGGATCCATCATAGCGATGAGTCCGAGATAATCCAGTCCGTTCTCGTCCTCAAGATCAATTGACGTGCTGTTGTATTTCTTGTATGCGAAGCAAAGCACTCTAAGCCCCTGCGAGGACAGCTCGTCCACCTGTGCCTTTATCTGCACCTTTTCCTCGTGGGAGATGTTCATTCTTTCGGTGAGTACGTCGGCAGCGCCCTTGGTGAACATGATGTTCTCGCCGTTTACGATGTTGAGCGTACTCATCAGCTTTCGGTCGGAGTCAAAGGGTATCTCGCTGATGCGCTTGCAGTCTATGCGTATCTGATCGTCCGAAAGCGAGCGGTCACGGGCATAGCTGATAAGAGCGGTCTCGGTGGGGTCGCCGATCTCGGTGCCCTCCTTGATCTGCGAGTCGTTGCAGAGAACAGCTGCCGTAACAAGCAGCTTCTCGCTCTTATCACCCATATTGCCGTCCTCGGCGGCGATCATGTGTCCGCCCACGACTATCTTGCGGACGGTCATTTTGTTCATGGTAAGCGTGCCTGTCTTATCGGAGCAGATGACAGAGACCGAGCCCAGTCCCTCGACCGCCTGCAGCTTGCGGATGATAGCGTTCTCCTTCGACATCTTCTGCGTGCCGAAGGAAAGGACGATAGTAACGATCGAGGAAAGCGCCTCCGGGATAGCCGCGACTGCGAGTGCAATAGCAAAGAGCAGGGAATCCATTACGGTGTTCTTGTCGATAGTCTCGGCTCTGAAAAGGCTAAGGCCGAACACCAGCGCACATATAGCCAGTATGCCTATCGAAAGGTTGCGCCCGAAGGAATCCAGCGTGCGCTGCAGGGGAGTTTTGCGCTCCTCGGCGCTCTGTATCAGCGAGGCGATCTTGCCCACCTCGGTATTCATGCCGATCTCGGTAGCGATGTATTTTCCGCGTCCGTAGGTAACGAACGAGCCGGAATAGACCATATTTGCCCGCTCCGCCAATGGACACTCGCGGTCGATGACGTCGGTGTTCTTGTCGATGTTAAGGCTCTCGCCGGTAAGGGCGCTCTCGTTGACCTGCAGCGAGGCGCTTTCGATAAGCCGCCCGTCGGCAGGTATCTGATCTCCGGCCTCGATGATGACCACATCACCCACGCACACGTCCTCCGAGGGAATAACAGCCGCCTCACCGTTTCGCAGCACCTTGGCATTCGGCGAGGAGAGCTTTTTCAGGTTTGAAAGGCTCTTCTCGGCCTTGAGGGTCTGTATCGTTCCGAGGACAGCGTTCATGGTGATGACAGTGATGATGACTACAGTGCTTTCCACGTCGCCGGTCACAGCCGAGACGATAGCTGCGATTATCAGAATGATAACAAGGAAGTCCTTGTACTGCTCCAGAAAAATGCGCAGCGGAGTTTTCTTTTTGCCCTCGGCGATCGCGTTTTTGCCGTGCTTTTCGGCGCTTGCCCGTGCCTGCTCCGTGGTCAGACCCTGCTCGGAGGTCTCAAGCTCCTCACAAATCTGCGCAGGGGTCTTTCGGTAATGGTCGTTCATCAGATTTTTCCTTTCTTTGAATTTTCGGTCATAAAAAGGGCGGGACCTAATGTGTTATCCCCGGCTTTCCCGGAGACAGATCTGCTACAGTCCCGCTGTCATTCGCATATATGCGGGTGCCTCTGCACCGTCCTTTCAAACAATTGAGGCAACACCGCACGACCCGCGGCTAACGCCTCTGCACATCATCTGCTTGCCAGCTTTCCGTCATATTACCCAAATTCTCCTTGACTTGCGTCAGCAAGCCTGCGTCGAATTTAGACAATCTGACGAAAAGCTGGACGGCGCATCTGATGCACAGGGGTCATGCGGTGTTGCCTTGACCAAAAGCTGCTGATTTACCAAATAGTATTATATACCAGATCCCTGCTCATGTCAATAGACAACATATATACTATTTTAAAACATAAAACACGGCAGCGATATGCATATTGCACTATGCACAGTACAGGGTGTACTACACATAGTACACCTTGCACAAGGAACAATACCATATTTTGTGCAAAAAGGTAATTTTTTTGGGGCTTTTGTACAAAATGTTGACGAAATAATAACGAATGTGGTATAATTTAGGGTGAGTAATGCCGGCTTTGGCCGGTGCGGATAAATATTAACCTGTATTTTGCAGGATCGGAGGTCTGAAATGGAAAAGCAATTTGATTACGGCAGCTACGCCGGCTATCGGGATACCGTGCAGACTCTTAACAAAAATTTGAGGAGCCTGCTGGGGCTTAGCGAGGAAATCGCTTTGGTCAATACCGCCAGCTCCATAAGGGAAACTATCGAGAAAAGCGAGTCCGACCACTTTGAGGTCGCTATCGTGGGCGAGTTCAAGCGCGGTAAATCCACGCTGATAAACGCCCTGCTGGGCAAGGAGGTGCTTCCGGCAGACGTGCTGCCCGCTACGGCTACGCTCAACCGCGTTACCTACAGCGAAACGCCCTATGTTCAGGTGGAGTATAAGGACGGCAGGAGCGAGCGGGTGGATATCGACCAGCTGGAAAATTATGTCACCAAGCTGACCGCCGAGGCCGAGGAAACTGCCGAAAAGGTCAAGGAGGCCACCGTTTATTACGATACCGAGTTCTGCAAGAACAACGTGGATATCATCGACACCCCGGGACTTAACGACGACGAGCAGATGACCAACGTTACTCTGTCCATTCTCCCGAAGATAGATGCGGCGGTGTTTGTTATAAGCGCCAATTCCCCTTTCTCACAGTTTGAAAAGGACTTCCTTGAAAAGAAGATGCTCACCTCTGATGTGGGACGTATCATCTTTGTTGTGAACTGCTTCGGGACCTTTTCCTCCGAGGACGAGGAGAAGATAGTCGAGACCGTCCGCGCCCGCATCACCAAGTATGTCATGGACAAGGCCAAGCAGGTAATGGGCGAGGACAGCCGCGAGTTCGCCGCATACAAGAGAAAGATCGGCACCCCGAGAGTAATAGGCGTTTATGCCAAGCGCGCCCTTACCGCCAAGAAGATCGAGGATAACGGCCTGCTTCAGGACTCCAATTTCCCGGAGTTTGAAAGAGCGCTGGAAACTATCCTCACCAAGGAGCGCGGCGTTATCGCTTTGCAGATACTCACCAACAAGATCACCAACTCCGGCACCGAGATACTCCGTTCAGTCGTAATGCAGGAAAACGCTCTGATGATGGCTAACGACGAGTTCATGGAGAAGTATGATAAGGCTATCGGAGAGATCGACGATATCAGAAACAAAAAGCGGCAGGAGTTCGTTAAGATCAACGAGTCCGCGAACCACGTTTTCGCTGACCTTAAGCCCGTGCTGGACAGCTATTGGAACAGCATCGAGAGCGCGGCTATGGAGGTCATCGACAACTTCCCCATGTCCTCGGACGATTTCAAGAAGGATCAGCTCAAGGTCGTTTCCGCCAAGCTGACAGATAAGATCAGAGAGGCGATCGAGGTCAAGGCCTCGCTTATCTGCGAGCAGATACAGAACGCTATCAATATAGCTATCAGCGTCGAGGCTGACAGACTGCAGGGCTTCGAGGACGAGTTCTTCGAGTCCGTTTCCCGCATTCAGGAGATGTTCACCCTTTCCGAGAGAGTTTCAAGAAACGGCAGCGGCGTGGATAAGGGCATAGGCGCGGCCTTCGGCTCCTTCGGCGTGGGCGCCGCCTTCTTGGGCTTCCGCGAGGCGGGTCTCAAGGGCGCACTGCTGGGCTTCGGCACCGGCCTTGCCAGCTTCTCGGCTATATTCTTCACCACAGTGCTTAGCCTGTCTCCCGCATGGCCTGTAGCACTGGTCATCATGGCCGCCTCCGGCCTCGGCGGAACACTGGCCGCCGGGCTTACCATTGACAAATTCCTCGTGAACGAGAGGATAGATAAGTATAAGACCAATTTCAAAAATCAGGTCAAGAAGCAGTTCCATGAAATGCGCATCAACAACGACTTCACCGAGACCGTAAGACGGCAGGTGTTCTCGGCCTTTGAGGGACTGAAGAGCAAGATCGAGAGCGAGACCGAGATCATCCTTAGGGATACGCAGGAGACTCTTGACAATCTCAATGCCTTGAAAACAGAGAAGAACAACCTCTCTGAAAAGGAAATGGAGCGCCTCCACGGCATAGCCGAGGCTGCCAGCGCTATCGTTTCCGAGGCCTATGCGCTCAGAAAGGCTCTTTCCGATACTGCCGAGACAGCCTCGGCTTCGTAAGGAGCAGCTGATACTTATCCAAAACAAGTTTAGGAGGAAAAAGAATGAGTGAGTCTTTAGAGACAGCAAATCCGCTGCTTAGTATAGACACCGGGTTTCGCTCATATCTTGATGCATATACACGCTCGTATGAAAAGCACCTTTCGGGCGGACAGCTCGACTATGCTTTCGAGTCGGATTATGCCGTAAGGCAGAAGATATCCGGGCTGGGCGGCTGGGGCAGGCTCTCACGGGCGATAAGCTCCGGCGATATCTCGGCCGAAGCCAAGCATCTTTTCATGAAATGCGACCAGGCGGGCGCACTGAAATATCCCGCTATCTATAACATCGCCAAGAAATGCGCGGAAAGGCTGGAGCTTAATCTGCCTATCGTTTTCATAAGGACGGATATTGACAAGCCGCTGGTCTATTCCTTTGACAGCGAGCTTATCGACCCCTGCATCGTGCTTAGCGACTGGGTGGTAAAGGTACTGTCGGAGGATGAGCTGAATATGCTTATCGGAGCGGAGTGCGGAAGGCTGCAGAACGGTCATTCCGTGTATAACTGGGCCTTTACATACCTTAATTACAATAAGAACGTCTATGTCCCCGCAGAGCGGACCTTCAAGCCGGCAGTGAACAGCCAGCTGGTGCGCTCGCTTATCGAGTGGATAAAGTATGCCGATATCACCGCCGACAGAGCAGCTATGATCTGCCTTGACGAGCCGGGAAGATTCTGCGAGATAGTATGCTCGATGTATAACAAGGGCTTTGTGGATTTCTACGGAAGGACGGCCGAGAGCATGAAGGCCTCGGCTCTGCTCGACCTCTCCGAGGCCTATTCCTCGCAGAACGCCCGCGCCCTCAAGCCCGACAGCTCTCTCACCGATCTGGAAAGGCGCGTGCTGGCATCCAACGAATTTCTGAAATGCGACCTGCTCTGCGACTGGCGGGCAGACCTTGAGCGCAAGCCGCAGGGACAGCGTATCAATTCGCAGACCTGTGACGTGAGAAGCTCTATGCTTCTCGGAACGGGAGGGCAGTGAAATGGATGCTGTTAAAAACCGTTCCGCGGCAGAGGATATAGAGACCATACGCTCCAAGATGCGCATGGTAATGGAGGATAAGGAGATCGCCGGCGTGTTGGGCGCAGAGTTCACCGAGGAGCTTAAGAGCTGGGACGCTATGGTGGAAAAGCGCTCCTCCGAGCCGTTTACGCTGGTCATACTCGGCGAGTTCAAGCGGGGCAAAAGCACGATCATCAACGCCCTGCTGGGCAAGGAGCTTGCTCCCTCGAATGTCTCGCCGGAGACCTATACCATAAACGAGATCAGCTACGGACAGATACCTAAGGTCGAGGCTGTGCTGGAAAACGGCGACAGACGTGTGCTGACCTTCCGGGATATCACCCGCGACAGGCTGAAGGTCAAAATGCGGCTCTATCCCTCGAAGATAGCTTATCTTGATATCAAGGACAATGCCGAGATACTGAAGGAGCTTAGGATAGTCGATACCCCCGGCCTCTCCGATTTAGAGGACTTGGATAAGCAGGTGACAGAGTATCTCGTGAATGCGGACGCGATCATGTATGCCACCTCGAGCCTGCTGCCCTTTTCCGAAACGGAGCAGATCTATCTGGCAAGCCACATCCAGCCCCAGCGCTTCGGAATACTCTATGTGCTGGTGAATATGATGGACGCCCTTGCCAACCGCACCGACGTTGATAAGATCATGCGCCGCTTCCAGAGCATCTCCGGCAGGATAGTTCCCAATGCGATAGTTTACGGCATCAGCGGCGCGGACGAGTTCGCCCGCAAGACCGAGGGTCACCGCCCCCCCGATAAGGGAACAAGAGAGTTCTACGAGACACAGTTCCTCAAATTCGAGCTTAGCCTCAAGCGGGATATGATAATGCAGAAGGACGTTATCCGCACCAAGCGCGTGCTGACCATGGTGGAAAATATGGTGGCGGAGACCTATCAGAAGCTGCGTGTGCTTTCGGATATGGCCGAAATGGATATGCGGGCTATCGACCTCAAGACCGCCGAGTTCGACGAGCAGTGCGGTCAGCTGGCACAGGCTCTTGAGGAGGCCAAGCCCAAGCTCCACCTTAGCATCGTCGAGATGCAGCAGGAGGCAGAGCAGTGGATGTACGAGTTCTTCGCCAAGCTTAGACAGAGTATGCTCGAATGCCGCGGCAAGGACGAGAACGGACAGGATATCTACGACCCCGATGACATCGAGAAGTATTTCTATTCCTACCTTATGGAAAAGGTGGGAGAGGCCTACCGCACCTGCATCGAGCATCACCGCCGGAGGATAGACCGCTTTGTGGAGGACGTTTCCCGCGACCTTTCGCACAAGCTGGGGCTTAGAGAGATCGAGGGCGGCAGACAGTCCGCCGACACCGGCAGGCTTATGCGCTCGATGAATACCAACGTCACAAGATCGGTCATGAGCGTCAAGCTCTTCGGCACGTCAGAGACCTTCCCGCCGGCTGCGATGAGCACCTTCAGTCTGATCTTGAAAAAGAAAAAGCAGACCGATGTTATAGATATCGCACTGGAAAATTATGACGAGATCAGGATAAATATTGTAAGCGATATCAAAAATGTGTACAAAGATCTTGAGGCCAAGGCGATACAGCAGCTTGATGATATCTATCACCACCAGACCGATACCGGCAGGGATGCTATCAATCAAGCGAAGCAGGTGTTCGTCAGCTTCGACGAGGAGACTGTGACCGCCGCACTTGCGAGGGCTGACAAGCTTGTGGGCGAGTGCATCGACATCCTTGAGAACTATCCCGATTGAGCGGTTTAATATTTTCGGATTTGTTACTTTTTTTGGACAGACAATTGCCGATCTGCAACAATTGTCTGTTCTGTTTGTAGAATTTGCATAATAATTTAACTGTAAATTTGTGTAAAAGCGTTATTGCAATAAGCTGAAGAATATGTTACAATTGTATTACAATGGCTATGGAATAATTATATCCCGAGCCAATGGAATTCATAAAAAGATGGAGGAAAAAAACAATGAATGTTCGTAAGTTTTTTGCAGGCATGACTGCCGCAGCACTTGCAGCTTCGATGATGTCCATGGCAGCTATGGCTGCTGACGTTGAGCCGGATGTGGATGCAATTCCCGATCCCGAATTTAACGGTCAGTTCTTCGTAATGGGTGTCACAAACTGGGACTGGAAATCAGTTGACGGTACTGTTGAGGACGGTGTTATCAAGATCAGCGGTGACGCTGCTGAGCTGGCTGCACAGAGCAAGCACGATGATGATGCTTCTATCGGTAACGCTGGTATCCAGCTTTATCTGACCAACGGAAGCGAGTTTGAGGCTGGCACTAAGATTGAGGGTGCTTTCACTTATTCCATTCAGCACCAGGGCACTGCTCCCGAGGATGAGAATGACAATGTTGATTTCAACAATAAGTTATTCACCGAGAATTTTTCAACTCTGGTAAAGGATGATGGCACTGCTGTTGTTGAGATCAGCCTGTTCGGCTACGGCTCAAACTGGGCTAAGCTCGATTCCTTCGGCAACTTTGAGATCACCGGTGAGGTAACTGACTTTGAGGTCACTGCTCCTGCTTCTACTGAAGTAGAGAGCGATTACAACACCGTTGACGTTGTTAACGGCGGCGTTTATGCAGGCGACTGGTCGGGTGACGGTCTTAAGAACGTTGCTCTTGACCGCATCGTTCCCGAGGATGGCATGGTAATCACAGTTAAGTATTCTCTTGCTCCTGCTGACAAGTCCTCCAAGCAGGATGACAACGGCGAGTTCTATTGGGATCAGAATGCTTTCGCTCCCATGGATCAGCATGGCTGGCCTAAGCTCGGCGACGAGTGGGAGTTCTCACAGGACGGCTGGGAAGTAGATCCTACTATCACCAAGGCTACTGTAAACGAGAACAAGGATAAGGAAGCATTTGAAGCAGAGCGCGATGCTGCTGAAGGCCCCTTCATGAAGAAGGACGGCTTCATCCTCGTTAAGGAAGACGGCGAGCTGACCTTCAAGCTCAACGAGAAGATGATCAAGGAGCTTCAGGCAAGAGCTGAGGAGAACAAGGGCGAGGACGGCAGCGTTTGGTACGGCCTTGGCTTCCAGGTTTACGGCGTTGTCCTCGATCAGGTAATCTACGAGTACAACACTACTGCTGTTGATAAGTTCACTGTTAACGGTGACGTTTCCTTCAATCAGTCTGTAAAGATCGATCCTGCTGAGTATGGCGTTAAAGCTGACTCTGAATTCTCCAAGATCAAGATCGGTCTGAAGGGTATCACCGTTGCTGACAAGGGCATCGAGGACGGCGACACAGAGCATTCCTACTGGAATGACTGGTGCACATACAAGATCAAGATCACCAAGGCTGACGGCACTGTTGCCTACGCAGCAGTAATCGGCGACCAGGTTAGCTGGCCTACTACTGTTGACGAGGGCGATCCCGATAACGATGAGGATAACATAGTTATCGATGTTGCAGACTGCGTAAAGGCAGAGGCTGGCACCGGTAAGGCTGTTGTAGAGCTTGATTATGAGTTCGGCGACACCTATGAGGTTATCGCACTTGGCTGGGATGGCTTCCCGGATGATCCTTACATCAATGTTGTAGGCGTTGCATTTGACGATGCAGAGATCGACTGGCCCGCAGAGCCCGCTCCTGTTGATGAGTCCGTTCCCGACGAGTCCACTCCCGATGAGTCCACTCCCGAGTCCACTACCGAGTCCACTCCCGAGAGCAAGACAGAGTCCAAGCCCGGTAACTCCGGCAACAACGGCGGCAGCAATGCTAACACCGGTGCAGTTGCACTTGGTCTCGGCGTTCTGACACTGGCTGGCGCTGCAGTAGTAGTTACCAAGAAGAAGTTCTAAGATAAACTTCACATAAAACAAAAAGCTCACCCTCGGGTGGGCTTTTTTGTTTGTATCGTTTGCTTGACAAGCGGTCAGTGATATGCTATAATCAAAATACAGGATATGTATATTTTGATATGGAGGCATTTATGAACCTAACGCATCTTAGATATATGGTAGAGGTCGAGCGCCACGGCTCTATCACAAAGGCGGCGGCGGCGCTTTATATGGGTCAGCCGAATCTTTCCAAGGCGATAAAGGAGCTCGAGCGGGAGTTTGGCGTGCCGATATTCCGGCGCTCGGCAAAGGGGGTCATCCCCACCGAAAAGGGCAAGGAGTTCCTGCTCCACGCTAAGGCGATACTCTCGCAGGTGGAAAAAATGGAGCAGCTCTCCCGCGAGGACGACCGCTCTGTGCTGGAGTTTTCCCTGCTGCTGCCGAGGGCGAGCTATATCTCCCACGCCTTTACCCTGTTCCTCAACGAGGTGGATGCCGTCGAGCGAATGAACATCAAGTTCAAGGAGACCAACTCCATGTCCGCTATCGACCTTGTGGCCGACTGCGAGTACGACCTCGGCATAATCCGCTACCCGATAAACTACGAGGCCTTTTTCCTCTCCGCTATCGAGGAGAAGGGGCTTAAAGCCCGTGAGATCTGGACGTATGACTACGTCCTGCTGATGAGCGCCAAAAGCTCTCTTGCAAGGGCGGTGGAGGTGCGCAGCGCGGTGCTGGACGATTACATCGAGATACTCCACGGCGACAACATCGTGCCGAACATCTCGCAGACCTTCCTTCGCCGGGACACGCAGCTGGGCAGCAGCCGCCGGCATATTTTCGTCTATGAACGCGGCAGCCAGTTCGATATCCTTTCGACGGTGCCGAACTCCTATATGTGGGTGTCGCCGCTGCCGAGAGAGGTGCTTAGGCGCTACAATTTAGTGCAGAAGCCCTGCGCCGATCTGGTAAAGCGCAACCGCGACCTGCTGATCTATCAGAGCAACTACCGCCTTTCGCAGACCGAGAAGCTGTTCATCGACACACTGGACGAGGTTCGCAAGAGCATAATCGTGTGATACAGGGCGGATGCATGACGAAGCATAGGTCAGGTCAGATCACGATAGGTCAGTATAGATAAGGTTAGGGGAGTACAGCTTGGCAGAGCCGGGAGCGCTCGCATTTACGGAAGGCCCAATTTTTTATACAATAAAAACGGGGCTGTTGCAATGTGCAGCAACCCCGTTGTTTTTTACTTTTCAGCTTAGCTGTTAAACACCGTACTTTGCAGTGTTTACCTTGATGCCAACACCCATTGTGGAGGCAACAACTACGCTCTTGAGATACTGACCCTTTGCAGCAGCCGGCTTAGCCTTAACGATAGCATCCATAAGAGTGTTGAAGTTCTCTTCCAGCTTGGATGCACCGAAGGATGCCTTGCCGATAGGGCAGTGGATGATATTGGTCTTGTCAAGACGGTACTCGATCTTACCGGCCTTAGCATCGGTAACAGCCTTTGCAACGTCGGGGGTCACAGTACCGGCCTTGGGGTTAGGCATCATGCCGCGGGGTCCAAGGATCTTACCGAGACGGCCGACAACGCCCATCATGTCGGGGGATGCAACGACCACGTCGAAATCCATCCAGTTTTCCTTCATGATCTTGTCAACGAGATCCATACCGCCAACATACTCAGCGCCTGCTGCCTTTGCAGCCTCTGCCTTATCCTCCTTGCAGAATACCAGAACTCTAACGCTCTTACCGGTTCCGTTGGGAAGAACAACAGCGCCTCTTACCTGCTGGTCAGCGTGACGGGAGTCAACGCCCAGACGGATATGAGCCTCAATCGTTTCATCAAATTTAGCCTTAGCGCCCTTAGCTGCCAGGTCGAGAGCCTCGGGAGCGTCATACAGCTTAGCTCTGTCAACTGCCTTAGCGGAGTCAACATACTTCTTACCGTGTTTCATATACTGATCCTCCTTTAGTCTACGACAGTTACGCCCATGGAACGGCAGGTGCCGGCGATCATGCTCATTGCGGACTCGATGCTTGCTGCATTGAGGTCGGGCATTTTCTGCTCAGCGATCTTCTGGAGCTGTTCCTTGGTAATGGTAGCTACCTTGGTCTTGTTGGGTGTGCCGGAACCGGACTCGATCTTGCAGGCCTTCTTGATAAGAACGGCTGCGGGAGGAGTCTTGGTAATAAATGTGAAGGATCTGTCGGCATAAACTGTGATAACAACAGGGATGATAAGACCGATATCGTTCTTTGTCCTCTCGTTGAAATCCTTTGTGAATGCCATGATGTTAACGCCGTGCTGACCGAGTGCGGGTCCTACCGGCGGTGCAGGAGTTGCCTTTCCTGCGGGGATCTGAAGCTTAATGTAGCCTACTACTTTCTGTGCCATCTTTCGCACCTCCATAATTTGTGGTAAGGCGAGCCACTGGCTCTCCCACTCTTTTGAAGCGATGACAGTAAGACCTGCGCATTATTTCCAGCGCAGCATCCCCTATATCAACTATGCTTCGTAAACGAATGTTTGCTTATTCCACAGCCTTTACATCTGCTGCAGAGAGTGTGATATCGGTCTGTCTGCCGAGATAAGAAACGGTGATCTCAACCTGTGCGTTTTCTTCATCGATACTCTTTATCTCACCCGAGTAGCCCTCGAACATACCCGATACGACATCGACTCTGTCGCCGACAGCAAAGCTGATCTTTGTTTGAGCTGTCCTGGTCTCGCCGGTCTCGATACCGAGTGCGGCGACCTCTTTTTCAGTCAGCGGAACAGGCTTTGAAGCGGGGCCGACGAAGCCGGTAACGCCTCTTGTGTTCCTGACGATGTACCAGGAGTCATTGGTAACGATCATCTTTACCAGTACATAGCTGGGAAACAGCTTTCTTTCCTTCTCTTCGGACTTGTTATCCTTTTCCTCGGTGTAAAGCTCCATAGGGATCTTTACCTCGCAGATAAGGTCCTCGAGCTTACGGTTCTTAACAACCTTTTCGATGTTCTGCTTAACATTATTCTCGTAACCGGAATAAGTATGCACAACGTACCACTTTGCTTCTTCAGCCATAGATCAATACCTCCGTCAACGCTGTCTTAAACCGTACCTTGCCTTAGCTTCCTATGCTCAACAGAGCCTTGATAGCAGCGGCAAGACCTGTGTCGATAGCAAACAGGAACATACCCATGATGACCATTACCGTCATAACGATGCTGGTATTGTTCACGACCTGCTTCCTGCTCGGCCATACGACCTTTTTGATCTCACTTCTGAGATCCTTGAGATACTTTTTGATACCGCCCTTTTTCTTTTCCTTTTCAACGGGCTTGGCGGCCTTCGCAGCCTTGGAGTCAGCTTCCTTTTTAGCCATTCTACCCCTCCTCGGCGCTTACTTGGTCTCTTTGTGAAGAGTGTGCTTCTTGCAGAACTTGCAATACTTGTTCATTTCAAGTCTGTCAGGGTCATTCTTCTTGTTCTTCTTTGTGTTGTAGTTCCTCTGCTTGCACTCTGTGCAGGCGAGTGTGATCTTAACTCTCATTTCGGCACCTCCTGACGAAATTTGCGCTCTGTGAGAACATACAAAGCGCAGTCTGCCTCCCTCACTGCCGCCGTCCCTTCTGAACGGCGTATGAGGCCAACTTATGAACTTGTCCGCAGCTTTCGGACTGCACAGCGCCCGAAAAAAGCGCACAAAAAAATAGACCTCACAAAGAGGTACTACTATTATAACACACCCTCTGTTGTTTGTCAAGCGCAAAAATGAACTTTCCGTAAATTTTACCGAAGCACAGCAATACTGCTGTATTTTAGCCGAAAGCGGTAGCCGGCGGTGTGCAGGATGACGAAAACCTCCGCTGTCATTTCAGACACTGCAGGCATAGAATAAAAAAGCGGAGCGTTTTTTGCAGCCCTGCGATTATGACCTGCACTTTCTGTGCATACTAATAACGGCAACAAGCCAAGCGGCGGCCTCTGAAAACCTGTGCCGCATCTTCACGGCACAGGTTTTTAGAGATCACCAAGTAAAACAAAGAAACGGAGTGTAGAACATGACAGTTCACAGAGGAGAGATCTATTACGCCGATCTTAGCCCGGTGGTGGGCTCGGAGCAGGGCGGGATAAGGCCTGTGCTTATCGTGCAGAACGATGTGGGCAACCGTTATTCCCCCACGGTCATAGCGGCAGCGATTACCAGCCGTCTTGAAAAGACCCGTATGCCGACCCACATAAGAGTAAACGGCGGCAGCTGCGGGCTCTCAAGAGACTCGATCGTGCTGCTGGAGCAGATCCGTACATTAGACAAGCGCCGCCTCAAGGAGCGCATGGGCGAGCTTGACACGGCATCCATGACCGCCGTTGATTCAGCCCTTTCGGTATCCTTCGGTCTGGGCAGCTAAGGCTTATTTGCCTACGCAGAACCGGGAAAAGACCTCTTCGACCACTGCCTCCGTCGCACGCTCGCCGGTAAGCTCCATAAGCTCGGAAACGGCGGCATCGGTCATGACGGTGACGGCGTCGAGGGTCTCGCCCAGCTCTGCTGCTGCAAGGGCAGCCCGGAGCTTTTCAAGAGCCGATTCGGCGCAGCGCTTCTGGCGCTCGTTGGCAAAGATCGTGGTATCAGCGTCATAGCTGCTGATGCCGAAAAGCTCCGACGCCGCAGCGGTGAGGGCTTCAAGCCCCTCGCCGTTCTTTGCGGATATGCCCACGGTCTTTATCCCCGCAAATTCCTTTTCGTCCACGGCATTTCCCAGATCGCTCTTGTTCAGCACCACGATCAGCCTCTTGTCCAGTCCGCGGACGTAATTCAGCAGCTCTCTGTCCTCGCTGTCAAGGGGAGAGGAGGTGTCGAACACGGCGATTATCAGAGCGCATTCGTCAAGGCGCTTCTTCGCCAGCGACACGCCCAGCTGCTCGATGCGGTCATCCGTCTCCCGGATGCCGGCGGTGTCGGAGAGCTTTAATTCCAGCTCCCCCAGCTTCACCGTTTCCTCGATGACATCCCGCGTGGTGCCGGCGGCCTCGGTGACGATAGACCGCTCATATCCCAGCAGCATATTCATCAGCGTGGATTTTCCCACATTCGGCTTTCCGGCGATGACGGTATCTATCCCCCGGCGCAGCACCATTCCGCAGTCGTAGTCCCGGACGAGCCTTTCCAGCTCTCCGGCAGCGTCAGCGAGGGTGGCCTTCAGTGCGCCCTCCTCCACGGCGGGAAGATCCTCCTCCGGATAATCCACCCATGCTGCCAGCTCTCCCAGCAGGGTCACCAGTCTGTCCTTGACAGCGTCTATACGCTTGAACAGCCGCCCCTCACGGGTAAGCCTTGCGGATCTTAGTGAAAGCTCTCCCCGGGCGGAGATCATATCCATTACCGCCTCGGCCTGTGTCATGGAAAGCTTTCCGTTTATAAAGGCGCGCTTGGTGAACTCGCCCCTGTCAGCCTGCTGACAGCCCGCCGCAAGGCATAGCCGGAGTATCCGCTTGGTGATATAAACTCCTCCGTGGCAGGAGATCTCGGCGGTGTCCTCACCGGTGTAGGAGTGAGGCGCTCTGAACACAGTCAGCATTGCATCATCCACCACAGAGCCGTCTGCGGGGTCGATGACCCGGCCGTAGGTGCAGGTGTAGCCCGGCATATCCGACACTCTCTTCCCGCCGAAGGGGACGAAGATCCTCTCTGCGGCAGCGACGGCGTCCTCTCCGCTTATTCTGATAACAGCCAGCCCGCCCTCGGCAAGCGGCGTAGAAACAGCACAAACTGTTGACATGGTATTTATCCTTTCGGTGCAGTTATTTCATACAGGACTCTGTGACCGGCGGCAAAGGGCTTTGCAAGCTCCGGGCAGGCGGCAGCCTCCTGCAGGATAGTCTCGGCCAGCTCACCGCATTTTGCCTTTACCTCTTCTATCGGCTTGAGATTGATGACAGGGCAGAGGGGTGAGAGGGCGATGACCAGCCTGTCCTCCCGGCGCATGACTCTTAGCGGCCAGATCCTGCATTCAAAGGGCTTGCTGTCCCCCATGATGCAGCCCCGTCTGTGATCGAGCAGGGGGCAGAAATAGGTCTCGCCGTCGGGCTCCGGCTCCATTTTCATGAGAAAGCTCCCGCCGGTCTCAAGGAATTTCTGCTCCGGGAGATGCCGGCTCACTATCTTCACAGCCGTATCGGCCGTGACCGTCGGCGTGTCCATAAGGTCATAGCGGTGAAAGGAGCAGCACAGTCTGCACCCGGCGCATTCTTCCTTTGAAAGCAGCTCTCCCAGCATAGCACTCCCCCCTTTTGGCGCTGTACTATAATTATAAGGTCTGCACAGGGATTTGTCAAGCGCGGCGGCGATAAAGAAGGGTTTGAGATGTTCAGCTTTGTGTGCGCCGCCGCTAAAATAAAAAAGAATAAAGAAGAAAGAATAAAGAATAAACAAGGTGTCCGCTTTGCGGACAAAATTAAAAAATCATCGCCGCAGGCGATACCTTGTTTATTATTTCTTATTTATTCTTTATTCTTTCTTCTTTATTATGCGTTCGTGGATATTTGCAGTTCAAAAAAGAATCTTACCAAGCATGAATATTCTCCCCTTGACGGAGCATAATATGCACATAAGGTCACGCGGGTGGCCTTAGCCAACAGTCCACGAAAGGAGAAGATCAAATGCTTGATAAGATAGCGCTTTTTCTGCTTATCGTCGGAGGTGTCAACTGGGGACTGGTAGGGCTCTTTGAGTTCGATCTGGTATCCTTTATCTTCGGCGGTCAGACGGCTGTGCTTAGCAGATTGGTTTACGTTCTCGTTGCCATTTCTGCGGTCTGGTGCATCTCGCTGTTCTTCAAGGAGAACGAAATGGTCGAGGCGCACTAAGATCAAGGCAATTTTCCGGCAAAATGAAAGGGAGCTGACCGTCCGGATGATCCGTAAGTGCGGGTTTGCAGCAGGATCCCGGGCATCGGCGGCTGCTGTCGGGAGCGGAACTCCCGGAAAGCGGAGCAGGAGCAAGATACGGCCTCTCTGTTACGCACTCCTCAAAGAGCTTCTGCTCTCGGCAGCGGCTGCCGATAAGCGTCGGCTTCCGTTTCATTTTGCCGGAAACGGACGGAGCCTCCGTCCGTACATAGTATGATTTTCGTTATATGTTTCGCTTGAAAATGTTATTTTTCCTCCGATAATGCACTTTATATGGGTTAAAATGTCTATATAAGCGAAATAATATTTGTACAATGCGCCGAAATCCTTTCGCTCTCTCAAAAAATGCCCTAAGGCTTATTGACATTTTCGGGAAATAATATTATAATATTATTGATGTCAGAGAGAACAAGAGATTGTTTGATCTGCATCCGTTTTGTTGTCTCCTTTCTTTTGTTCTACACATAGTTTTTTTCATTTTGCTTTCGCAGGGCACCGTTTGTCCTGCCATTTTTTTTGCATTGACAATGCCTGAGTCCGTGCCGCCGGGTACGGACTTTTTTACTGCAATAAACTCTGCCGCACCGCTTGAAATATGCATGGGGATGTGTTATAATAGATACTGTTCGGGACAGCGTCCCATTATCTGCAAAAGGAGAAGTGCTGATGAAGGCTGAAACTAAGGCAAGGCTGTTGTCGATGCAGCGGGGCAGGGCAGAGCTTTGCGTGTTTATCGGATACATCGTCGGGGTAATAGTCATCGGGATATTTCACGAACCCTGGTTCGACGAGGCTCAGGCATGGAGCATCGCACGGAGCGCCTCCTGGCATGATATTATCTTCAAGATCTGTCACTACGAGGGTCACCCGCCCCTCTGGTCGCTGCTGCTTGCCCCCCTTGCAAAAGCGGGTGCGCCCTTTGAGATCTCGCTGAAGGCCGTTAATCTGGTCATCTGCGCGGCGGCGGTCTGGCTGATACTTTATAAGTCCCCCTTCCCGAAGCTCGTGAGATGTCTGATACCCTTCTCGTTTTACTTTTTCTATCAGACGGCTGTTATCTGCCGCCCCTATTCGCTGGTGCTGCTGGCATTGACGCTGCTGGCCTGTAATTACAAGCGCCGCAACGAAAAGCCTCTTTTCTATGTGCTGCCCATGATACTGCTCTGCGCCTCTCACGCCTACGGGCTGGTGCTGGCCTGCGGGATGTGCCTTGTGTGGGTGTATGAAATATTCTCTTCGGCCGTAAAGGAAAAGCGGTTTGCATCGGTGTTCAGAGACAAGCGCTGCTATATGCTGCTCATAGTCCTTGCGGCGGCGCTGTTCATAGCGTCGCTGATAATGCCCGCCGATGACGTCCGCTATATGAATATGGACGACTCCTTCGGCAAGCGTGCCGGCAAGCTGTATATGCTGCTGGTCTATCCTATCGACTCCCTCTTCGGCATCTATATGGACATCGACGGCATCAAGCAGTCCCAAAGCGGTCTTATCGCCACGCTGATAGGCGGTGCGCTGCTGCTGGCGGTGCTGTTCGCGGTAACAAAAAAGAACCGCAAGCTGCTGATCTTTACAGTGCCCTATTTCATGTTCATGCTCTTCGGGGTCTTCAAGTATATGTACTGGAACCACCTTGGCATTAGCACCTTCTATCTTATGTTCATCCTCTGGATAATACTGGACGACAAGCCGCAGGTGCCGGATATTTTCTTTAAGATACGCTCTAAGGTCGAAAGCAAGGCCACCGTCCGGCTGGGAAAGGCGGCGGTCTGTGCAATGGTGCTGATGCCCTTGGCATGGACGGTCTATTGCTCCGCGGCGGATATAGCGCTCCCCTACGGGATGAGAGAGGTGGCAGCCTACATCAAGGACAACAACATCGAGGGGCACGATATCATGATGTACTGGCTCTTCGAGTACAAAAAGGGCAATCCGGTCATGGACGACTGGTACTACGATGCCGACAACCGCCACAATATGTCCAACGAGCAGAGCGACGGATCTTCTCTCACGCCCTACTTCGACAGCAATATATTCTACAACTTCAACATCACACATCACGACGATCTTTACAACACCTTCATGCTCACCCCCGAGGAGGATAACGAGCGCAATTTCGCACTTTGGCGGGAGTACGGCTATCCCGAGTATATGTTCTGCAAGTGCCCGCTTAACTCGGTGTTCCCGGAGCTTGAATATAAGGATATCGACGAGATGTATGACCTTGAGCAGACCTTCGAGCGCAACTGCATCTACAAGTTCTCGGTGATAACCGAGTATGTGCAGATCTATCACATAAAGGACGAGTATCTCGGAAAGGGGAAACCTCAATGACGGAAATCAAACGAGAGACCTATTACAGCCACTTCGACATCAACAGTCATATGCGGCGCAGCGCTATCATCGACTTCATGCAGGACTGCTGCACGATCTCCCGCAGCAGCGACCCGGTGATAGGCGAGCTTATGCGCAGCGGCAAGGCGCTGTTGTATGTTGCCTACCGCCAGCTGGATATCATATCCCAGCCCCGCTACCGCGAGGAGTTGACTGTGCGCACCGGGCTTTTTGAGAGCCGCCGCATCTACGGCAGGCGCACCACAGAGATCCTCGGCGCTGACGGCGCGGTAAGAGCCCGCTCCTATCTGGTATCTACCCTTGTAAATGCCGAGACCCGCAAGCCTGCCGGCCTTACCAAGGAGCAGAACGACCGTCTCGAGCTTTGCCCGCAGGCGGAAATGGAGCTGACTCCCCGGAAGATAACCGTCCCCGAGACCGGCGGCAGAGAAGCCCCGGCCTTTACGGCGCTCCGCTGCCAGGCCGACACCAACGGCCACATCAACAACGCACGCTATGCCGACCTTGGCGACGAGCTTATCCCCGCTGATGCCGAGGTAAAGCGCATGAGGTTTGAATACAAGTCCTCGTTCATGCCGGGAGACAGGATAATTCCCGTGGTCTATGACACCGACAGCGGCTGTGTCATCACCCTCTCCAATGACAGCGGAGAGGTGTGTGCGGTGGTGGAATACTGCTTTTAGCTGACAGCTGACAATGAAGCAAGCTGCCGCGAAAATAAAGAATAAAGAAGAAACAAGGTGTCCGCGTTGCTGACGATATTATAATCATCGCCGAAGGCGATACCTTGATTATTATTTCTTATTTCTTATTTATTCTTTCTTCTTTTTTCTTTTAGCAGGCGCTGCACTAAAGCAAAGCAAAAACACCTCTGCCGCAAAACAGCAGAGGTGTCGGTATTAAAACAAGCCTAATCGCGCCTGCGCTTACGCATATACCTTTTTGATAGCGTCGATTATCTCCGGGAAATACCACTTGGGTCCGAACATATCCCTGTCCATAAGACCGAAATTCTCGCCGTTGCCGAAGATAGCATTGTTGTCCCACCAAATGCAGGGAACGCCGTGCTCTTTCGCGGCAGTAAGATAGTCAGTCACGCACTGAACGCGGTCTGCGGTGTTGTCGGTGCCGTCCTTGCTCTTGTTCATGCAGCCGAATTCTCCGATGATAACGGGTATCTGCTTCGAGAGGAACACCTCGTCAAGGGTGTTGAAAAGGTTGCTTATCTCGGAGCTGTTGGGGTCGTAATCCGCCGTGCCCTTGGTGTCAAGTGCAAACGAATAGGGCAGATATGCGTGTACCGAAACGATCACCTTGTCGTCGTTCTCCGGGAGATAGACCTCCTTGAGACAGTTCTTGTTCGAGGACGCAGCATAGCCGGTCATCATCAGTATGCGCTTGTCGTTGTTGCCGCCCGATGCACGGACAGTATCATAAAACACCTTTTCATACTCCGCAACGATCTCACGCGAGGCCTTGTCGCCGCCGTTCCATTCCTTGGCGGTCCCGCGCAGACGCGGCTCGTTGAGCCCCTCAAAGATCAGATGCTCGTCATAGTTCTTGAACTCCTCGGCGATCTGCTTCCAGAGGGCGGCCAGCTGCTCCTTGTCCTGCTCCTTGTCAGACTCCTTGGGGAAATACCACTCCTCGTGGTGGGTGTTGAGGATGACATACATTCCGTCGTCGATCGCATAATCCACAATCTCCTTCACCCTTGCCATCCACTCGGGGTCAACGTTGTAGTCCTTGTCCATGTGAGAGTCCCAGGTCACAGGGATGCGGGCGAGGTTAAAGCCGTCCTGCACCAGAAGATCATACATCTGCTTGGTGGTCTTTGCGCTCTGCCAGGCGGTCTCGTTGCCGAGGCCGTTGTTGCCGGTGGCATCCATTGTGTTTCCGAGGTTCCAGCCGTAGGTCATCTCCTTGACTATTTCCCAGCCGGAGATGTCCTTCATGGGCTTGGGGGTGTCGTCCTCTGCCTTGCTTTCGGCGGTGCTTTCTGCGGTGCTTTCAGCGGCGCTTGCGGTATCCGCCTTGCTCTCTCCGGCATCGGAGGAGCCGGAGTCGCTGCTGCCGCAGCCTGCAAGACCTGTCAGCGTCATTAAGGACGCAGCCGCAAGAGCAAGCATTTTTCTCAGTTTCATTCCTCTTCATCTTCCTTTCTGATTTCCTCCGGCAGTATCAGCGTGACCTGCCGGTTTTTTACTGCATTCATATAATCCTCTGCTGACATGATCGGCTTTTCCGTCATGATACCGCTGATGCGCTCGGCGGTCAGGTGGTGGTTGTCAGTTCCCGCCGTTACGGGCAGGCCGTACTGCCTGGCGTACCATGCAGCCCGGTCGTTCATCTCCTGTGTCTTGTTGCCGCAGTTGAAGGCTTCGACAGCATCCGTCCACATGGGCAAAAGCCTTATCTCCCGCAGATAATTCGCCTCTCTGAACGGGTGAGCGTGGACGATGAACCCGCCGTCGCGGTGAACGCGGTCGCAGTATTCAAAAACGCTGATATCGCACACATCGGGATTGTTCAGCAGCCAGTCCTTTCCGAGACCGTAGGTCAGCAGGTCGGCGCCCTCGTAGCAATACTCCCAGCCCAAAAACACCTTGATGCCGTATTTCTCGCCGGCCTCCCTTGCGGCCTCAAAGCCGGCACAGAACATATCCACCTTTCTGCGGTAGTCGGTGCATTCCTTTATTTCCGGCAGGCAGTTGGCGTTGAAGAAATGGTCGGTGACGAATATCCCGTCATAGCCCAGCGCCTTGTAGCGCTTTGCCTGCAGCTCTCCCGGCGCAGAGGCGCAGGCCGAGGTCTCGTGCGTGTGAAGGTGTGTTTCGTACTTATACATCAGAAATCAACACCTCTGCTTATAAGCTCCATGCACATCCTGCCGTTATGGTAGGGGCATTTCCACGGGCCGACGATCTCCTTCCACTCGTGAGGAGTTCCCTCAAAGGTCAGCTCGCTGTACCACTCGCCGCCCTCTCGCTTGTCGATGATGTGAGCCTTGATGTACTCCCATACCGTGCGGGCGGCATCAAGGAACTTTTTGTCTCCCGAATGCTGATAGGCGTTGGTAAAGCCCACCACCGACTCCGCCTGCACCCACCAAACTCTTGTGCGGTCGATCCTGTCGTTTTCCCGCTCGTTGTTGAGAGCGCCGTCCTCAAGGGCGATATTCAGTATGTTTTCCGATATCTTCAGATCCCTGTCTGCCCAGTCGGCTATAAGCTCCCTGTCGCCGAGAGTATCGCAGGCCAGGTCGATGAGCCATGTAGCTTCAATATCGTGTCCGTAGGAGTGTATGTCGCCGATCACATCAAGCTTGGTATCAAAGAACACCTTCAGCGCATTGCGCTCCGGGTCAAAGACCTTGTCCTTCATCTGCCCCAGCAGGAATTTCAGCCTTTCTGCCACACGCTCGCTGCGTCCCGCCTTGTAAAGCTCTGTATATGCCTCTATCAAGTGAAGAATGGTGTTCATGGTCTTGTCGGCCATAAGGCCGTTTTCCGACAGCGCATCGTTGGGTATAAGCTCCCACTCCTTGGTAAAGGCCTCCCGGTAGCCGTACTCGTCCCGCGTGTTCTCCTCAATATCCGAAAACAGCTTGTAAGCCAGATCGAGAGCGAACCTGTCACCCACCGCGTTGTAGTAGCAGGAAAGGGCATAGACCGCAAAGGCTATGTTATAGGTGTGCTTCATGGTGTCTGAGGGCTGACCCTTCCAGTCGGTCATCCAGTAAACACCGCCGTTGTCGTAGTCGATGCAGTGGTTCTTCACATACTCAAATGCATGAAAGGCCAGTTCCTTATACTTCTCGTCCTTCAAAACGATATAGCATTTTGAAAAGAACCAAAGTATCCTCGAATGGAGTATAACGCCCTTGTCTGCCTTTTTGTCAAGCTCCAGCCCGCAGCTAAGATAGCCGTAAAAGCCGCCGTTTTCATCGTCTCTAAGACCTGCCCAAAAGGGGGCTATGTGGTTTTCGAGTTCGTTTCTTGCTTCGCTGATTATCATTTAAGTTCCTCCTTGGGTGTCCATGTAAGGTCGAAATACTGCAGATTGTCATACATATCCAGCTTGCCGTCCGGCCGGAGCGTTCCGGTGAACAGCCGTTCATACTCCCGGCTGTTGGTCTGATAGCCGTAGCGCCAGACCTCCTCCACCGTCAGCACCACGGCGTATAGCCCGTTATAGCTGGTGCATTCCTCTTTTATCCTTGCCACAAGCTCCTCTTCCTTAAAGCCTTGATCCAGCCCCACCAGATACTTGATAGCCTCCTTGCCCCGGTATATCTTATACTTGCCGGAGGTGCAGGTGCTGGTTATCTCGTGGATGTCGGTATAAAGCAGGAATACTCCGTCCTTGTGGAATTCGACTGTGTAATTGTCCAGTCCCGATACGATGACCCTGTGTCCGGTCAGCACCTCGGTCTCGACATTCTCGATGCTGAAAACAGCGCTGTCTGCCAGCTGCTCCAGCCCCTCCAGCAGGGCGGGGGAGTTGACCTCGTCCACCGTTTCGCCCTTGAGTATCCAGAACAGCTTGTTGTCCGGCGAGAAGATGAACATAAGCATATTCACATTCTTCCCGCTGTGGTACTTGATAGCGGCAGTCTGATAGACAACGCCGTTCATATCTCTTTTTTCTTTCGAGATCTCCCGCACCACCGTCGGCGAGCCGGCGGTCTTTTCCATGTACTGTGCAAGTATCTCCTCCGGGGTCAGCCACTTGTCGCCGGAGACTCCGCAGTACATATACGCGCAGTGAGTGTCGTCGTCGATGTAGGCGGTGTTGGTGCCGGTGCTTTGCGAGCGCCATTTCTTCGGCATATTCAGCGAGATCTGATCGAGCTCCTTCTTTTCATAGCCGGTAGGCTGAACTGCCTTTTCTGGCAGGATATCGGCTATTCTAACTCTTGCAGCGGGCTCGGCCGAGGATGCGATGCTTTGTCCGCAGCCGGAAAGCATCAGCATCGCCGCCGCAAGTATGGAAATTCTCTTCATAACAGTTCCTTACTATGCAAAAATATCTTCCAGTTCCTTGACCGTCTGCGCGATGCAGCAGGCTCCGTTCTCCTCCAGCTCGCCGGGCTCGGCAAAGCCCCAGCCGGCGCCGATGCATTCCAGCCCCGCCTCGCGGGCCCCGAGGATGTCATGCTTTCTGTCGCCGACCATAACGGCCTCGCTTTTATCCTTCACTCCAAGGCGGCGGAGCGTTTCCGCGATGACCTCGGCCTTGGTGTCAAGAGAGCCGTCCAGACCGCAGCCTGTCACGGTGTCGAAATATCCGATAAGCCCGAACCTTTCAAGTATGCGCCTTGAAAAGGGCTCCGGCTTCGAGGTGGCTACCGCCAGTACATAGCCCCGCCCGCGCAGAGCCTCCAGCAGCTCCTTTATCCCCTCGTAGGGGTGGTTTTCAAACAGCCCCACGGTGGAGTATCTTTCCCGGTAGATCCTTACTCCCTCGGCAGCCCTTTCATCGTCGCCTATGACCCTTTTGAAGGACTCGGTCAGCGGTGGACCCAAAAAGCTCCGCATTGTTTTATCGTCCGGCCTCGGTATGCCAAGGGTATCAAAGGCATGAAGAAAGCAGCGGAAGATGCCCTCCTTTGAGTCGGTGAGGGTGCCGTCCAGATCGAACAGGATGTATTTCTTATTCTTCAATTTTACGCGCCTCTACATAATATCTCTTGTCTGCCGCATGACCCATTGAGAAGGTCTTTCTCGGCAGAGCGCCGTCCACGATGACCGTGGGGAACAGCTCCTCCTTGCCCATGTCCGGCAGCAGGAAGCCCACTGCATCCTCCGGCTTGGAAAGCCTTTCGATAACGTCCTCGCCGTGGATGTAATCCACCTTTCCGCCCAGTCCGGGCAGCAGCTGATCGAGTGCCGCCTGCAGCGAGCCCACCGAAAGCTTTGACAGGGGCTTGTGAACATACACCCTGCGTCTCTCGCCGTCGCCCACGACGGTAAAGCTCTGCTCGGCGGGGGCATCGGACAGCTCCAACAGATCCGTCAGATGTGCCATAAGCGCCTTGACATCCACGCCGGTGACAATGCGGTGGATAGCCTCAAAGCGCAGCGCCTCGGAGTGGAGGTTCACGATCTCCACCAGCGCATACCTTGCGGGATGCTCCGACAGATCCTTGCCCGGGTTCGCTGCCTTCAGACGCTCGTAGAACTCCTTTGCCGTAGCAAGGGAATGATTGCCGTCACCCATTGCATAGACCAAGGGGCTTTCCTCGTTAAGACCGTATTTCCTGTTGAAGGCGCCGATATCACCGAGAGCCTCCAGTGCAGCAGTCACGCCCTCAGCGGCCTTGCCATCCACCAGCCAGCCCTTGATGCTTCCGCCCCCCTGCATGAGGGGAAAGCTGTAAAGCGGCTCAAAGCTGTCCTTTGCAGCAGTCAGAGGCTCGATGACAGTCCTGTCGGTGTCGTCGATAAGTATCATGATGTGGGGCAGCTCAACGGGTGCGCCCGTCCTTATCCTTACTCTCGGCGGGATGCGCTCGACCACCGTGGCCTCAGTGGCTCTTACCTGTGACTTCGAGCCCTTTCGGTAGTCGTACTTTTCAAGGTCGATCTTACCCACCAGACCGGCTCTCACCAGTCCGTCCGACTGAACGCGCTCGATGTAGATGAAGGCATCTCTGTACTCCCTGAACACTCCGTCTGCAAGATATTTCTCCATATCCCTGTGGATAGCCTCGATCCTGTCGGTAACGTCCTCGTCCTCAAGATAGACCTCCGGCAGGATAAGCCTGAGCGCCGAGGGAGCGTCCCCAGCGATGCGGTCGGTCTCGGCCCAGTATTCCGGCTCGCTTGTGTATTGGTCGCAGGCTACTACAGCCCATTTCTCCATATCTGCGTCCTTTGGCAGAAGTATATCGGCCTTTGAAAATGCAGTCATCGTAATTACCTCCGTTATTCTTTTTTACCGTCATCCGTCTGCGGGGGATAGGCTATCCTCTGCGGACGCTCCTGTACGCTTTGCTCCTCCTCGCCGGAGGTCTCCTTCATCTGCTTGTATATCTTCCACACAAACAGCTCCAGCAGCAGCAGGGCACCAAGCACCGGCAGCCCGTAGTAGAAGATCACAGTCCCCAGCGTTCCGGGGCCGAAGTATTCCGCGTCTCTTGAGGTGATAAGGTCAACAGCGCCTATTGCTGCGGCAATAAGCATAAGCACTGTATCTCCTATGGCGAACAGTCTCCAGCCCGATAGCCTGCGGCCCTTTTTCTGTCCTATGATCGCCATGAACATCATCAGCAGGAACACCGCCGCAACGCCGAGAGCGAATATCCCCAGAACGAACAGGGTCAAAGACCATTTTACAGCTAATGTCAGCAGCAGCAGTACTGCTCCCGCCGCTCCGAACACTGCGGCAGGTTTAAGATATTTTGGCACAACTCATCCCTCCGTTTTATCCTGGTCCGGATCTTCGGCTTGTCCGAGGTGATCTTCACGGACGACCTTGCTCCTTTGCGAAAGCCAAATTGAGAGCGCCGCAAAAAACACTATCCCGAGTGTCGGAACGACATAAAGCAGCAGAAGGGCTGGGAACAGACCGTGAAAGTAGCCAGCATATATGCATATCGCCGCCATGAGCACTGCATCACCGATGGCAAACATCAGTGCGCTTGAGGGTCTCGGCTTTCTGATGAGCCTTGCTGTAAGGCATATCAACGACATAATAAGAAACAGTATGCCTATACCCACAAGGGCAAGCCCGAACAGGTTCAGAAAATCGATCTCCGCTAAGCAGAGTGTAATAGTCCCCGCACCGCCTGTTACTGCGGCAGCAATGAAATACTTCACAGACTGTTGTCCCCCTTAAACGTTTTCGACTTTGGTATTCCAAAACAGGACGGAGCAAACTGTCCGTCCTGTCAGAATGTTTATTTACTGATCCTTCTTTGCGCCGCAGCACTTCTTGTATTTCAGGCCGCTGCCGCAGGGACAGGGATCGTTGGGGCCTATGCGCTTTACTCTGCGGGTCAGATTGTGATGCTGGGGACCCTCGTTCAGCACCTGCTCGCGCTTGGGAGCCTGTGCCTCGCCGCCTTGAACTCTGACTTGAATGGTGAACAGCATCCTTACAGTGTCCTCGCGGATAGAATCGACCATAGCGTCGAACATCTCAAAGCCTTCCATACGGTATTCGACAACAGGGTTCTTCTGACCGTAGCTGCGGAGACTGATGCCCTTCTTCAGCTCGTCCATATCGTCGATGTGTGCCATCCACTTTGTGTCAACGACCTTCAGCAGAACGACTCTCTCCACCTCGCGGAGCATTTCTGCGCCCAGCTGCTTCTCGCGCTCCTCGTACATTGCGTTGGCACGCTCGGTGAGCATGGTGATGATATCGCTCTTGCTTACGCTGTCCAGCTCGTCAGAGGAGTATCTGAAATCGTCATCTACAGTGAACAGACCCATGAAGTGGTCGCGCAGACCCTCAAGGTTCCAGTAGTCGTGCATCTCGTCATCGGGGAGATAGGTGTTTACAGAGGTCTCGATGAAATCAGAGATCATGCTCAGGATGTAGTCGTGGATATCCTCGCCGTCCAGCACCTTCTGCCTCTGTCCGTAGATGATCTCACGCTGTGCGTTCATAACATCGTCGTAGTTCAGTACGTTCTTTCTGATGTTGAAGTTCCTGCCCTCGATCTTCTTCTGCGAGGACTCGATAACGCTTGAAAGCATCTTTGACTGGATAGGCGTGTTTTCATCCACCTTGAGCATATTCATCATCGAGGTGATGCGGTCGCCGCCGAAGAGCCTCATCAGATCGTCCTCAAGCGAGAGGAAGAACAGGCTCTCGCCGGGGTCGCCCTGACGGCCGGAACGTCCGCGCAGCTGGTTGTCGATACGTCTTGACTCGTGTCTTTCGGTACCGATGATGAACAGTCCGCCTGCGTCCTTAACAGCCTGTGCCTTTTCCTTTACCTCGGCGTTGTATTTTTCAAGGAACTCCTTGTACTTTGCTCTTGCCTCAAGGATAGTTTCGTCCTCGGTCTCGGCAAAGCCGGTGGCCTCAACGATCACCTCCTCGGGATATTCCAGCTTGTAAAGATCGGCGGTCGCAAGATATTCTGCGTTTCCTCCGAGGATGATATCAGTGCCTCGTCCGGCCATGTTGGTGGCGATAGTGACCGCCCCGAACTTGCCGGCCTGCGCTACGATCTTTGCTTCCTTCTCATGATACTTCGCATTCAGCACCTGATGCTTTACGCCCTTGTTTTTCAGCAGTCTGGAAAGATATTCCGACTTCTCGATAGAAACGGTACCCACCAGCACAGGCTGACCCTTTTCGTGGCACTCGATGATCTGATCTATAACAGCGTTGAACTTGCCCTTTTCGGTCTTGTAAACCACGTCCGGGTGATCCTTTCTGATGACCGGCCTGTTGGTCGGCACCTCAATGCAGTCGAGCTTGTAGATCTCTCTGAACTCATCCTCTT
This sequence comes from Ruminococcus sp., assembly GCA_017450925.1. Taxonomy (GTDB): domain Bacteria; phylum Bacillota; class Clostridia; order Oscillospirales; family Ruminococcaceae; genus FB2012. The sequence continues at coordinate 5,234 of JAFSSS010000061.1, read as the reverse complement.
CCGTAAGAGCAGTACCCGTCATGCCGGAGAGCTTCTTATACAGACGGAAGAAGTTCTGATAGGTGATAGTGGCGATAGTCTTGCTCTCGCGCATTACCTTAACGCCCTCTTTGGCCTCGATCGCCTGATGCAGACCGTCGTTGAAGCGTCTGCCGTCCATGATACGTCCCGTGAACTCGTCAACGATGAATACCTCGTCGCCGCCGCTCTTTCCGGGCTTAACTACATAGTCTATATCCCTGTGCATCGTGCCGTTGGCCTTGATAGCTTGATTGATGTGATGCAGAAGGGTCATGTTGTCGGCATCCATAAGGTTCTCGACATTGAAGGCGCGTTCAGCCTTGGCAACGCCCGATTTGGTCAGCGTGGCAGTCCTTGCCTTTTCGTCGATGATGTAGTCGCCGCCCAAAGAGTCGTTGTCTGCCTTGTCGTCCATTTCCACAACGGTCACAGGCTTCAGGGTCTTGGCAAAGCGGTCGGCCAGTGTGTAAAGCTCGGTCGATTTGTCACCCTGACCTGAAATGATAAGAGGAGTTCTTGCCTCGTCTATGAGTATCGAGTCCACCTCGTCCACGATAGCGAAGGCAAATTCTCTCTGCACCTTATCCTTTTTATATATCACCATGTTGTCACGCAGATAGTCGAAGCCGAACTCCGAGTTGGTGCCGTAGGTGATGTCGGCATTGTAGGCCACGCGCTTGGCGTCGTTGTTCATGCCCTGCAGAACACAGCCGATAGACTGGCCGAGGAAGCGGAACACCTTGCCCATTTCCTCCGACTGGAACTTAGCCAGATAGTCGTTGACGGTTACAACGTGAACGCCATGACCGCTAAGCGAGTTGGCGTATGCGGCAAGGCAGGCCACGAGGGTCTTACCTTCACCGGTCTTCATTTCAGCGATACGTCCCTGATGCAGTACGATAGCACCGATGATCTGCACCGGGAAGGGCTTCTTGCCCAGAACGCGCCACGCGGCCTCACGGCAAACAGCAAGAGCGTCCGGCAGAACGTCGTCCAAAGTACCCAGCCCGTCAGAGATCTTGTCCTTCATGATCTGTGTCTGCTGTCTTAGCTCCTTGTCGCTCATAGGGGCATACTTTGCCTCAAGATCGAGCACCTGCTGCTTTATGGGCTCTATCCTTTTTAGCTCCTTCTTTGAGTAATTACCGAATATTGCTTCGACTAATCCCATTGTTTCATTCCACCTTACATTATTATTACGATCCGTATTTACTTTCCTGTATAACGCATTTGCTTACTTGATATAGCAATACATATTATATTATATCAAATCCCGGACGAAATGTCAACAAAAAATTCTTCCGATGCGCAAACAAATAATATTTGTTCAGTTCGATGCATTATGCATAGTGCATTGTGCATTGAATTGAACACTTGCAATTTATGGAAAGATATGCTATACTGTCAGAAACCGATATGTTTATCAGAGCAGATGATAATAAGGAGGTCATTATGAAAAGACTTATCGCAGTCATAGCGGCAGCGGCGCTGCTGCTCCCGACAGGCTGTGCAGCATCGGAGGAGAGCAGCGGGAGCGCTTCGGATGCAGCAGCCTCTTCCGCAGTCAGTGAGAGCGCTTCCTCCGCTGCCGAAGCAGAAAGCCTTCCCGACAGCTCCGCCGCCGAGCCCAAGGAGGATGTCAGCTCTGCCGCAGAGTGGTCTCCCATTATGCAGGAAAGCACGCCCATGCCGTCGCTTCAAAAGGTCTCTGAACAGTACGAGGAGAAAAAGGACAGCATCACCAAGACCCTTGAGAGCATCGCCAAGGAAAAGGAGCATCCCTGCATCAACATCACCACCGAGGACGGCAGCATAATAAAGTCCAAGGATGACTACACAGCGGCGGTCATCGACGTCTTCAACTGCGACGATGCCTATAAGCTGACGGCTGCCGGCGGCGTAAAGGTGCGCGGCAACTCCACCGCCGACCAAGGGGACGAAAAGCCCTACCGCATCAAGTTTGAGGAAAAGCAGGGAATGCTGGGGCTCCACGGCGGGAACGCCTACAAAAGCTGGGTGCTGCTGCGCTCCTACTGGAACCTTGCCCCCGACTATGCCGGCCTCAGCCTTGCCAAGACCATATTCGAGGGGAAGTATTACTCCACCGATTTCATGTATGTGAACCTTTACCTGAACGGCACCCCCGCCGGGATTTATCTCCTCTGCGAGCAGAACCAAGCCGGCAAGGGGCGCATCGACGTTTACGAGCCAAGACCCGATGAAACGCAGAACGAGATAGGCTATGTCATCGAAATGGATAACTACGCCTCTGACGAGCATCCCTATTTTACCCTTGACCATACCGGCAATGAATTTGAGGACATCAACGGCGAGACCCGCAAGCTTTGGGACAAGGACTACAGCATCAAGTCGGATATCAACACCGAGGGTCAGCTGAAATTCATAGAGAAGTACACCGACGGCTGCTTCAAGATACTCTATGAAGCCGCCGAGAACGGCAAGGCGATGAAGCTCGACGAGAGCTTCAATACCGTCCCCGCCGAGGATATGACCCCCCAGCAGGCAGTCGAGGCCGTTATCGACACCGACTCTCTTATCAATATGCTGATACTGCAGGAGCTTGTCCACAACAACGATGTGGGCGCCGGCAGCTTCTATATGTCAGTGGATTTCACCGACCAAAGCATTTACAAAAGGCTTACCTTCCTTGCCCCCTGGGATTTCAACTGGGCATACGAGGGCAGGTCCTCCGGCAAATACTACGCCTGCACCTTCCAAGACATCTGGAAGGACGGCTACGACAGGTCAAACATCTGGTACACCGTAGCGATGAAGGCAGACTGGTTCGCAGACAAGGTCAAGGCACGGTGGAAGGCTCTCCACGACAGCGGCGTTCTGACCGAGACCACCAAGCAGATAATCGCCGACTGCTATACTCTGAAAAACGACCTCGGCGAGGAAAGCTGGAAGACCGACAAGGCCAAGGACATATGCAATTTCATCAACGGCCGCATCAAGTGGCTCGACAAGCAGTGGCTGTGAGGCGGCGCGGCGGCGCGGCGGCGGAAAGAAGAGTTCGCACAGCCACACCTTGATCGGCCGCCGCTAAAAGAATAAAGAATAAAGAAACAAGAATAAAGAATAATAAAGGTGTCCGCTCCGCGGACGAATTTTAAAATCATCGCCGAAGGCGATACCTTGTTTATTCTTTATTCTTTTTTCTTTATTCTTTATTAATTATAAACAAGTTCCCCTCTGCCGTGATACAGCAGAGGGGACGGGAATATGAAAAGGGAGAAGGAATAAATACTTACTGATCGCGCATCCTGCCGCGGCCGCCGAAGCCCTCTTGGCCTTCCATGCCGCCCATGCCGCCGCGTCCGCCGAAGCCGTCCTGGCCGTCCTGTCCCGGGAATGCTCCCTGACCGTCCATGCCCTCCTGACCGCCGAAGCCGCCGCGGCCTCCCATGCCGCCGCCGGCCATTTTGGGAGAGGGTATGCTGTCAAGCTGCTGGCCGTTCACCGTGATCGTGCCGCCGGTGAAGTCGGCTGTGCCGTCATAGTCAAAGGATTCGTTCATGCCCTGTGTGGGACAGGTGATGTTGATTGAGCCTCCGCTTACAGTGATGCTTCCGTTGACATCGACCGCGTCAACATCGCTGCCGCTCATGGTTATGTCAAGGCTGCCGCCGGTCATTTCAAAACAGGGTGTGGTGAAATTGCTCTTCTTTGAGGCGTTCACGCCGTCGTCAGTGGCGCTGATCGTGATGTCGCCGCCGTTTATCTGGATATATGTGGCTTCAAGTCCCTCGCCGGAGGAGATGCTGAATCTTCCGTCGTCTATCTGAAGAACGGTGGTGGCTTGAATGCCGTCGCTCTTGGAGGTTATGTCAAAGCTGCCGTCGGATATATATATCCAGCCGGAGGTGCTGTCGTCGTCGTTTTCGGCGTGGAGGCCGTCCTTTGAGGAGTTGATCTTGAAGCTGCCGCCGCTGATGCGGATAGAGTCGTTGGCCTCGATCGCATCCTCTGCCGAGGTTATATCATAGCTGCCGCCGGTGACCTTCAGATCGTCCTTGCCGGAGATGCCGTTGCCGTTGGCGGAGGTTATCTTCAAGCTGCCGGAGCCGTTCAGCACCAGATCGTCCTTCGAGAAGATCACCGCATCGGTGTTGGTGTCGCCGTCAGCCTTGAAGGTGCCTGTCACCGAAAGACTGTTGCTGCTGCCGGAGGCGGTGGTCACAAAGCACTTGTCGGCGCTTACCACATATATAGCAGGGAAGTCGCTGTTCTCTATCGTCACGTTATCCAGCACCAGCTGCACCTTCGCGTCATCGGGGGCGTTGACCTTTACCGTGCAGTCGGAGGCCGAGCCCTTGATGACGTATATGCCCTCCTTGGTTATCTCAACGGTCTTTCCGTCGGAAACGGTGAGCGTCTTTGCGTCGGTGGTGTCAGCGGTCTGGGTCTGGTCACGGTTTGAGAAGAGTTCGGTGGTGTCAAGCTTGCTTGCCCCGGTGGTGCTTAGGGGCGTGTTCACCGAACCGTCTGCGGGGGCGGGAGCTATGGTGCTGCTGTTGTTGCCGCCCCAAGGCATCTCGCCGCCGAAATTGCCCTTTGTTCTGTTCTGCTCGGCATCAGTGCCGCTGTCAGCGGAGGCGTCTGCATTTTCCTCCGGCGGAGCAATGTTGATAGCCTGTGACTCTCTGACCTTTTTCTCTGTTTCTGTCTGTGCAGCCTCACTGCTGTCGCCGGTGCTTTCGTCAGCCGAGGCCGAGTCTGCAGAGGATGTCACATCCGTCTTTACTGCATCGGCGCTGCTGTCTGCCGAGGAGCAGCCTGCGGTTATCATACAAACTGACAGCAAAGCCGCCAGCACTGCTATCTTCTTTCTGTTGTCCTTCATGGTAGAGACCCCTTTCTTTGTTTTACTGTCCCCATTATAGCAAGCCAACTTAAAAACAACTTTAAGGAAAAATAAAAATCCAAAAAACTTTCAAGCCCGCAAAAAACAAATAGTGAACAGCAAAGCCGTCCGCCCCGCGGACATATCCTAAGGCAACACCGCACGACCCGCGGCTAACGCCTCTGCACATCATCTGCTTGCCAGATTTCCGTCATGATTACCAACGTCATCAAAGATGACGTCAATTCTCCTTGACGTTGCGCAAAGCGAAGCACACTTCGCTCGCAAGCCTGCGTCGAATTTAGGCAATCTGACGAAAATCTGTGCCTCAACGCCAGTTGAGGTT
>JAFSSS010000060.1 GCA_017450925.1 Ruminococcus sp. | reverse complement strand
TCCGGCACTTGATCCCCACACCAAGACCCTAACCCAAAAGACTAACTAAAAAAGACTAACTAAAGATGAAAGGAGGCCGCAGAGTTGAAAATTACAAGACGTATTATTTCAGTAGTCTGCGGTCTCCTTATCTTTGTTAATGCATTTGGCCTTTCAGCCTTTGCGGAGGTCGCTTTACCGGACGGAGCGGTCAAGGGACTTCCGGAACGGCTGGCAGCTCTTGATGACGAGGGCAATGCCGTCAATTCACAGACGGGGGAATATTTCTTCCGTGTCGAGAATATGGATTACGGCGAGACCTATACCAAGGATATCCAGCTGATGAACCTGCGCGAGGACAAAAGCTATCACATCTATTTCTATGTTGAGCCCCTCTTCAAGGAGGGCGAGATCGACCTTGAAAAGGGCTGCGAGTGCCGCTTCTATCTGGACGGCGCGGAGATCTACAAGGGAGATGTGAACGGCAAGGGCAGCATCGACCTTAACGAGACCCATTTCGACTGCGGCCACTACGACCCGGGCGAGTCCCATACGCTTCGGTGTGAGATCGTCTGGAACGAGATCGACGTTATACAGAATGTGGATAACGGCCACCGGCTTATCGACAGGGACGGCGAACACGTTCTGGTGGGGCCGGGTGACGAGGGTCATGCCGAGGGCGAGATCGAGTTCAAATGGATATTCTATGCGCAGGTGGACGAGGACGAAAGCACATCTGACGAAAGCACATCCGACGAAAGCACATCAAATCCCGGCGGCGGAAATACGCCCTTTACCGGCGTGCTGGGGCACCCAGCGTTTTGGGTGGGCTGTATCGCAGTTCTGACCGTGATGATAGGAAGGCTGCTGATACTGCTGAAAAGAAAGCAGGACAAGGAAAAGCACTGACCGGCAGCACCAAGCCGGCGGCGTGAGAGGAGCAGGAAGCTATGAAGCATGGTAGTAAGCACCGTATATTATCGGCGCTGCTTGCTGTAATATTCATGTTCAATATGCTTGATATGGACGCTTTAAAGGGCGCCCTTGCTTCGCTGCGCGCTTATGCCGACGAGTCGGATTATTCGGTGCGCTTTTCGTGGAACGTATCGAGCCTGTCCGAAGCCCCGGAGGGCGGCGGGTCTGCAACTGTGGGGGATAAGACCACTGTCACCGACAAGAACGGAAAAGAGCTTCGTGAATTTACCTTGGATCAGAACGCTCTGAATCTTGCCCTTAAGGAATGTGCGGATGAGAACCCGGTGCTTAAGACCAATTTCTCCTTCCACCTAAAAAGGAGCATAGCCAAGGGTGATCTGAAATTCACCATAACCGGCATGAGCGGCCTGAAGCGCTCCGGCGGATTTACGTTTGAAAAGGATGACCCCAACGTTACCAAAATGTGGGATGTTTCCTACGATGCCTCAACTGACACCTATACCTTTGTGAACAACACGGAGATAACCTCTAACAGCCTTACGGTCTTTGCATGGCAGTTCAATTCGAGAGATGCCGTAAGTGCGCCGGACTCTCCCTTTACGCTGAAAACCGGCTGTATCGTTACCGAGCATGAAACTGACGGTGAAGGGAATGATATCAAGATCCCCGTGGAGCTGAAAACCGACGAGCTTACCTTTGCCTATGAGTCGGTGCATGACCAAAATCAAGTCAAGATCGTCTGCGAGGATATCGAGGAGCTTGACACCAACAATCTGAATACAGCTTATGAGTGGCGAAGCTACAGGTCTGTGCTTGGCCTTGAGGGTCTGACCGAATATGACAAGTCAAAGGATAAACAGGATAGGATAGCGTATGATGAGACAACTGCCGAAGCAGCTGTTACAGATGCCCATGTTATCGAGCAGGACTCTGCAGAGCAGCGGTCGAACCGCAACGCAAGGGGCATAAAGTCATCGGATTACTATATTGATGTTGACCCCGGCGTGTTCGATGTCAATGATATACTAATACTCGACTCCAACGGGAACCGTGTCGATGCCAAAACAGTGACAGTGGGCGGAAAGAATATGCTCCGTATCTACAATTTCAGCAGCAACAAGTCCGACTTCAAGCCCGGAGAAAGCTATTCCTCGGTTTACCGCATCGGTGTGCTGAACAGCTCTATAAACAATACTGAATTACAGGATCCAAAGCAGATAACCCTGACAGGTCACTATCTTGTGACCTATAATGACGAAACGACCCCGGTTGACTATACCGACGAGGCTGCGCATATCTTTGACCCCGAGCATAAGCCCACAGGCGCGGGCGGGGAGTATTTCCCCATTGAAAAGCGCAACAGCTATGAGGTCAACCAGGCGGCACGAAACAATAACGGCATTTACTATCACGTCCATGCGAAGCCCGCCTCTCCTGTGGATCAGCTGCTCTATGAGTCGATATTCAGCGGGAAGACCGTGACCTATTCTCTCTATGCAAATACAAAGCAGCCGGTAGTTGGAGAAGAAAAAGTCAAGTATGACCTGGTCTATGAGGACGGTGCGCCCTCTATCGAGAACCTGAACCTTAGCTATACCGACAGCGAAGAGGTCGTTCACAGCATCACTGATGAAGGTGTAGATGTTGTGGAAAATGACGGCAGTGCCAGCCATGTTCTGAGAGCTGACGAATATGATTTCACAAGGGTGAAGGTGGGTAAGCTCATTGACGGCAACACTGTCGGTCCGGAAATGGACGAAAACGGCAGTCCGGTTATGGACAGCGGAAATATCGTTTATAAGACCCCGGACGGCTTTGCTTATGAGGTCTATGCCCATGTTGGCGGAATCTGGAGCTCTGCCGGGAGCGGCAACACCGTTGCCGAGTCAGAGGTGTTCCTGCCGGAGGGTACCGATGATGTAAGAGTGGTCGTGAAGGGTCTTGAGATCAATGCGCCTGTAAGGGTATGGGTCGATATAAGGTACAACGTGAATATGACCCTTTACAACTACATCAAGATAGACACTGTCAACGACGGCTCTGATGATAAGGAGCTTAAAGTGGATGAAAACACCGGCTCGCGCCTTAGGAACATATTCACAAGAACTGTCTGCCCCGGTGCATACAGCTCCGAAACATACACAGAGTCCGAAAGCGACGACGACAAGGCATATTCTCTTTCTTGGCTGCGCGAGGCCACCACAACGATAGATTCCGGCGCGGCTATGGAGCCCTTTGATTATAAGGCCGGTGAAAAAGACACTGAGACCGGCGTTGTCGGAACAAGCTATTATACGACAAATATCACTGCGAGCGGAAAGGTGCAGTCTGACAATCAGAGATCGCTCAACAGCTTTGTCGTTGTATCAAAGCTCCCGGCGGGAGTTGAACCCACCGAGGAATACCTTGCCAAGCTTACAGAAAGCTTTAGGTTCAGCGGTGTGCTTCAGGGCACAGGCCAGACAGTTGACGAGCAATTCGTCAAGGACAACGGCTATGTTTCCTTTTCGTATGATAAGGAAAAGGGTCTGATCGTTGCAAGGTTCGATTTTGACGGAGTTTATCTTGACGGCAGTCAGGAGACCACCGCCAGCTTTACCTATCCTGCGTCCATTTCCGCAAACAGGGTGAGCGAGACCGGCCTTACTATGAACAATTTCACTGCCGAGACCTATGTTACCGTGCTGGACAGCAATGTCAAGCTGAGCCCTGCCCGTTACAAGACGCTCGTTACCGGCAAAAACAATCCCTATAACGATCTGCCGGCCTCTAAGTCCTCGGCAACAAGGACTATCACTGCTCACGGCTCTACCGGGCAGGAAAAGGCAGATAAGTTTGTTTCAAGCTCCTATACCGACTGGGTAAGCGAGAACACCGCGGTCGTTGACGGAAGCAATACCGACCACCTTGACACCTCGCGGAACCGAATGACCTCGGAATACACCTATAAGCTGATGTCCACAAGAATAGCCACAGATACTGAGACAATGACAGACCCTATCCTGCTCGATATCGTCGAGGGTCTGAATCAGTCCAAATGGAAGGGCGGAGTAAAGAGCATCTCCTTCAAGGACGGCTATTATCCTGCTTATGATGCCGAGACCAGTGAGGGCTATACGCCCGAGGTCTATTATGTCACGGACAGCTCTGACTCTGTCAGCAGTACAACAGAGGGAGATTATGCAAAGACCAATCCGAAGTTTACAGATCTGCTGAACACATTCAAGATCACCTCAAGCGAAGAAGAATCGGTAGATCAAAAGACTCAGAAGCTGAATATGTATAAAGCTCTGAACGAATCTCTTACCAGTGAAAATATCGAATGGGGCTGGAAAAAGGCAGCGCTTAGTGACAGCGGCGAATGGGTCATCAGCGGAGATGACATATACGAGGTCTATGCGGTGGCGGTGCTTTTCAGAGGAAGCTACACGATCTCCGACAATGTGCCGGTTTCCGTCAAGGCAGACTTGAATATGAAGGCCCCTAACCTCACAGCTCAGAATGAACAGACCAATAACAACCGCGTTACCTATAACGAGGTACAGTTCTATGCCAAGGCGACCAATGATCATAGCGAGGATAGTGCTTTGGATTCCGCAAGCGAAAAGACACTGGTAGTTCTGAGACACATGGTCGAGCTGGTAAAGGTAAGCTCAAAGAACCCCGACAAGCGGCTTACCGGGGCAGAGTTCTCAGTATATACCGATGCGGGCTGCCAAACGCCGGTCGTCTATTACGAAAAAAATGAGCCGGAATCAAAGCGAATGGAGAATATGGAGGTCGATGCCAGCGGTTCGCTGAGCCTTAACCTCTCCCCCGGCGTGTTCTATTATAAAGAGGTGAAGGCACCTCAGGGCTATCACCCCGATGATCGCCCCTACAGATTCAGGGTCGTTTCAGACTCGAATGCCGTTTATTATTACACCGTGGATCTCAAGACCGCTGATGCTGCATCGAATGAGTATCTCGTGGTGAACGACAAGGAATATGACGTTTACAAGGACAGCGTTTACTCCGGCAAGAGCTTTATGGACAGCTCGCATGAGTTCCATGTGTATGACGCAAACGGAAACGCTGTAAGCAGGTTTGAATGGGATGAAACCAAGAAGGCGTTCTGCTATAACATCAGCGCCGCCTCAGATCAGCTTGACACGAAAGCCGGTGACGGCAAGATAACTATCAGCGATCTTCCCGCAGGAACTTATTTCTTCGGCAAGACCCCAAATGACAAGGACGGCTATTCCTTCTCGGTGGCGGACAACAGCTCGATCACGCTTAGGGTGATGACAAAGAGCAGAATGTCCGACGGTGTTGCGTTCTCTCTTTACGAATCCACCGCCGACGAGGGCGTTGCGGCTGACGATAAGCTCTGCATGGTCTCCGGCAGCAATGGAGAATACAGCTTGAGCGCCACCGGAACAGCAAAGACCTTTACCCCCGACAGCAGCGGAAGGATCAGTATCATCGGGCTTGACAGCAGCAAGAGATACTATCTTTCGGTAGAGAACGCCCCGGCGGGCTTCAAGAAATCGACCGTTCACTATCTGGACAAGAACAGCAGCAGCGTTGAGCTTGTCGCCTGCGAGCAGCTGCTTTATACAGATAAGATAATCGTTGAGGACGATCCCATAGAGATCGCATCGGCGAACTTTATCAAGAAGGACGGAACACTGGTCGGCGGCCTGCCCGCCGGAGAGAACGGAACTCATCTCGGAAATGCTGAATATACAATGTATGTTGTCAGCAGTGACGGCTCTGAGGTGCCTGTTTACTTCAAGCCCAGGGAAGGCAGCGATGCAAACGAAAGAATGTACCTCTATGTCGGCACCGAGGGCAAGGAGGGTACCACCACCGCCCTTTCATCCAGCTACGGCGGCACGACAGGCAGCATCCGCGTTGAGGGTCTGCCCTACGGCACCTATATCATTCAAGAGAGCAAGGCTCCTGCCGGCTTTGAGCTAAGCAGCAAAAGATATACCTTCTATGTTTCGGCTAAGACCATTGACGAAAACGGCGAGCTTATCTTCGGCGAAAAGGATCCTGACACCGATGAATATCCGCCTATGGAGCTTCTGGATGACGAGATGCTAAGCAGCATCGTGCTTAAAAAGAAGGATAAGAACGACGAGAGCATAAATCTGAAAAACGCGCAGTACACCCTTTTCAGACTAAAGAAGAACGATAATGCTGAGGTCACTGAGGAGGACTATCTCACAGCTGCCCAAAAGGCGGTGGAGAATGCCAAAGGCGACACCTCAAAGCTCGCGGAATACTGGGAGACCGTAAGGTCTGCTTATACCGATACTACGGGCGAGGCTGTGTTTGACGGGCTCCCCTTCGGAACATACCTCCTCTATGAGACCCTGCCGCCTATCGGCTATACCTGGAACAACGACCTTGAAAACTGGTCGGTCTGGACACAGACGGATAAGACCGCTAATAATGCACAGATAATCGTTATCAACTGCGATACCGTGGTGAAGAACTCCGAGCTTGTCGCCAAGACTGTCACGAACGAGAGCGGAGAAGAGGTCACGACCTACGAGCGGGTGTATTACGATTTCTTCGCAAAGCACCTTGACGACAGACGCAAGGGCTCGGCAAGGCTTATCAAAACAAGCTCCGGCGCGGACAGCAAGCCCCTCAAGGACGGCAGTTTCACCCTTTACAAGGTGAAATTTACAAACACTGAGATCGAGGCATACCTTAACAGGCTGTTCGATAACGATACTGCCAAGGTCGATGAGATCATGGCTGACGAGGAGAAGAAGAACTCCTATGCGGAGCAGATGTCTCCAGAGGACTTTAAAGAGGCTCAGCATTTTGACAGCAGCGGCGTTATAACCAATGCCGGCAAGCCTATCGATGATGTCGTAAAGCAGGGTCTGCGCACCAACAGCCAGCCGGAGGGCGCTACCGAAACTGTGAGCGGTCTTGACTGGGGCGTATATTACTTCCTCGAGGTCAAGGCGCCCGAGGGCTATCAAGCGGATAAAACGCCCCAGCTTTTCAAGGTGGATGCGGCTTCGTCCGATGCAACTATCGAGGTCAGCATGACCGACGAGAAGATCTACGGCGAGGTATGGCTCTACAAGCAGGACAAGGATCCTATCGCCACCGGCAGCACCGAGCATGAAAAGCTCTTCGGCGCACAGTTCGAGCTGTATGATTCAACCAACAGCAAGGTGCTGTCAGTTCCGAGGCTGCGTATCGGCGGACTGACCGACAGCACAGAACACAGAGTAAGCAACGGGCGCAAGGAGTTTATCGTCAAGAGCTTTGAAGTCATCGACAAGGACACTATCGTGTTCACGATAGTTGATGACAACGGCACTGACACATACACCGTCACTGTGGATTATCTTGTGACCGGCGATTATCAGTCAAAGGGCAAGGTCGAAACGGTCACTGTTGCCGAGGATGCGTTCAAGACCAAGTACGGCAACGGTACTTACTTAACCGATGACCTGCGTCTGGCTTACTATGCCATGACTGCGAACAAGAGCCAGATATATGACGACTCACAGAAGAAATACCGCCTGCCCACAGATCTGGAAAGGCAGTATGCATCTTATACTTATGTTACAGCCAACGAGGGCGGCCGACTGAACGTCCGCGGGCTGGACTGGGATTCCTATTACTTCCATGAAACTGTACCGCCGGTAGGCTACAGCCTGTCCGAGGACGTTATCTTCTCGGTGAACAGCTTTAACTGCGGCAACCAGTTCATCAAGTGCGAGGACCCGAAAAAGCAGGCCGAGATCATAATCGACAAGGAGATACCCAACAAGGATTACTTCAAGGCCTACGGCGAGCCCACCTTCCTGTTCAAGGTGCATAAGCTGAGAGCAGCCGCTGAGGGCGAAACAGCGGTCATCACCAAGGACGGAACAAGCTATGTCAAGACCGGCAAAAACTACACCCTTGCGATACACATGAGCGAGACCACAGGCTCGGCTATGCTAAGCGTGCCGGAGGGGCAGTATCTGATCGAGGAGCTGCCGGTATCGCGCTATACCTGCACGGGGCTGGAGCTTGTAAAGGGCGGCAATAATGTTATATACACCGACATTAAGGCTGATATGGTGACTTCCTCGCTGATAGCAGCGGAGAACAAGCACACTATCGACACAAAAAGATTCGTTGCGTTCTGCGATCTGACTGATGATCAAAACACCAATCAGGGTGAAATACTCACCTTCCGGGTGAAGTATAAAAACGAGATCAAGCGCTATGACAATTTCAGCGAGGTGACCTTTGCCGACAACCGCATTCCCGGCGAGACCTATGTTACCTCCTTCAAGCCGATCTACGAGCCGCTGGTGACTGCCGACAAGTATCACAGCGACGACACGGGAAAATACTACGAGATCGACCTCTCCCAGGCGCTCACGGACAGGGAGTTCATGGCAAAGATCGTCTATAACAACGGCGTTTCACAGGATCTCGACCTCGAGCATATCGACAATATGAAGTTCAGAGGCAGCTTCGATTCCAGCTTCCCGTTTGACCATGCTACGTTCGAAAAGCGCGGTGATGATTACTACCTAAAGCTGACCTTTAAGGACGACTTTGACAGCTCGAATGTAGCGGGACAAACGATCTCGTTCGATGTCGGCTACGGCAAGAACGGGCTTGAAGCCTATGACACCAACAACACCGGCATGATACGCGGAACGCTGAATCTGACCTTTGACGAAACGCCGTCGGACATCCGCAAGCGGGTGGTATTCAAGACGGATGCCAACAACAGGTCTATTTTCAATCTGCCTGCCGGCGACGGCATAGAACAGCGCACAGCCGAGGAACTGATCTACACCCAGGCGGCCGACACTGGCTCCGTGACCTCCGAGCCGACGGCATTCACCGATCTGACGGTGCTTGCAGAGGGCTACGAGTTCAAATACTGGTATCTGCTTGACGCTGACGGCAAGCCTGTGACAGACGCAGGCGGCAATATTGTGCAGTATGCTGATGAGGCTGCGATAAAGGCGTATATATTTGCTGACAGCAATGCCAATGTGAATACGTTCACGTTCCAGGCGGAGGTAGCGAAAAATGAAATTCGTGAAGTTACTGCAAGGCTGACAGGTACTAATCAGCTTAAAACTATCATAACCACTTCTTCACCTAATGGACTTGGGATTTCTAATGCGAAAACTACTGTAACAGCTATTCTGCGAGGAGATAAGGCAGGCTATGATAATGCAGAAATACGTTATGAATATACTGGTGGAGTAAGTGATACTTATCCAGACTATATACGTTTTTATTCTTCATCGGATAAAAAGACGATTTATTGGTACACTGTTGACGTAAATGGAAATCCTACAAATGGTGATGTATACTTAGAGGGCAATCAAAATGAAGAATTTTATAATTGGGCACTACAAGATATCAGTGGTCTATCAGATTGGGATCTTAGTGGAATATCTGTTTCTGCAAATAGGATGTTTGCAGGAACTCAGCTAACTGAAGTTGTATTTAATAGAACAATTAATATAACAGCCAAAGAAACTCAATTTAATCGTTTGTTCAACAGTTGCAAGAGCTTAACTTCAGTAAAAATGAATTTAGATACAAGCGGTACAACTTTAGTACAGTTTAAGGAAACATTTGCATATTGCTGGAATTTGTCTGATATTGATGTTACTGCTGATTTAACAGGTAGCAACCCTGGACAGATATTTAATAACTTCAGCGAATGCAAAGTATTTAATTCAGATCAACTTGTTGAGCTTATTGCTAAGTGGAAACTTCCCAAAACTGACATTTCAAACTTCGTTCACTACTATACCTATGTTAATGACCTCGAATCAATTGATATTGTAGATAATAGCACTCCAAATAATCACTATATTCGTAGCGGAGATAACCTTAATTATGTAGGTGCTTACTAATAATATTCTACTCCCCCGCAGGCTTCAAAACCTGCGGGGGACTTTTTTGCCTAAACAAAAAGCCGCCGTAACATCGGCGGCTTTAATTATTCTTTTATCCTGCAAAGCTGCTCCACGCTTGCTTCCAGTCGGTGTATTCCACACCCGTGTTCGGGTCAACCGTCTGCACCGATTCGGAATAAACAAAAATATCGTGCGGTGTTACCTGTGCGCCGTCCTCGTACACCATTTTTACCCACGCCAGCAGGGGGACGGTGTCCTTGCCGGGGGCAACGGCAGATTCGTAATAGTAATAGCCGTCCGCGGCATTGTACTTCCAGCCCGCCGGAAGATGCGCGGTATAGCTCTCTGCGGCGGCAGGGGAGGCTTTGTAATAGGTGCCGTCGGCAGGGGGAGTTTCACTGTCGGCATTCTCGGCAGAGAAATACGCCCGGCTCTCGGACTGTGAGTCGGAGAACTCTATCTTCGCCCGCACATAGCATGGAACACTGCCTGTGTTGCTTATCTTTACCACCTTGCGGTAGGGCTGATTCTGATCCGGCGGAGTGAAGGTCTCGCTGATAGAAATATCGTCCTCGCCCACGCCCACAAGGTTGGGCTTATCCTCTCTGGCGGCAAAATATGCAAACACCGAAACGGATATTGCAGCAATGACCGCCGCTGTGCCGGCTACAGCTATTCGCTTTTTTGTCTTAGTCATTGCACTATCCTTTCTTGTTTTCTATGATCTTATACAGGGCTGTAAGCTCTGTCTTGTCATATTGGCTGTCAGCCGTGCCGTTATGTGTCACGCCGGGGACGTTCAGATCATCCTTCTGTACCGTATATGCTCTGACCGTCACTTGACCGACAGACTTGCCGGTGATATCGCCGTCCACCATGCTCCTGAGCTTAAGCTTGTCAAAGACCGCTGCGGTCTGACCCTTCGGCGGCAGCCACACGCTGTAGCCGAAAAGGTAGGTGTCATAGGTGCCGTCAACATAGCCCTCAACGTCCTTGTAGTTCTTTTTATCCTCGGTCTGCTTCAGATATATCCAGCCGCCGGCATCGCCTGTGGGGGTGTTGTACTGTATGTCGGCATAGCCGTTATCAGCGGGGTCGTGGGTCACGCTTTGATGCTGCTCCGATGCGGCAAGCAGATCGAATATCTCGGCCGACTGTATGTAATCTGCTGCAGGCAGCTCGCCGGTCTTTCCCGTGGGAGCGATGCGCTGGCCGTTCTCTGCCACAAGCGTTGTCTCCATTCGCGGAACAGAGACCTCAACGAAGAAAAGCTGCTCCACCGAACCTGTGTTGATGACAGAGGGCTGCTTCTGAATGATCTGCCCGGCGGCGAGGGTCTTATCCTTTTCAAAGCTTTCGGATATGGACAGATCCACCTCGGCGATCTTGAAGGTATTGTCCTTTTCGTCGGAGCTTGTCAGAAAGGCTGCGGTCATGCCAATGACAGCAACAGCTGCAAGGCTTGCGATGAATAGGCGCTTTTTAAGCGTTTTCCTGACCATTTTCCATAGCCTCCTTTTCAACGTTTTTCTTCTTTTTCGGGATAAAGCTTATCGCCAGCAGCACCCCGACAATGCAGAGGGCGGTAACCCTGCCGGCAGTGGTCTTCAGAAACGAAAACAGTCCGCCCAGTCCCGGCAGCACGGTAACGGTCTTGCCGATATAGTTTTCCTCCGTGACGGGCTCGGCATCGTTGGTGTTGTTGGCATCGCCCTTGGTGGTGTATTTTCCGTCCTCGATCTTAACGACCCGGTGAGTGACAAGCATCTCTCCGCTCTTGCGAAAGGAGATCACATCTCCCACCTTTATCTCGGAAAGCTCTGTCCGCTGATTTACGAACACCACGCTCCCCGTATGGATAGCCGGCTCCATTGAGCCTGTTTTCACGATATAGGGTCTGATCTTGAAGATATACAGCCCCACCAGCAGCGCCGCCAAAAGTATCACCAGCGTCATGAGTATCGACACGGTCGTTTTTGCCACCGCAAGGGCATCTTTAAGCAGCCTTTTGCGGTTCATTCCTGCAGTATCTTCCATACATCAGCTGCCTCGGCCTTAGTGGAGGTCGGGGACTCAAGGAAGTCATTCTGTATCGCATAGGCCTTGATGTTGATATTCTGGGTGGTACCCTCCAGCCCTTGACCCTCTCTTGCGTTGGTGAATATTACCTTGTCGAAGAGGGCGTTTTCCGTCAAATCACCGGGCTGCAGCACGGACATGATGCTGCCTTGATTTGAGCCTGTATAGGCATAGAGATAGGTATAGCCCGTGACAGCCTTGGAGCTGTCGGTTATTATTTTGGGATAGCCTTCCATAAGACACCAGCCGGGGTTTACGGTCTGCTCCGAGGTGTCCGGCTGGACGGTATAGTTCCCGTCCTTGTCCACGAACCTAAACAGCGGAGCGGTCTTTGTGCCGAGGCTGATGCCCTTGCTGTTGACAGAGGCGTCCTCGATAACAAGCCTCTGCGCCGGGACGGTCACCTCCATGAAAACATATGCGGGAGTGGTGTCGGCATTCTTTATCTTGGGATCCTTATCGATTTTCTTTTCCGGCACTATGACGGGGTCGGGAACCCATTTATTTTCGACTATCTGGATTTTCAGAGTTGAAGCCACAAAGGCATTGGTAACAGTATCCTCGCTTGTAAAATATGCGCTGATGCCGGCGATCACGGCGACTGCCGCCAGTGAGGCCGCTAAGATACGCAGCTTTTTTCTGTTCATACCGTTCACTCCCGTCCTTTATGTCTTCTGTTATTCAGACTGCAAAAAGCAATATATATTATTATACCACATCGCTTATAAAAATGCAAGCTTTTTACAGTGATATATCTCTGCATTCCTGTTGACAGTTGACAATTGACAATGAAGGTGTTGCCTTAATGGTGTCGGCCTTATTGACAAATCGCTGTGCCTGTGATATCATTACAGCAGAAAGAGCCTTAATGCTGTAATCTTCCGCCGCCGGCCGCGACTGTCACAAGGGCGGCAGCGGGCGTATGAAAAGAGAGCAGGCAGAGGCTCTTCTCGCAAAGAGCGAGAGTAACGACAGGAGGCGGTCATCATGAATATCAGAGAAGCGATCAAGGCTCGGCACAGTGTCCGGCAGTTCAAGGCGCTGCCTATCGGTGAGAGCGAGGCTGAAAGGCTGAAGGCGGTCATTGAAGAATGCAATAAGGAGAGCGGTCTGAATATCCAGCTTGTGCAAAACGACCCCGACTGCTTCAACACATTCCTTGCGCACTACGGCAGGTTCAGAAATGCAGACAACTACATAGCGCTTGTGGGCAGCAGCTCTCTTGCCGATCTGGACGAGCGTGCAGGCTATTACGGCGAGAGGATAGTTCTCGAGGCTCAAATGCTGGGCTTGAACACCTGCTGGGTGGCCGGTACCTACGGCAAGGGCAAGTGCAGGGCGGATAAGAATGCCGGCGAGAAAATAGTCTGTGTTATTGCAATAGGATACGGCGAGAACGAGGGCAAGCCCCACAGATCCAGATCGCTTGAAAAGCTATGTGCGGTGAAAAAGGAGGATATGCCTGTCTGGTTCAAGAACGGGATGCTTGCGGCTGTGCTTGCGCCCACTGCCGTAAATCAACAGAGATTCTTTATTGACATTGACGGCGAGAATGCGGTCATCACCGCGGGCAGAGCGCCGATGTCGAGGATCGACCTCGGTATAGTCAGATACAATTTTGAGGCTGCATCGGGGCACAGGTGCATTTCAAAATAACGGGGGAGAGCAGAATGACGCTTGATAACAGCAGACTGAAAAGGATACGCTACGAATCCAGCGGAGGATCAATGTGCTTCCATTCGGAATTTGAGATCGAGGCCGATGCGGCAGAGGTGATCCGCACCGCCTACTGGAGCGATGTCAGCTACAGCCTGTCAGAGGATAGGGCAGAGCCGGGAGTGCTTGAAGCTATCGACAGCACCTTCCGCACCTCGGAAAAGGATGAAATGACCGTAAGAGAGCATATCCCGATGAACACAGCGCTTTGGGATGCTCTGTGTGAGGAGCTTGGGTATCTTTGGGAGCAGCTGCGGCCTGTGGAAAAGCGCAGTGAGCTGACAGCTCCCGACCCGGATATGTTTGTGCTGGACGGCGGAGATTATCAAAGGCTTTATCTCACCCGGGAGAGGGACGGCACCGAACAGACGGTGCAGTATTATCCTCCTTCGGGGAACAGGTGGTACTCGGTAATTGAGATCCTCCGCGAAATGGTGCGGCCTGTCGGCAGAGACCTTTGCAGGATAGGCGAAACTCTTATTACGGAGCTGTATCTGAAGGCTCCGGAGTATTCCTATCAGATAACGCCGGCAGGAAACAGCGGCGGGTATTATTACTTTGTCCACGGCGACAGCTCGGACAGGAGCAGCATCACCCGGGAGCAATGGCTGACAGTTAGGGACTACTTGAGCGGGCTTGATATCCCGGCCGCCGGTTCGGGAAGCGGCGGGGAAAGGTACAGTCTCCGGCTGAAATACAATGACGGCATCAGCAGGGAAGTGAAGATAGACAAAGGGCTCGCCGAAGAGATAAGAGGATTTCTGAAGGACAGCATTCAGGCAATTGCCCCTGCGCTGCGCAGCAGGCTGTGAATAAAATAAAGGCAGCACCGCACAAAGCCCGTGCGGTGCTGCCTTTATATATATCCCAATATCGATGCGCTCTGCTGCAAATGACAGTTTGCCGTGCTGTCTGCGAGAGCTACTGGGGAAAACCTTTCTGAAGAAAGGTTGTTCCCCAGACCCCTTTCCAAAGACTTCTGACTCTTTTTGGCGAGGGTACCTGTATTTCCGCTAAAGTCATCAGACTTTAAAGAT
>JAFSSS010000059.1 GCA_017450925.1 Ruminococcus sp. | reverse complement strand
TTCTCCTTGACGTTGCGCAAAGCGAAGCACACTTCGCTCGCAAGCCTGCGTCGAATTTAGGCAATCTGACGAAAATCTGTGCCTCAACGCCAGTTGAGGTTGCGCATACTGATGCACAGGGGTCGTGCGGTGTTGCCTTAAACGCTCTTTATTGATGCCTAACTGACATCGGCCTCTCGCTGATTTCTCTTGTCGGTAACGGATCTCATATTGTGATACATTGACACCGTACCTCAAAGCCCACCGACTTGTAAATAGGACAGCCCTCGTCCTTCTGAACAGCAAACTCTGTTGCAGCTGAATAACGATCAAGTCCCGGGATCTGCCTGCACAGGCATTTCCCGGGACTTTTCTTTTCAGACGGTTATTCTGCCGCCGCGCTTAAATCGGCCTTTCACATATTCCTCTTGTCGATAATAAATTTCATATTATGATATTTAGACACCGCGTCCTCAAAGCCCACTGACTTATAAAGGGGATAGCCCACGTCGGTGGATTTCAGTTCAACGAAGTCAAGCTCCAGTCTCCCGGCCTCCGACAGAAGCATTCCCATAAGCTTCCCTGCGATGCCCCGGCGGCGGAACTGCGGCCTTGTATATACGTTCAGCACCGAGCCTGTCCTGCCGTTTATAAACGTGGGATTGGCGGGCTTCTCCGAAATGTAAAGCAGGCAGCAGCCTGCGGCAGTGCCGTCCACCCTGCACAGGAAGGCAAAGAGGTCGGCGTTCAAATGTCTGCTGAAATACCCGGGCAGACTGTCGGCTATAAGGCCGAGCCTGTCGTTTGATACCTCGCCGTAGTCCTCCAAAAGATATTCAAGCCTCAACTGCGTGAGGTCATTTATGTCGTCCGTACCGGCCTTGAGTAATTCCATTCCGCACCCTCCGTACATTTTATTTCAGCCCATAGGCTGCCTTTATGTAGATGTGATCGCCTATCTCCAGCTTCTTTTTCTCTGTCTTGACTGCGAGCCTGCTGTATTCCATGAACTCCTCCGTTACGGTGACGAAATACTGATCTGTCTCTGTCTCCGCCAGATAGAAGGCGGTCTTTAGGCTGTTGACCTGCTCCGTCAGCTCAAAGGTACCGAAAAAGGGCATTACCGTCCATTCCAGCAGCTTTTCTATGCCTGTCAGCTTTTTCTTTCTGAACAGGGGATATATCTGCACCGCCTGCGGGAATTTTGCAAGAACGGCAGTGTCCTGCCGGGAGCGGCATTTTCCGCCCTTTTCATAGGCATTGATATCAATGCGCTCCTTGATCGTGTTTGCGGAAAGCGCCTCGCCCTCGTCAAGGAGATAGTCTATCGACACGTTCAGCAGCTGCGATGCGGCTTTGAGGTTCTCGATGTCGGGCATTCCCTTGCCTGTTTCCCATTTTGCAACGGCGCTCCTTGAAACGTGGAGCTTCTCCGAGAGCTGCTCCTGTGACAGCCCTGCCTTTTGTCTTGCTTCCTTCAGCTTTTCACCGAATGTCATAAATGATGCCTCCCATTATTATTCAGCAGGTCTCCCTTGCTGTATCTGCAGTATAGCACAGGTCGTCCCGAACGATCAAGGGAGCAGGGGGAACAAGGCTGTTACTTTGCGTAACACCGCGCAGCTGCGCGGCTTGAGGCTCGTCAATCCTCAAAGACCTCGCTGCCGCAGCGTTCCTTGAGGATGTTCATTATCACCTCTCCGGACAGGCTGCGGCTGTCGCAGAGCGTAAGGCGCCGGCCGTTTTTTGTCCAAACGGTGATGATGCAGGAGGTGTATTCCTTCTGCCTGTAGGTCTTTCTTCCCGTTACAAGGCTGACGCGGCTCTTGGTGCGGTCGGATTCGGTGCGGCGCTTCTCTCTTATTCTGACCCTTTGGATGTCGTCAAGCTCCACCGCCGTCATGCCTCTGTTGGTGCCGATGATAAGCCTCGGGGTAACGTAAATATCATAGCCCGGATACCATACCGACTCGGGGAGGTCTGCCTCGCGGTCTATCTCCTCGGGGGTGAAGCTCACGCTGCCGCAGGCGGGGCGGAGGTGCTTAAGCACGTTGAGGCTCCGGGTCAGGCGGATGAATATCCCGCCCATAATAAGAAGCGTGATGCCGAAGCCGAGACTTAAGGGGTGCTTTTCCGAAAGTATGCGAAAAAAGCCCTCATCGGAGAAGGACATATCAAGGCAGGTGTTGACAATGCTGATGATGACCAGTGCCAGCCCGAAGAGCGTGATGCCCATAGTTTCGGGAAACAGCAGTGTGTCATCCTTGACCCGCTTGCGGAGGTGTTCGTTTTGGTATCTTATCTTCATGCTGTTTTGTTCATACTCCCTTGTACCGTATCGGATATATTATACCATACCCCGTTATAGATTTCAACTGTCACAGCTTTACAATATCCTTTAAATGTGGTATGATAATTACAACAACCTACGAATGGAGGTGCGGCAATGAACAACAGGCCAAAGCTATTGCCCGATACCGATGCCGCGGTCTTCCGCAGCTATTACTATCTGAAGGACGAGCTTGCAGAGTTTTGCCGCGAGAACGGCCTGCCGTCCTCGGGCTCGAAGCAGGAGCTTACCGACAGGATAGCCTTTTTCCTTGAAACGGGCAGGGTGCAGAAGCCTTCCGGCAAACGCCGAAAAGCCGCTGACGTCGGGGAGATAACC
This sequence comes from Ruminococcus sp., assembly GCA_017450925.1. Taxonomy (GTDB): domain Bacteria; phylum Bacillota; class Clostridia; order Oscillospirales; family Ruminococcaceae; genus FB2012. The sequence continues at coordinate 34,797 of JAFSSS010000059.1, read as the reverse complement.
GAGGATACGCTGATCGAGGAAAACATAGTATGCACGGAGAAGCACAGGGCGTTTTTCAAGGAGCGGATAGGAAGATCGTTCTCGTTCAATGTGGCCTTTCAGAAATGGCTCAAGGCCAATCCGGGCAGGACATATGCCGAAGCTGCAGAGGCCTATCGGCGAATAAGCGAGGAGAAGAAAAAGAGCAGAACGGTCATCGACAGGCAGTTTGAATACAACACCTATATCCGCGATTTCTTTGAGGACAATCGGGGCCGGAGTCTTGACGATGCAATAAAATGCTGGAAATACAAAAAGAGCCTTATGGGTCACAACCGTTACGAGCGGGCTGACCTTGCGGCTTTGGAAGGCGGCAATGGGCGACAAGCGCGGCCTTGACGAGCTGCTTGACAGAATGTTCTGTGACTGTAACGGCTGATCACCAGCGCCTTGCGCCGTCTATCCTAATGCAGCGCAGCCTTTCAAAGGTGTAGCTTGTCAGGGGGCGGTCATAGGCGGGATAGGTGTGGGCTGCCACATACGGCACCCCCTCCCGCAGGTCAATGACCAGCAGGCTGTGATAGTAGCCGATGCTGTCCCCAAGCTGGATGACATCCCCAGTGGAGGCATCTTCAAGGGGTACGAGGTGTCCGAAGGGGCCGACGCTTTTGTTGTTAATGATGAACCGGCAGAAGAACTCCACCCCTGTCCATGCGGCGGCGCGGTCGCGGAGCGAGCGGTAGTACCAGCCGGTGTCGCGTGTGTAGTTCATCACCGCTCCGCCGGCAAAGATGCACTGCGAAACAAAATTGGTGCAGTCGCCGCCGAGATGCTCGAAGCTATAATAGCGCGGGTTGAACGAAAACGCCCACCGCCGTGCATAGGCAGTCTCGGCAGGTATGTTCAGCTTATATTCTGTCATGGTCATCCCTCCGGCTTATCCTATGCGGCGGGAGAGCGTTTTGCTCCGGCTGCAGGAAGAATTATAATTTCTCTCTTGACAAAACAGAAAACAGATGCTATAATATACCAAACCAAGTTCGGCAAGCTATGGGACAAAATGGGTAACACTTCTGTGCGCTCACATTGTGGGCGGTGTTGCTTGTTTTGTCTTTTTTTGATTTACGGAGGTAACAGAATGAAAAACGACGATATTACATTGGGAAAATTCATAAGCCTTATACTGCGGCATGAGCCGGAGACTATAGGCATCACTCTTGACAGCGAGGGCTGGGCGGATACGCGGGAGCTTATCGACGGCATCAACGCCTCGGGGCATACCATAAGCATGGAAACGCTGGAGCGCATCGTGCGGGAGAACAGCAAACAGCGCTACAGCTTCAATGATGACAGGTCGAAGATCAGAGCCAACCAAGGGCACAGCATCCCGGTGGAGGTGAAAATGCGTGAGGCCGTACCGCCGGAGCGGCTCTATCACGGCACCGCCGACCGCTTCCTTGACAGCATCAAGCGTGACGGCATCAGAAAAATGAACAGACAGTATGTGCATCTCTCCAAGGATGTTGAGACCGCCTTTACTGTGGGAAGGCGCCACGGCAGGCCGGCGGTGCTGGTCATCGACACAGAGGCGATGACTGCCGACGGCTATGTCTTCCGCATCTCCGACAACGGAGTTTGGCAGTCGGAGGATATACCCTGGAGGTATGTGAAGGAAGTATTGACCGAAGCAAGGAAGGAGTAAATATGATAGAATTAAAAGGAAAGTACAACAGCTGCAAGGTGTTCACGGATGTGATAGACGAGAACGCAGTCTCGCAGCTTGTAAGCCTGCTGAACCAGCCTATGTGCGAGGGTCAGCAGATAAGGATAATGCCCGATGTCCATGCAGGAGCGGGCTGCACCATAGGCACGACCATGACCATAACCGACAAGGTGGTGCCGAATCTGGTCGGGGTGGATATCGGCTGCGGAATGGAGGTCATCAAGGTAAAGGAGAGCCACCTTGAGCTGCAGAGGCTGGATAAGCTTATCTACGAGAGGATACCCTCCGGCTTCAATGTGCGCAGGTCGGCGCACAGATATAACGAAAGCATCGACCTTACAGAGCTTTACTGCTATGACAGGATAAACCACGACAGGGCGGTGTTGAGCCTCGGCACCCTCGGCGGCGGCAACCACTTCATCGAGGCCGACAGGGGCGATGACGGCAGCATCTATATCGTGATACACTCCGGCTCGCGGCACTTGGGTGTCGAGACAGCCTCCTACTACCAAGGGGAGGCCTACAGGCGCTTGAACGGCTGCTCAAAGCAGGATATGGACGAGCTGGTGGCAAGGCTGAAGGCCGAGGGCAGGGAGAAGCAGATACAAAAGGCGATCACAGCCTTGAAAAACACCAAGCGCACCGACATCCCCAAGGAGCTTGCCTACTGCGAGGGAGAGCTGTTCGAGCAGTATATCCACGATATGAAGATAGTGCAGGAGTTTGCGATGCTCAACCGCAAGGCGATGACAGACGAGATCGTCAAGGGGATGAAGCTGCACGTCACCGAGCAGTTCACCACCATACACAACTACATCGACACCGAGAACATGATACTCCGCAAGGGCGCAGTCTCGGCGCAGGCGGGGGAGAAGCTGCTTATCCCAATTAATATGCGGGACGGCTCGCTTATCTGCATCGGCAAGGGCAGCCCCGACTGGAACTTCTCTGCCCCTCACGGCGCGGGACGGCTGATGTCGCGGTCTGCGGCCAAGGCAAGCTTTACCGTGTCGGAGTTCAAGAAGCAGATGCAGGGCATCTACACCACCTCGGTAGGCTCTGCCACGCTGGACGAATGCCCTATGGCCTATAAGTCCGTAAGCGATATCGTTGACAATATCGGAGATACGGTGGAGGTGGCAGAGGTCATCAGACCGATCTACAACTTCAAGGCAGGGGACGAAAAATAGCATAAGACCCGAAAGCCGCAGAGGCCTTCGGGTCGTTTTGCTGTCAGAGGTCATTCTCTGTTCTTGAGTACCTCTGCAGGGGTTATCCTGTTTATCTTGCGCATAAGCAGCTTGTTTATCAGCAGATAGATCAGCAGCATCGCACAGTATATTATCAGATACATATACCAGGGGAAGGAAATATCCATGCAGCAGGCAACGTTGGCTATGAAGGAGGGATAGATCGTATCCATGACCAGCTTTGCGGCAGGGATGCAGATCAGTCCGCCCAAGGCGATAACTATCAGATTTCCGTTCAGATACAGATCCCTTATCTCCTTCGGACGGTAGCCGAATATCTTTATCAGCGAGATGCCGAAGCTGGAGCGGTCGATCATCACGCCGATCATCAGATACATCACCACGCAGAAGATCACCGAGCCTGCGGCTATCAGCATTACGATAAAGCCTGTCATCTGTTCGATGAATACGCCGGCGCTCTTCTTTATCTCATCCTTAGTGTTCACGCTGTAGAGCCTGCCCTCGTCTATATTGAGCGCCTTGTCGGAATAGACGGCGTTGTAATGCTCCTTGTCCTTGCCGAACAGCTCTCTCATGCTGCCGATATCCATAAAGACGGTAAAGCCGGGGGAGTATTCGCAGATATCCGTTACCGTAAAGGTGTAGTCGATATCGGCGGCGGGGTCGCTGAAGGTGACCTTGTCTCCGACGTCATAGCCGAGGCGCTCCTTGAGGGAGTTGCTGATGACGGCCTTGCTCTTGCCCTTTTCGGGACGGGCAGAGAAGTATCTGCTGTTTTCGTTCAGACCGATAACGCTGACCTCAAGGGTGTAGTTGAGTATCTTCATATTCAGCCCCTCGATGTAGGCAGCCTCGCCCTCTGACGGAGCCTGCTTTTCGGGGTGTTTCAGCAGGTACATATATTCGTACTTCGTGTCGGCCACATTGCGTTCCTTAACGTTGGTACAGAGCCTGTAGGTGTTGAGGCCGAGGATGATGACAAGAAGCGAGATGAACATTCCCAGCACTACAGTCACGGACGAGCGAAGCTCCCTTACCATTTGCCTTATGCGGAACACTCTTGTGAAGCTTTCAGACTTGATGTTGAACTGACGGTAGCTGGAGGCCTTCTGCTCGTTTTTGATAAGCGACAGCGCCGTGCGGGAGAGCTTTTTGTTGATGACCAGCGTGTTCACCGCGGCGCTTATCAGCGGCGGCACCACCAGCGCATAGATCATCAGATATGGGGGATATACGAAATCAAAGTCGGGGAGCGAGAAATAGCCGTAGCTGTCCGACATTTGTCTTTTGATGCCTATGGGCGTGAATGCGAGAGCCAGTCCCAGCACTGCCCCCACAAAGGTGATAACGGTCGGCAGGGTTATGTAGTGGCGGAGCAGATCCTTTTTCTTGACGCCCAGCGCATACAGCGCACCGATGACCGGGGCCTCGTTCTCTATCTGATGCACCACGAACACCGAGATCACATAGGCAAAGAGTATCAGCACGATGACTCCCGCGATAAGTCCGCCGATCTTGTTCATGATGACATCTCCGGCGGCGGCCTCTATCCTGCCGTTTTCCGAGGCCTTGAGGAAGGAGGTGAGGTTGTCGATGTCGATGACGAACTCCTTTTCGATGACCTCATCGGTGAACTGCTTCATCTCGTCAATGCCATCATAGAGCTTGCCCGCACCCTCGGAGGCCTCGCTTACGCCCTTTGTGTAATCGCCTATCCCGTCGCGGAACTGCTTCAGACTGTCAAGGCTCTGCTTCAGCGAGGAAAGCTGTCCCGACCTGTCGGAGGAGGCAAGGCCTGCCAGCACTGCGGAGTAGTTTTCCTCCGTAAGCCTTTCCTTTACGCCGAGGGCAGAAAGGGATGTGTTCGCCTGTGCAAGATACTCCTCAAAAAGCCTCTGCGCACCCCCGGTCAGAGCATCATCGCTGCCGTTCAGCTCGGAGAGTCCGTCGGCAAGGGATTTTGCCCCGCTGTGGATATCCTTCACACCGTTTTCTATCCTCTCCTTCTGTTCAAGCGCCTCGTTTATCGACTCCTTGAAGTATTTGTCCTCCACCTTTGTATAGTCGAATTCCAGCGACTTTATTTTTTCTTTCAGATCATTGTCTGTGATGCCCTCTCCCAGTCTGTAGGAGTAGGCGTATTCCTGTGCCTTCTGGTCGGTCTCTGCGATGATGCGGCTGTATTCGTCGGCGGTGACGAAGAGCATCCCGAAGACCTCCGACTGAACGCCTGTGTCGGACAGATTGCGCAGGGGAGCATCGTAATCGGGAACGGAGCCAAGCCCCACTATCTTGAACACAACGCCCCCCGCAGTGATCTCGTCCCCGACGGAATAGCCGTTGGTATCTGCAAATCTCCGCTCAAGGAGAGCCTCGCCGGTATTCTCTGCAAGCCTGCCCTCGCATACATCTATAAGGTCGGTCTGCTGACGGTTCCCAAAAAGCCGAAGCACCTTTCCTCCCTCAACGGGCAGGTCGGTATTGAAGATCGGCTCGATGACAGTTCCGCCCTCGGAGAGGCTTGAAAGCTCCTCTTCCGTCAGCGGCAGGAACACCGAGAACTGACCGTCCTGGCGGTGGTTTTCAGCTTTCTTGTTCTCTGTTCCCTGTATGATCGCCTCTGCCGAGCCCACAAAGCTTGCCACAAGGAAAATTCCCATAACGATCAGCAGCACAAGCGCCAGATACCGGCCGAAATTGCTTTTGAGATCGCGGGAGATGCGTTTTCTAAGCACTCTGTTCATTATAAGTCCTCCAACTCTGCGGCGGGAACTCTTGTTTCGTTCTCGTAGTCCTTTTTGATAAGCCCGTCCTTAAGGATGATGACCTTATGCACCATGTTCTTGATAGAATTGTTGTGGGTGACTATCAGCATGGTAGTGCCGTACTTTTCGTTTATCCTTTCCAGCAGCACAAGGATATCCCGCGAGGTCTTTGAGTCGAGAGCGCCGGTGGGCTCGTCACAGAGCAGCAGCTTCGGGTTCTTGATAAGCGCCCTTGCAATAGCGCATCTCTGCTGCTGGCCGCCCGAAAGCTGCGCGGGAAATTTGTTCTGATGCTCCGTAAGGCCGAGAGTTTCCAGCAGGTCGTCCATATCAAGAGGCTCCTGCGCAAGATATTCGCAGACCTTGATGTTCTCTCTTACCGTAAGGTTCGGCACCAGATTGTAGAACTGGAAAATAAAGCCGAGATTATCCCGCCTGTAGTCTGACAGTTCAGCGGGCTTCAAGCCGAAGATCTCCTTGCCGTCCACCTTTACCGAGCCGGAGTCCATTTCATCCAGCCCCCCTATGCAGTTGAGCAGAGTTGACTTTCCCGAACCGCTGGTGCCCTGTATAACGCACATCTGTCCCTTTTTGACAGAGGTGTTCACGCCCTTCAGCACTTGAATGAAGCTCTGATCCTTGCCGTAGCTTTTCTTTACGTCCTTTACTTCAAGATACATATTTATTCCTCCTGTATGTTAGCTATAGCTAACTATATGCTTTATTTTAAGGGCGGAGCGAACCGCCCTTGTTGACTTAGTTGTCGTCCTCGAGGATGTACATCATCCAGCCCTTCACCAGAAAATCTATAACTGTTCTGATGCTTTGCAGAGCCTTGTGTCTGTCGCTTTCGTGGGTCAGCAGATGCACAAAGGCCTCGATCTGAACATGGCTGAACCAGTGGAGCATATACTGATTGACCCGCTTGCCTGGGACGGAGTCGGCGTAATGCTGTGCAAGCACTATGTAATAGCTGTCGGTGGTGTCGATGAATCTATCCACGACGCTTTCATAGGCCGAGCCCTGTGATCTGTCCAGCAGGATGCGCATAGCGTCGTAGTTGTCATACATGATGCCGATAAGCTCCTGCGCGAACTGGTCGTGGTCGCCGTCCCGCTGCTGATAGGTGGAGAAGTCCTCCTGCTGTTCGGCGGAGAAGTGATAGAGCATAAGCTCCTGTATTTTCTGCAGCGGTTCATCCACGATAGCCCCCAGCAGGCCGTTTTTATCCTTGAACAGGAAATAGACCGCTCCCGTGGTCAGCCCCGCCTCGGCACAGATATTTCTTAGCGAGGCCTTGGCAAAGCCCTTTGCAAGGAACTCCCTCTTCGCACATTCGATAAGCCGCTCACGGCTCTCGTTGTTTATGGACATCCTGTCACCCCCTGTATCAGCACTGCATAACACTGTTATCTGACTGCAAAGCTATTGTAACATAACGCTGTTATCTTGTCAATAGCCTGCTGTGAATTTTGTAGCAGCCTACAACATATCCCGGAATAAGCGGAAAAGATTTTTGAGAAATGAACAAAGCGTTCCGGCTCGGGAGACTCGATGCGTCAAGGTTCATATTGTTGGATTTTACACATATCCTCTATTGCAAGCCGCGCCGAAATGTGCTATCATATAACTAAAGCATCCCAATTTCGATGTGTATTGCTGCAAATGGCAGTTTGCCGTGCTGTCTGCGGAAATTATTGGGGTAGACCCTTTTGAAAAAGGGTCATCCCCCAAACCCCCTCCCTAAAACATTTAATTCTTTTTGGCGAGGGTACCTGTATTTCCGCTAAAGTCATCAGACTTTATAGATAAGTGCTTGTTGGGGGAACAGCAGGTACCCTCGCCAAAAAGAGTCAGAAGTCTTTGGAAAGGGGTCTGGGGATCCCCAGTAGCTCTCGCAGACAGCACGGCAAACTGCCATTTGCAGTAATATACATCGAAATTGGGACAGTAAAGTAATATTTCAAGGGAGGAATACCATGAACATCAGAGATATATCCGCAGCCGGTTCGGCTAAAAGCTTTATGACACTGCACGAGGACACCACAGTTTTCTGCCGCGGGACGCTTCCGCCGAGGGCGTATTTTATCCCCTTTGCCGAGGGACAGCAGCCCTCGCCGGACAGGACGGCCTCGGAGCGGTTCGAGCTTCTCAACGGCAGCTGGGAGTTTATGTATTTCGACAGCATCATCGACCTGCCGGACGACTTCACATCCATGCCTCTTGACAGGACGCTGCCCGTCCCCTCGAACTGGCAGCTCCACGGCTTTGACAGGCCGCAATACACCAATGTGAACTATCCCATACCCTTTGACCCACCCTTTGTGCCGGATGACATCCCTGTGGGAGTGTACAAAAAACAGTACAGCTACAAGCCCGACGGCCTTTGCAGGATACTGGTATTTGAGGGCGTTGACAGCTGTATGTACCTCTATGTGAACGGCAGGCCTGCGGGCTATACGCAGGTGAGCCACCGCATGACCGAGTTTGACATCACCGATATGCTTAGCGAGGGTGAGAACGAGATAGTCTGTGCGGTGCTGAAATGGTGCGACGGGACTTATCTTGAGGATCAGGACAAATTCCGGCTCTCGGGCATATTCAGAGATGTGTATATGCTTTCGCGTCCAAAAAAACGGATAGCTGACTATCGCATCACGGCAGACATGAACGGCAGGTTCACATTTGCTCCCGAGGGCGCAGATGCCGCATTCACGCTGTATCACGGAGATGAAGCTGTTTTCTCCGGCGCTGCTGCGGCAGGGGAGACCTTTACGGCCTTAGTTGAAAACGTCCGGCTCTGGAGCGCGGAGATGCCGGAGCTTTATACGCTTATCATCACCTCGGAGGGCGAGGTCATCCGCGAGAGGGTGGGCTTCCGCACCTCGGAGATAAGGGAGGGCGTTTATCTGCTCAACGGCAGAAGGATCAAGCTTCTCGGCGTCAACCGTCACGATAGCTATCCCGACACGGGCTGTTACGCCGATGAAGCCAAGCTGCGCCGCGATCTCGAGCTTATGAAGGCTCACAACATCAACTCCATACGCACCTCTCACTATCCCAACGCGCCGCTGTTCCTTCAGCTTTGCGACGAATACGGCTTTTACGTCATCGACGAGGCGGATATCGAGAGCCACGGCTGCGTGAACATCTATCAGAACCTCCGCTGGGACAGGGAGGGCGGCACCTACAACGGCATTGCCCTTATCGCCGGTGACCCCATGTTCAGAGATGCGATAATGCAGCGGCACAAGCTGCTGGTAAAGCGGGATGTGAACCGCCCCAGCGTGGTGATCTGGTCTCTCGGCAACGAGAGCGGCTGGGGGGAGAATTTCAGAGCGGGCGCAGAACTAGTCAAAAAATTGGACAGTACCCGTCCCGTCCACTATGAAAGCACCCACCGTCTTGACGGTACGTCCGACAGCGTTCTCGATATGGTGTCGGAGATGTATATGTCGGTGGAGGGAATGAAGGATTATCTCAAAAACGAGGCAGAAACACGGCCTCTCCTGCTCTGCGAGTACAGCCACGCTATGGGCAACAGCTCGGGCGATCTTGAGGATTACTACGAGATGTTCATGTCGTCGGACAGGTTCATGGGCGGCCTTGTATGGGAATGGTGCGATCATGCCTTTCCGCTTGATAAGTCCGAAAAAGAGGACACCAAATACGGCTACGGCGGAGACTTCGGCGAGCTGCATCACGACGGGAATTTTTGCTGTGACGGCCTTGTTTATCCCGACAGAACGCCCCACACGGGTCTGCTGGAGGTCAAGCAGGTCTATCGCCCGGTAAGAGTTTACAGAGAGGGCGGGAACTTCGTTTTCAAAAGCATACTTCACTTCACGGCAGCCCACGAGCTTTACAGCTGCCGCTATGAGATCACCGACAGGAACGGCCTTGTCAGCAGCGGCGGCGTTGACTATACGCTCCCGCCCGAGGGAGAATGCAGGGTCGATCTGCCGGATATCCCCGACCTTACGGACGAGACCTACATTCGTTTCATTTTCACCGACAGCTCGGGCAGGGAGGTCTGCTTCGATCAGTTATCCCTCTGCGAGGGCAGCAGACAGGCCTCCGCCGATACGCCGGCAGAGCCTCCGCAGATCGCAGAAACGCCCCTTTCCTTTGAGGTAAGGGCTAACGGCGTGCGCTATGCCTTTGACCGCAGAAGAGCCGAGATGACCGTCATCGAAAGGCAGGGGAGGAATATCCTGCAAAGGCCTATGGGCTTCAACTTTTTCCGCGCCCCCACCGACAACGACACCATGAAGGGCGACTGGTACAGGCTCTATATGAACGACCCGGCGGTAAAGGTGTATAAGTCCGAAATTTCGTACAGCAACGGATGTGCCGTCATCACGGCTTCCGCCTCCTACGGCAGGAGCATCTTCCGACCCTTTGCAAGAGTCGAGGCGCAGTACCGCATCGACTGCGCCGGCCGCCTTACCGTCACCGCCGGCCTTGAGGCTGACGCTGAAAAGATAGAGGTGTTCCCGCGCTTCGGCTTGAGGCTTTTTCTTGACAGGAGCCTTGACAGTGTAAGCTGGTTCGGCTGCGGCCCCTTTGAAAGCTATTGCGACAAGCACCGTGCCTCCTACATGGGGCACTTTGAGGCGGAGGTCTCACAGCTGTACGAGCCCTATATCCGGCCGCAGGAAAATTCCTCACACTGGAACACAAAGGAACTGACAGTCGGCAATGCCCTGCGGTTGATCTCTGCAGAGGGCTTTTCGTTCAGCGTCAGCGAATACACGCAGGAGGAGCTTGCTGCAAAGGCTCACCGCCATGAGCTTGAAAAAAGCGGCTATACCGTCCTTTGCGCCGACTTTGCCATGTCCGGCGTGGGCACAGGCTCCTGCGGGCCTATCCTTATGGAGAAATACCGCGTTCCGCTTAGCGGCTTCAGCGGCAGCATCACCCTTGAGCTTATCTGATATCCGCCCGATAAAAACGGGACTGCTGCGCGGTGCAGCAGTCCCTTGCTTTTTTCTTAAGGCAACACCGCACGACCCCTGTGCATCAGTATGCGCAACCTCAACTGGCGTTGAGGCACAGATTTTCGTCAGATTGCCTAAATTCGAAGCAGGCTTGCAAGCGAAGTGTGCTTCGCTTTGCGCAACGTCAAGGAGAATTTGGGTAATATGACGGAAAGCTGGCAAGCAGATGATGTGCAGAGGCGTTAGCCGCGAGTCGTGCGGTGTTGCCTTCGTTCCTGTCAGCTTTCATTTTGCTTTTCTGTCGTTCTGTAAAGGGCTTGTGATCCTATTCGTACACTTCGCTGTAGAGATAGCTGCTGATGCTCGTCTCCGAGGGATGCAGCCTGTCAATAAGCTCCTTGAGCTTGGTGACGCCCTCCTCCGTTATCTGAACGTTGATTTCGTAGCCTCTTGCGGGATAGTCGGCTTCAATATAAAGATAGGCGCGGGTCCTGATGTTATCGTTAACGATATAGTCATATCTTCCCTTGCTGTTGAATACATCGTCAAAAAACTTCGGCTCAATGCGGTTATCGCTGATAATGTCAGCTATCTCCCGCATACTGTCAAGGTCGTAGCCGCCGGCGTGAAAAACGTAGTAGTATTCCTTGTCCTCCTTTTCGCTTGTTATGTCAAGTCTGGCGTACTGATATGCGCAGCTGCTGTCCGGCCTTACGCGGCTGTAGCCGAAGCCGCCGGTCTTGTAGGCTATGGAGCCGGTCAGCAGGCAGCACAGGAATATCCCGAGATACACGCCGAACCATTTTGCAAGGGTGAATACGCTCACTCTGCCCCTTGCGATCAGGAAAAGCAGTCCCATGAATACCAGCAGACCGAAGAGAATGGAATAATACACTCCGTTGAACAGGAAGAGCAGGATAACATCGGTAAGAGCCAGCGAGGCGATGAACCATTTGAAAGCCGGGAACACCACCGGTCTGCCGGTCTGCAGGCCGTCCCGCTTGAGATATATCCTATAGGCTGCGAGGATAAGCAGCAAAGCCAGCAGCAGTGTCGCGCCGAGCCCGACATAGTCCGTAAGGCGGTCAAGCTCACTGTCAAGTCCCAGCACAGTTGCACACCAGGGCATTTGACCACTGGCAAGGGCAAAGGCGATCCCGTCTGCGGACAGCCTTGCAGGCTGGATAATAAAGAAGTTTGCAAAGAATATGGGCAGAAGAGTTATTCCTGCTATCAGCAGGGGGGTCGTGTAGATGCACTCTGCCAGGGAGCCGCAGCAGCTTACGCAGAATACCGCTGCCGCGTCAACGAATATTGCAGTTATCAGCAGAGACAGGCAGATCATCAGATAAGGCTTATAGCCCGCCCAGTCCTCTACGTTAAAGGGAGTGATAGCAAGGAAAAGCGCCTCGGCTCCCAGCAGCGGCAGCAGGTGGAATCTCACCATTGAAAGCAGCTTTGCCCTAAACCGCTCTGATGCGGTTATGGGCAGTGAGAACTCAACATCTGCATACTGCCTGTTGTAAAGCTCCTTGAACATCGGCGCTGCAAGCAGCAGTCCCGAGCCAGCGGCCGCCAGCAGAGGAATGATTGCCAGATCAAGCAGATCGCGGTAATGGCTGTTGGCTGCTCCCACCGTGATAACATGGAACAGCATAAGGATACATCCCAGTGCGCACAGGACGATTATTAACATCCGCGCCTTGCCGGTGTTGCGCGAGAGGGCTTTGGAATAAGCCTTAATCCTCTGTGATGAAGTCAGTGCTGCCATAGCCTCTCACCTCCAGTTCGTAAATAAATATCTCCTCCAGCGTCAAGGGTATCGTTTCGATCATCGACGTCGGAAGCTGTGAAAGCTTTTCAAGCGTTTCATTTTCGCCGGCTCTGATTATCAGCTGACGCACAGAGCCGACGACTGACATCTGCATAAGCTCCAGCCCGAGCGCTGCGATCTGCTGCTTCAGCCCTTCATCCGAAAGACTGCTGTCTCTTATCACCAGCTGCACCTTTGTGAAGCCGGTACGAAGATTGTCCAGCTCATCAGAGAAGATCAGCTCTCCCTTATGCAGCAGCATAGCCCTGTCGCAAAGCTCACTTATTTCGGTAATGTTGTGGGACGAGACTACCAGCGTCGCACCGCGCTCGATTATCTCGTCGGTTATCAGATTTTTGACTATCCTCCGCATAGCCGGGTCAAGGCCGTCAAAGGCTTCGTCAAAGAACAGATATTTGGTCTGTGCCGCCAGTGCCAGCGCCACGACCGTCTGGCGCTTCATGCCCTTTGAAAAGGTGCTTAGCCTTTTGTCAAGGGGCAGCTCAAGTGACTTCATTATACGCTCGAATACCGTATCTGAAAAGCCGGCGTAGGCGCCCTTGTAGAAAAATTTCAGATCCTCGGGTGTGTAGCCGGAGAACTGGGTCGTTTCATCGTTGACGAAGAACAGCTTTTCCTTGGCAGCCGGGTTGTCGAACACCGGCTCGCCGTCGATCAGTATATCTCCCGACCAAGGGCGGTAGATGCCGCTCATCAGCCGCATCAGCGTGCTTTTTCCGGCTCCGTTTGAGCCTAAGAAGCCGAAGATGCACCCCTCCGGGACAGTAAGCCTCACCTCGTTCAGCGCGACTGTGCCGGAGCCCTTTTTGCTGTCCTCAAATCCCATTGAGACATTTTTGATCTCTATCATCTGTATCATTCCCCTTTCCTTGAACGCAAGCCGCTTATTTCATTCACGATAGCTATAAGCTCCTGCGCGGTCGCCCCGGAGTTCAGAGCCTCGCTGACTGCTTTTCTGAAGCTCTCCGTCAGCTTTTCTCCGGCCTTGCCTTCATGTGCCGCTACAAAGCAGCCCTTGCCCTGCACAGAATAGATTATCCCGTCCCGTTCAAGCTGGCTGTAGGCCTTGGCTACCGTGTTGGGATTGAGCGCCAGCAGCTTTGCCAGCTCCCTTGCCGAGGGCAGCTTGTCGTTTTCACCCAGCAGCCCGCCGTTAATATCGCGGCAGACGCTCCGGCATATCTGCTCGAATATCGGCAGCTTGTCGGCAGGATCAATGGTTATCATCTGCATACCTCGCTTTCTTTTGTCTCTCCCTTTTGTACGGTACCTGTACTGTGTACTAACTGTACTATCTGTAGTAGTACAGTTAGAGTATATACCCATACCGCCGGATTGTCAAGACGTTCCGCCGCATTTTGTAGAGCTGCACAAATTTCTCCGGCAGATATTGTGCATGATAACAGTCTCAAATGCAGTATATAAAACAAGACCGCAGCCGAGATCAGTCGGGCTGCGGTCTGTAATGCTGTCAATTGTTTTCTATCGGCGTGAGAGGCGACCAGTTCAAGTCGTCTTGATCGCAGACTAATACGTTGGATGTGCAGGAGGCTGTTATAACATCCTCTGCCGCGAGGCTTTCGGCGCTGCTGCTTTCATCGCTGCCGCAGCTTGACATCGTCAGTGAAAAGGACTATATCAAAAATGTAAAGCCCAACGGCTATCGCAGCTATCATATGATACTGACTGTCGAAACGCCCTACGAGGACGTTTCCGGCAGCACACCGGGGCATTATTTTGCAGAGATACAGCTCCGCACCGTTGCAATGGATACATGGGCGGCGGTTGAGCATAGGGTCAAGTACAAAAAGGATCTGACAGGGGTAAATCTTGAGCTGATAACCTCTGAACTCAAACGCTGTGCCGATGAGCTTGCATCCAGTGACCTTAGTATGCAGGCGATAAGAAATATGATTGACAGCACTTCGGGAGGTAGACAATGAGAGTACTTATAGCAGAGGACGAGGAACAGATCGCCGGCGCAGAGGCCGCGTTTCTGAAGCTCAAGGGCTTCGGCATTGGCCTCTCCACCGCGCAGGAGATAGTTTCGCTGTTTAAGGGCAGCATAAGCGCCTCGTATTCAGAGGGAAGGATAACCTTTGCCGTCACCCTGCCGAGGGTCAGCCGCAAGCCGTCTGCCGCTGACGGCCAGCAGACATATCACACGACCGCCGCACCGAAAAAGGGTGCGGCGATGTCATTCTTCAGTGCAAAACGATCATAAGCAGTGCGCCCGAGCCGGTCGGAGCTGCTGCTGCGCACTGTGCTGCCGGAGGGAAAACTGCCCGCAGCCGTGGCGGCACGATGTTGACAATCTGCAGGGAATAATGTATAATTAATGCGAAGATACTAAAATAACACATCGGAGGAACATATATGGCACTTATGTACTGTAACCATTGCGGAGGACAGATAAGCGATAAGGCTTTGAGATGTCCGCACTGCGGCGCTCCCGGCCCCGCTGCGCAGACCGCTGCTCCCGCTGCGGCTGCTCCCGCTGCGGCTGCTCCCGCTGCGAGCGCTGCTCCCGCCAAGACGGGGAGCAAGGCTCCGCTTATAATAGCCGTTGCTGCTCTGGCAGTTGTCGGTATAGTGCTGGCGGTAATACTTCTTTTCAAGGACAGCGGCCCCGCCAAGGCGGGAAACAACGGCAGCCCCGTCAACAGCACTCTCGTCTTTGACAAAAGTCAGTCCGCTCAAGGCGGCGGTCAGTCTGCGCAGGAGAAGAACGTCACCTTCAAGATCAAGGTGGAAAAGAACACCATTGTTGCAAAGTATTTGGTGGAATTCTACATCGACGATGAATTCATTGCCACTGTTGACGATGATAATGACTATGAAATGACCTTCCGAATGGAGCAGGGGATCCATACCATAACCTTCAAAAACAATAAGGATCCGGATAATGATGTTTACACCCTTACTCTGAACGAGACCGTAAGCGATGACATGACGGTGTCCTACACCCTCAAACGCAATACGGCTGTCGGCGGGCTTTTCGACAGGATCAAGGGCATTGAGCTAAGAGACCGCAAGTATTCATAAGTGAGGTAATTGAGATGTATCAACGTATATGCAGCGAATGCGGCTGCGGCTTGAGTGATACGGCTGCGGTCTGCCCCGGCTGCGGTGCGCCGGTGGGAGCCTTCTGTACCGAATGCGGGAGGATAGTCCCCTTCGGAGCGGCGGCCTGCCTTAACTGCGGCGCTCCCGCACTGACAGCACCCCCGGTGCAGGCAGCAGAGCAGGACTCCGCCGGCAGACTGCTGGTGACCCTTGCGCTGGTGTTTGCCTTCTTTTTACCGCCGGTGGGACTGGTGATCTCGATCGTCGGGCTCAAAAGCAAGCAGATACACAGCAAGCGCCGGCTGGTGGTGTCCCTGGTGATCTCTGTCATCCTCACTGCTGCGCTGACCGTCTTTCTTAGCATATTCCTGCCAAAGGCCATTAATGCCTACTCCACCGGCAAGAGGATAAGCGATTTCTTCAAGGGACTGTTCGGGGCATAGAATGTGCTGCACAGCGCCCGTGTCAAAGGGCTGACGGGAGTGAGCATCCGGCTGTATCGCTCCTGCAATTGCCGGCTGTTATCTGCTGCCTGCAGCCTGTTAAAAACACCTTGTTTTTTGTTGACAGGGATATAACGGATATGCTATAATAAAATAAGGCAGTGCAAACTGAACAGTGTGCTGAATTGAGCTTTATACAAGAAAGGACTGCGGCTTATGGAGATCGAAAAGAATACCAGCGGAAAGACAATGACAATGTCACTTATCGGCAGGATCGACACCTCTGCTTCCGAAAGGCTGAAGGACGAGCTGCTGGCGGGCTGCGAGACCTATAATAAAGTGATACTTGACCTTGGAAGAACGGAATATATCTCCTCTGCGGGACTAAGAGCCCTGCTGACTGCTCATAAGGCAATGGGCAGAAGGGGCGGCATCAGTATCGTCAATGTTCAAGAGGACGTTATGGAGGTCTTCAGAGTAACAGGCTTCTGCAACATCCTGTCCTTCGGCTGACAGGGTCTGATATTAGAGGAACAGGCTTAGACTATGAAAAAAGGAACAAGCATAAAAGTCAAGACCGCGATCACAACCGTGGTCTTTATGGGGATACTTACCGCGGCGATCGCCGTGATAGGCTATAAGCTCTATCACGACAGCGTTATGGAAAGGTATGTCGATTATACGGAGACAGTGCTGGAGTATTCCTACCGTACGGCAGAAAAGTATTCCTTCGGCGATATGATAGCACAGCGCTCCATGCCGGAGGATTACGAAAAGCTTAGAGCCGATCTCAACGAGATCAAGGACAGCTCTGATATAGAGTATCTCTATGCAATGTATTTCGAGGACACTGACAGGCTTGACGGCCTTTGCTATGCGATAAATGCAAAGACAAGGGAAGAACTGAACAGCGGAAAGCCCCTCTCTGAAATCTACACCTATATGGGCGCACCCGTTGAGGAGGGCGCCTTTGAAGAGGAAACGCTGGAGATACTGCGCCGTGCAGTTGCCGACGGAAAACGTGAAAACGGTACTCTTGAGGGCTATTCCGAGTGGTACGGCCATATGCTCAACGGCTACCGCGTTATGTTTGACAGCAGCGGGAAGCCGGCAGGCCTTATCTGCGTTGAGATCGATATCAACCGTATAAACAGCGGAGTTCATCGGTATATCCGCATGGTGATACTGACGGCCTCTGTGCTGACGGCGCTGATAGTTATCATTTATCTGCTGAACACCCGCAGATATCTGATCGGCCCTGTTGAAAGGATAGCCGAGAGCAGCGATCAGTTTGTCAGGCAGATGCAGAGCGGCACCGAGCCGGAGAAGCTTGTGTTCAAGGATCCGGAGGTAAAGAGCAAGGGCGAGCTGAAGCTGCTGGCAGATAATGTGAGAAGCCTTGCCGAGGGCGTGTCATCCTATATGATAAACCTTAAAACAGTGACTGCCGAGAGAGAACGCATCGGCACAGAGCTGGAGCTGGCAAGGAAGATACAGGCGGATATGCTGCCGAACATATTCCCCGCATTCCCCGGGCGGTCGGATTTTGACATCTACGCCACCATGACCCCCGCCAAGGAGGTCGGAGGTGACTTCTACGACTTCTTCCTGATAGACGACGACCACCTCTGCATGGTCATGGGAGATGTTTCCGGCAAGGGCGTTCCGGCAGCGCTTTATATGATGATGTCGAAGATCATCATAAACAACTTCGCTGTTCAAGGAAATTCGCCCGCAAGGGTGCTGGAGCTTACCAACGACCTTATCTGTCAGAACAACGATGACGAGGTGTTTGTCACACTTTGGATAGGTGTTCTCGAGATGTCCACGGGAAGGGTGGTTTCTGCAAATGCAGGGCATGAATACCCCGTTCTAAGAAATGCAGGCGGGGAGTTTGAGCTGCTGAAGACCCGGCATGATTTCGTCTTGGGCGGCCTTGAGGGCATGACCTATCAAGAGCATGAATTCAAGCTTGAAAAGGGTGCTGCTCTGTTCCTTTATACCGACGGCATTCCCGAGGCGATAAACGTCAAGGATGAAGCCTTCGGCACAGGCAGGCTGCTTGAGGCGCTGAACAGCAATGCCTCTGCCGACCCGAGAACGCTTATCGCAAATGTCAAGAAAGCAGTCGATGACTTCGTTGGCGACGCAGAGCAGTTCGATGATATGACAATGCTTGTAATGAAGCTGTTTGATAACTGATATAAAACACAGGAGCGAAGGTGAGCGGGCAAAATGATAAAGGACATGAAATGGATAAGAGAGCCGAAGGAATACACAGTGGAGGATGACCGCATCGAGATCGTAACAGAGCCACACACCGATCTTTGGCAGCGCACCTACTATCATTTCCGCAACGACAGCGCCCCGGTCTTTCAGACCGAGACCGACGAGAAATTCTTCTCCTTTACGGTAAAGACCGATTTCAGCGAAAGCTGCCGGCGCTTCGACCAGTGCGGGATAGTTATGTATCTTGACTCCGAAAACTGGCTGAAGGCATCGGTGGAATATGAAAACGAGGAGTTCGGGCATCTGGGCTCGGTGGTGACCAACCACGGTTATTCCGACTGGGCGACCGCAGTCCTGCCTGCGGATGTCAAGACCATGTGGTACCGCTTCAGCCGCCGGGAGGACGATTACTGCATCGAATGCTCCCGGGACGGCAAGAGCTTCTCGCAGATGCGGATATGTCATATGTGGGAGGGCGGCGGCAGGATACGCTTCGGCATCTATGCCTGCAGCCCGGAGGAGTCCAGCTTCAGAGCGGTGTTCACCGATATGTCGCTGACTGAATGCCTTTGGAAAGCCCACGACGGTCAGCCGCCGGATGAATAAAAACGACCTGTTAGTTGATAATGGATAATGAAAGGAGCGCCTTTGGCGCACGAATGCCCATTCGGGCGCTGCAGAGAGTGAGCAAAGAGAGCATTTGTGCATTGTCAGAACAATCTGCGGTGTCCGAAAGGACATATCGCGCCCAACGGGCGCTCCTTTTATTATCAACTAACAAGCTGTTGTTTGCAGTAACACATGACCGAGCATTGACAGTATGCGGGAGGAGTTGATTTCAGTGGGCAGACTTTGGAAGATAATACAGAGCAATATCGAACCCAAGCTTCGTGAAATGGGGGGCTATGACCCGGCTGTGGGAGCATACGGCACCGACCCCGCCGAGGGGCTCGCCCCGGGAGATATTCTGGGGATAACCCGCCCCGCCGGCTATGAGCATTATGCGGTCTATATCGGCAATAAGCGGGTGATCCACTTTGCAGCGGCAGAGGGCGACTTCGGCCTTGCCGAGGTGCGCGAGGCACCTATGAGCGATTTCCTTGACGGTCAGCGGGACTTTTTCCTGCTGGACTTTTCACGGCTCGGAAAGCGCCCGGAGAAGAAAGCCCACGGCTCTCCCTCGGTGCTGACGCCGCTGCATGAGGTGGGGGCAAGGGTCGTCAAAGATGCGATAGATGACGCTTTGTCCGAACCCGATGACCCGGCTGTGACCCACATTTACACCCCCGAGGAAACAGTCGCCCGGGCGAAGAGCGTTATCGGTGCCAACGAGCATAGCTTTGAGCGGGACTATGATCTTGTGTTCAACAACTGCGAGCATTTCGCGGTCTGGTGCAAGACGGGGCTTCACAAGTCCTATCAGATAGAAAACCTGCTGAAGCTTCTGACCCCCGAGAAATGAGCGCGCGGCGGTGAAGGGCTTCTTGATATTTGCTGCTTTGTGTGCGCCGCCGCGCTCACAGTTCAGCCTTGTACTCCGTAACGTTAAGCACCGTTTCTCCGTCGAACATCGCGGCGCAGGGACGCGAGAACTTCACTCTGATCCTTCTGCCGGTGAAGATCTTCACCATATCCTTGTGGCTGACGTGATTGCCCTCAAAGAAGGTGGGGAACACCTTCAGCAGCTTCAGCCTTGAAGGGCAGGTCGTTATCACCAGCGTTAGCTTGTCGGAGCATCTGTCCTGGTTCGGCGCCGACATCATCCCGCCGCCGTAATAGCGGCCCTTCATGGCGGGAGCCATCCATACGTTGTCAAACCTGTATCTGACCCCGTCCACCTCTACGAGAGCCTTTCTCGGACTGAATTTCCACAGCAGCCCCTTTACCGCGATAGCCGCATAGTTTATCTTCTTCGCGGGCGCTTTGGCGCGGAGCTTATCCGCCTCCTCACAGCAGTAGCCGTCGATGCCGAAGCCCATGTTGTTGATGAATTTATAGGTCTTCCCCTTGACGGTGACAGTGGGAAGATTTGTCAGATAGGGATTGAGCAGAACCTCCTTGCCCGCATCCTCACCGATGTCGTGCAGGAAGTCGTTCCCGCTGCCGTTGCCGTAGATATAGACCTTGTTTTTCAAGGAGGACAGGTCGGCGTGGTTGATAAAATAGTTTATAGTCCCGTCGCCGCCCACGAGGACGACTTCATCCTCCGGGGCAAGGCCGGAAAAGAAATCCCTGTAGTTGAGCCGGCTTGCATCGGTAAGTCTTGCTCCGGGAATGTCAGCCTTTATCCCGTTGTTGGACTTTGGGTTGTAAAGATAGTATTTCATGCTTCATTCTCCTTTTGCGAAAATAGGACGTTTTGCTGCTTCAATTATAATACAGGCCGGTGCTTTTGTCAACAGTGTCCTGACCGCGGACGGCGGAAGTCCTGACCGCAGACGGCGGAATGCCCTCGCCCTCAACATAGTGCAGAACGGCTGCTCTGATCGGCTCGGGGCGTAGTGCCTGTTTTTATTATACACTAAGCCGCTTGCAAGTCGGAGGGCATTTACAAACGGGCAGATTTGGTGTATAATAGGCTTGATGATCTGTATGCGAGGTGAGCCTATGAACAATCTGTTTGAAAAACAGGACAGTCTGAATGCGCCGATCGAGGTCTATTGCTTCAACTCCCGAGAGCAGGAATTTCCCGTAAAGCCCCACTGGCACTATTTTGCCGAGCTTCTCTATATACTAAGCGGAGCTGCCGAGGTGGCCTGCGACGGCATCAGCTGCAGGCTTTCCGAGGGCGAGCTTATCATTCTTCCGCCCTCGTCCGTCCATTCTGTACGCTCCGCAGACGGGGGATATCCCGTCTTTATCGGAGTTAAATTCGACCCCGCAAAATTCCCAAATGCAAATTCCTATGCCCCGTCGGTGTCGGATATCCTCCGCTATGCCGTCAAGTGCGGGATGCGCACCGGCTTCACGGCGCAGGAGGCCGCCTCGCTCCACTGCCGGGAGATCATTTCCGACTGCCTCACCGAGACAGGCCGCTGGCTTTACGGGCAGGATATGATCCTCCGCTCACAGATATACCGGCTGATCTTCGGCATCGTCAGGATATGGATCGCCTCCGGGCTGGACATTGACAGCTGCCCCATAACTCCGGTAGGGCTTTACGGCATCGGCAACATCACCGAGTATATCGACGCTCACCTTGACGAGGGCATCCGTGTGGCGGATATAGCCGCCCGCTGCCACATGAGCTATTCCGGTTTTGCGCAGAAGTTCCGTGAACAGTACGGCATGAGCTGCAAGGAGTACATCGAGCGTATGCGGATTTTCAAGGCAGAGGAGTATCTGCTCTTCACCGACCACGACCTCGGCAGCATCAGCCGCCGCACCGGCTTTTCGGATCAGAGCCACTTCATACGCTGCTTCAGAAAGCACCGGGGCATCACTCCGA
Organism: Ruminococcus sp.; assembly: GCA_017450925.1. Taxonomy (GTDB): domain Bacteria; phylum Bacillota; class Clostridia; order Oscillospirales; family Ruminococcaceae; genus FB2012. The sequence goes on along the minus strand of JAFSSS010000059.1, from coordinate 13,159 downwards.
ACCGTTTCCGCCGAGAGCGTAAGGGCAAGGGATAAGGCAGCAAAACAGGGTATCCTCCCCGCCGGGGAAGATACCCTGTTGCTTTGTACAGGGGAACACCCCCTGCTGGTGCTGCTGACGGGAATCGAACCCGTACGATGTTTCCACCGAGGGATTTTAAGTCCCTTGCGTCTGCCTGTTCCGCCACAGCAGCTTGACCTTAACTATTATATAACATCAGTTTTAAAATGTCAACAAGCAGCCGGAGCATTTTATCTGCTCCGGCTGCTGCAATCATTTTCCGAGGGATTCGTTTGACTTCTCCTTGAGCAGCCTGCCGTCACGCAGAAGGCTCCGCAGACGCTCCCTGTCCTCGGACTCGAGGGCGGAGCGGTATTCCTCAAGATGCTCGATGATATGGGTGATCTCGCCGAGGAGCGGCTCTCGGTTGAGCATGAAGAGGGAAGTCCACATATCCTCGTTGAGCTTGGCAACACGGGTAAGATCCCTAAAGCTGCCTGCCGAAAAGCCAGCCTGATCCATAAGACTGGGACTCTTGACATAGGCGCTGGAAACGATGTGTGCCAGCTGCGAGGTGAATGCGATCACCCTGTCATGCTCCTCGGGAGAGGAGATGACGCATTTTGCAAATCCGATGTCATAGGCAAACTGGGAGATCTCCCGCACCGCTGTCATAGGTGTTCGGTCGGTGGGAGTCATGATGAAGCTGGCGTGTTCAAACAGATTATCCACCGAATAGCCGAAGCCCGAGAACTCCCGGCCTGCCATGGGGTGGCAGCCGAGAAACTGCACTCCCGCCCTTTCAAGCGGAGCCTCGAGCGCCGAGACCACGGCCGTCTTTACGCCGCAGGTGTCGATAACGATGCCGCCCTTTTTGAATTTGTCAGCATTCTCAAGGCAAAAGCTTACAGTCGGCTCCGGCCAGAGCCCGATGATGACCAGATCGAACCTGCCCAGCTCGCCGGCAGTTATCTCGCCGTCGATGACCTCCTGCGCAAGGGCAGCGGCAATGGTCTCCTTATTTGTATCAAGGGCATAGATGCTGTGCTGTGTGTTCTTTCTGATCGCTCTTGCGAGCGAGCCGCCTATAAGTCCTAAGCCGACTATTGCTATCTTCATTTATATCACTCCAAAAATGCAGGCTGCCTGTGAGGGCAGCCTTGTGTGTTGTGTCAAGCCCAGGGATTCGAGCTTTCCGGCTGACGTATTCCCGACAGCAGGAACTGCTCCCAAAGATACCATTTGCCGTCCTTGGCAAGCCTTAGCTGAACATAGCGGGGGCTGTCGGCACCGCCCGAGGTGATGAACAGCTTTGCATAGTTCTGATCGCTGTAGGAGTAGGGATTTTCAAATACCACTATGGTATAGGGCTCTGCGGGAGTGTAGTCGTTGGCGGGAGTTGCCCCCTCAAAATAAGAGCGGGGAACATAGTCCGAGTCCATGAACCTGTCACGGATAAACTGCTTGTCAACGCCCGACATCGGACGCGGCCCGCGAAGATGATCCAGCATTGCAAGAGAAAGCTCCTTGTCCTTGGGATAGAAGCAGAGAGCCAGAACGGTCAGAGCAGCAGTATCAAAGGGATTTGAAAGCTGTGCCTGAGGCAGTGCCTTGAACTGCTCGAGATCGTCGGGCAGCTTCGGGAACACGACGCTGACCTTTTTGTTATGCTGTACGGCACCTCCGACAGCTGAAACGGCCTTGTTTTTAAGATCGTCAAAAAGACCCATAGTGATCCTCCTTTATTAAATGAAGTAATAAGGGTATCTGCTTTACTGATTATAACATATTTTTAAGCAGATTTCACTATCTGCAGGAGTTTTTTTACAGCCTATAATGTTAATTTTTAGTGAACGCAGGCAAAAACATGAAATAAATCTGTAAAACATTTTCTTTATCAAGTACATAAATATGTACCGTTTGCTTGACACATCCCGGATTTCCCTAAGTGTTTGACTTTTTAAATAAAAATTTGTCCGGTTTGCGGGCATCATTCTATAATACGCTTAAAATTTAAAATCTTTTTGTCAGCCTCTTGCAATTTGTCGAAAGATGTGGTATCATTATATGCAGAGAACTATATATTGTATATCAAAAGACCCCTGCCGTGATAAGGTGGGTCGGAAACAGGAAAGGATCTGGATAAAATGAGCACAAAAATCTGTCCCTATTGCCACGAGGAGATATCCGAGGATGCTATCCTCTGTAAATACTGCCACAATCTTCTGACCGAGGATGACGAGGAGAGCAGTGAGCCTGCATATGAGCCCGAAGCTGAAGAGCAGGCTGACGAGCGCACAAGGGTCTTCTCTAAGAGCGAGGCTGCTAAGGCTGCCAAGCAGGAGCCTAAGTATGACGACTATGAAGAAGACGATGACGACGACGATTATGATGACGATGATTACGATGACGACGACGATGACGACGACGATTATGATGAAGGCTCTGCAAAGAAGACCTTTATAACCGCAGCTATCATCACACTGGGCATTCTGCTGGTGGTCATCATCGCGATATTTGCCGGCTATAAGATCTTCGGCAGCAACAGCAACAACGATTCCAAGGCACAGCCCCTCAATCCCGTTGTTTCCAGCACGGCCGACTCTGCTGCAGAGCAGTCCGCTGCTCCTGCTGATGTTTCCGTTGCGGAAGCTGAAAGCAAGGGTGACGATACGCAGAGCGTTGCTGAAACAGAGAGCAAGCCGGCTGACGATACCTCTTCCGTAGCTGAAACTGCAGACAGCTCCTCCGCAGCAGCTGCTGACAGCTCTTCAAATGCCGATACACAAAGCTCTTCCACAGCTGACAGCTCCTCCAATGCCGACAGCTCTTCAAATGCCGACAGCAGCTCCAATACAGACAGCTCCTCCAATACTGACGAGAGCAGCTCTTCACAGGCTTCTGCCGAGACTGACGACGAGGTACTCAACAAGGCTATCCAGCTGGTTGCCGCTTATAACGGCTCCGGCGTAAAGAGTACGGATGTAAGAGGCAAGGGTCTGTACACTCTCCACATGAACGACGGCGCTGACGTATTCGTTGCATATCTCGGCAACGACAAGTATAAAATGGTAAGCGGCGGCAAGACTCTTATGGAGTAAGTCAAGCTCACAATAATCAACGGGCAGTGCAGTTTGCGCTGCCCGTTTTTTGTAAGGAGGGGTGACCGTGGAGAAAAGCGTAAAACGTGAATATGTGCTGCTGGCGGTCATTGTCCTTGCGCAGCTTATCATAACGGCGGTGGTGTTCGCCTTTGTCAAGGGCGGCAGCCACTCCGACGAGGTGTGGAGCTACGGCCTTGCCAACAGCTATTATCAGCCCTTTGTCTATCAGCGCCCCGGCGTGGGGATAGACGAGGCGGCAGAGGCCGACGGCATCAACCTCCGCGAATGGATAAGCGGCAGCGTTTTCCGCGATTATATCACGGTACAGGAGGGGGAGCGGTTCGCCTACGGCTCTGTTTGGTCGAACCAGACCTACGACCACCACCCGCCTCTTTACTATCTGCTGCTGCACACTGTCTGTTCGCTGTTCCCGGGCAGCTTTTCCTTCGGGTACGGATTTTTTCTAAGCTGCATATTTCTGACAGTAACGCAGCTGTTTCTGTACAAGTCGGCACGGCTGATACTGGGCGACGGCAGGGCGGCGCTTGTCGCCTGCGCCCTCTATGCCGGAGCGAGAGCCGCGCTATACACCTTTACGTTCATCAGACAGTATTCACTGCTGACGATGCTGACGGTGATGCTGATATATTTCACTGCCAAGCTCTATCGCGGCGGCAGCCTTAAAACCACCCTTCCGCCCATACTCCTGCTGTCATTGGCTATGTTCATGACTCACTATTTCGGCATAGCTGTTACGGGATTGCTCACAGGCTGTATGTGCCTGTGGATGCTGCTGACCCGTCAGACCGGCAGGATGCTTATCTACGGCTTTTCGGTGTCGGCGGTGCTGGGAGCGTATTTCCTTATCTGGCCGGCGGGCTGGAGGCATATCACCTCCTATACCCCTTTTCGGGAGCAGGCACTTGACCTGCCAGCGTCTGCGGCAGGTCTGGCAGGGGAGATGTCCAAGGCGCAGACAGGCCTCGGAGGCATAGCGGCAGCTCTGATAGCTTTGCTGCTGACAGTGTCATTTGCTCTTTTTTTGAAGAGGCTTAGGGACACCCCTGCTAAGGGAGAAGTCGCTGACTTCATGCCGCTGTTCATATTCATAACGGCGGCGGGACTTGTGCTTGTCATTGCGTGGAGGACAGAGCTTACCGATATGGGCGAGGCGGGGCTTAGATATGCCTTCTGCCTTTTCCCGGGAATGTGCATTGTGCTTGTCCGGGCGGTGATGAATACAGCCGGCGTGATACCGAAGCTGAAGCGCTTTCCGCTGCGGACGGCGGGAGCGTTCGCGGCTGCGGCAGTGATGCTTTCACACATTACCGGCGGGGATGAACTGCTTTTCAAAAACGCCCCCCGGGATACAGATGCCGCCGGGCTTACGGCGGGAAAGGTCTGTGCGGCAGTCCTGCCGGACAGCGAGGCATGGACGATGACCAGCCTCTGTGATGTTTTCATATCGGCCGACAGGGTATTCGTCACCACCCCCGATGCCCTCGCGGAGGATCTGCCCGCGATGCTGGCAGGAGAGCGGATAGATTTCATCCTTATCCCGGAGAGCCGCATAGAAAACAACGCAGAGCTTGAAGCCCTCTGCGCCGGCCGTCCCCGCACCGCCGTCGGCACGCTGTCGGTGATGAATACCAGGGCTGTGCTTTACAGGCTGAATTAAAAAAAGCATACTCTTCCGAAATGGACGAGTATGCTTTTATACTTGTCAGATCATTCCACCGTTACCTTGTGGAACACCTTCTTGCCCTTCTTGATGATAACGGGCTCTGCAAGGGAAACGCTGCCCTTGGGGTCGGTGAATTTCGCATCGTTTACCGAGATGCCGTTCTGGGTGACAAGACGTCTTGCCTCGCTGTTCGAGGGAGCCAGCTTGCAGCGCACCAGCAGCTCGAGAATGTTCATGCCGCCGTCGGTAAGGTCGCCTGCGGGGATGACGGTGGTGGGCATATCGGCGCTGTCAGAGCCGGCACCGAAGAGAGCTTTTGCAGCAGCTCTTGCCTTGTTGGCCTCCTCCTCGCCGTGGACGAGCTTTGTCAGCTCATAAGCAAGAAGCTCCTTGGCCTTGTTGAACTGTGCGCCCTCCATTGTTTTCTCCATTTCCTCGATCTCCTCGATAGGCACGAAGGTGAGCATCTTCAGACACTTGATAACATCGGCATCCGCCACGTTTCTCCAGTACTGGAAGAAGTCGTAGGGCGAGGTCTTTTCGGGGTCGAGCCATACTGCGCCCTTTTCGGTCTTGCCCATTTTCTTGCCCTCGGAGTTGAGCAGGAGGGTGATAGTCATAGCGTGAGCGTCCTTGCCCAGCTTCTTGCGGATAAGCTCGGTGCCGCCCAGCATATTTGCCCACTGGTCGTCGCCGCCGAACTGCATATTGCAGCCGTAGTCGGTGAACAGCTTGTAGAAGTCGTAGGACTGCATTATCATGTAGTTGAACTCAAGGAAGGTAAGACCCCGCTCCATGCGCTGCTTGTAGCATTCAAAGGTGAGCATCTTGTTCACCGAGAAGCAAGCACCCACCTCACGAAGCACGTCGATGTAGTTCAGATCAAGGAGCCAGTCGGCGTTGTTGACAACAAGAGCCTTGCCGTCAGAGAAGTCAATGAAACGGCTCATCTGCTTTTTGAAGCACTCCACGTTATGCTCGATAGTTTCCTTGGTGAGCATTTTTCTCATATCGGTCTTGCCGGAGGGGTCGCCGATCATGCCGGTGCCGCCGCCCAAGAGAGCGATAGGCTTATTGCCGGCCATTTGCAGTCTCTTCATCAGACAGAGCGCCATGAAGTGGCCGACGTGCAGGCTGTCGGCAGTGGGGTCAAAGCCGATGTAAAATGTAGCCTTTCCGTTATCGATCATATTACTGATCTCTTTTTCGTCTGTGACTTGAGCGATAAGCCCGCGTCTTACAAGTTCTTCGTAACAAGTCATTTTATTTTCCTCCATTTGTATATTGGTCGGCTGAAAAAGCCGCGGTCGATTTGGTCATAGGAAAGACATGGGTCAGATATCCACCTTTGTCTCTCCGCCCAAAAATGTTGGCAGGCTCCTGCCTGTTTTTATCCAGTGGCGGTATTCCGCCGTCGATGTGAAGATAACATCTCCCGAGGAGTTCAGCGCCGTTTCCATTGAGTCCTGTATAACGCTGATGATAAAGCCGGTGCCTACTGCCTGCATTGAAACGTCGGCGGGTATCCCGAACAGGGAACAGGCCATAGGTATCAGCTCTTCCTCCGTACTCTATCTGATATCTATAGTATCGTCTGCCGGCAGACCTGCCCGCTTCAGCAGGTCATAGGCCTGTATCATTTCGGGCTTGGTCAGCTGTATGCGGTATTCGGCGGTGGTATAAAGCTTTATAAAATAGCTTTCCTTAGACCCGGTATAAGCCGAATTGGTGTAATAGGCGGTAAGCACTATCGCGCGGCAGACGCGGCATATCTCACTGCACCTTACGGGCAGGACGCCCTTTGCGGTCACAAGGGTGATATATTCACTGCCGAGGCATATATAGCTGACAGGATGCCCGATGACAGCCCCCTCTGTATAGCTTCGCCGTATGCTCTGAAAGTCGGGTCGGTCTGATAACATCCCGTAGAGCCGTCTGGCCTTTATCCCGAAAATGCCGGACAGCGCAAAGTACAGCAGCAGTATCATCAGCCCCAGCACCAGATATACGAGCCAGGCAGCCTCTGAATGTCCCTCTGCCTTTTCCTTGAACAGGAATACTTCAAGAAGTCCCAGACACAGCACACCCAGCAGCTCGGCAATTATACGCGGGGCTCTGTAGCGGCTTATAAGGTCTGACTTCATATCCTCCGAGGGTCTTGCGGGGGGATGCTTTGCGCACCAGTCATAGTATTTGCGCTCCTCCTTTTCGCTTTTGAAAGCGAAGCCTGCTCTGAACCTTTCGGCCTCGGCAAAGGACTTTTTGTTGTCCCGCTTTTCCAGCAGCATCGAACCGAAGAGAACGATGCCGACGACTGCACAGAGAATAACAGTCACAAACCAGGGCAGTCCTCTTGCCTGCGTGAGCACGGCAGCGAATACGCAGGATACTGCAAAAACCAATATCGCTGTTTTCAGATCCATTGCCGTTCACCTCACAAAAAAGCCCCCCGGCAAAAACCGGAGGGCGAATATATCGCGGTACCACCTCGTTCACGGCGCAGCAAGCCGCACCGCCTCTTGCGTGATAACGGCCGCCGCCGTGCTGTCTTTGTCCGATGACTTTCTTGACAGCCTGCTCCCCCGGTGTATTCGTCTGCACGCTTCCTCGCCCTTTCACCCTCCGGGCGCTCTCTTTGCTCGGCTATGCAGCTTACTTGTCCGGCATCACAGCATTTGATATCTTGCAATCATTATAGCATACATTTCAGATAATGTCAACCCTCGCTGGCCTTGACCATATCGCGGATAGTTTTGGCGCAGCCCTCAATGCCGAGAGTGGAGCTGCTAAGGCAGATGTCATAGCTCTGCATGGAGGACCAGTTCTGGCGTGTGTTCACGTTGAAATAGTCTCCCCGCTTTTTATCGTACTGTCTTAGAACATCGTCTGCCTTGTCAAAGGGGATATCATGCTCATCCACCGCTCTTGCACGGCGGCCTTCGGGGTCGGCATAGATATAGACCCTAAGGGTGCGCGTCAGATTTTTGAGGATATATCCGGCGCATCTGCCGACGATAACACAGGGACCCTTGCGGGCATATTCAGCGATGATCTCGGTCTCGGCAGCGAATACCTTTTCGTACATATCCAGCTGGCGGTCACGCTTTAAATGGAACTGGAACTTCAGCGGGTTGCGCACCCACTCTTCGTACTGCCGTATCTCCTCGGCGGGAATGCCGAGTCTTTGAGCCGCCTGCACGACTATCTCGTGATCGTAGCAGGGAACTCCAAGCAGCTCTGCAGTCCTTTTTCCGATCTGACTGCCGCCGCTGCAGTACTGCCTTTCAATAGCAACTACATTAATCCTTGACATATTAGACCCTCCCTCACAGCTTATATATTATGCTTACATTATAACACAGTATTGCATTAAAGTCAATGATTTTATCGCTGACCGCGCCGGAAAATCGCTCTGATAACATCTGCCGGAAGCCTTAGTACAGCTATTGCAAGAAGCGCCAGCGCATCTGCCGAGAGCAGCTCCGCAAGGCCGCGCCGGATATTGTCATTGAATATGTACTGCAGTGCCGCGCCCAAATGCAGCAGCCCCCGCCGGGTGTTGATGAATCCGACCTTTTCCGCGGTGCGCACAGCACCGACCGAGAGCAGCTCCACCGTCCGCGTCAGAAGGGAAGAGCGCCCCGCCTGCGGCCGAAGCTTTCCTCTTTCGTCTGCCAGTGAGACCGGGATGTGACAGTAAAGCGCCGAGGTGCGCCCTTTCAGCTCCGCCTTGAGGTATATCCTCTGCGCTCCCGGTATCGGCAGCATCGAGGCTCCCACTATGCTGCGGGAGGGGAGTATGCTTACTATCCTGCCTCCTGCACGTTCCGCTCGCTTGCGGTGCCGGCGCATGAACCGTTCTGAAAAGCCCTGTCCGTCGAAGGAGATGCAGCGGTCAACGCTGTCGCGGAAAACCGTGACGTACAGCGCCGCGTTCCCGCCCTTTGAATGCCCCGTCACGGTGACTGAACAGGCTGTCCCCTTCGGCAGAAAAGCCCTTGCAGCCGCCAGCGCACGGTCATAGAATACCAGAGCTGCCCGCTGCTCGGGAGTGTCGGAGTCGTATGCACCCACCAGATTGTCCCGCCAGGTGCTTATCCTTCCGTATGCCGAGGTGTAGTCGCCGACGCGGTAGTTCCCGCCGAACACCACAAAGACCTCCGCCTGCTCCCCGGTCTGCTTCACCGCACAGAAGCAGTTGTATCTGTCCTCGGAACGCGAGTCGCAGACAATGCGCAAGTCCCGTATTTCCGGCCTCTGACGGAGACAGCTTATCAACTCCGCCACGCCGGAGCATTCATCTCTGCACAGGCCGTTGAACATAGTGCGCGGGCGCGATGCGGGAGGCATAAGGCAGTAACTGTCCAAAAATTCTCCCACAAAACGGTATCCGCCGTGAGAGATCTCCGGCAGATATGCCAGCAATGAAAGCATCAGAGCGGCAGCGGCATCGTTAGGCAGCATCGCGGGCATTATTTTGTCACCTCCTGCAGTAAGATCGTTCTGAATCTATTATAACACGGAGAACGCATTTTTTCAAGCGGTGAAACAGCTGTAGACAGCAGCAAGCCGTTGCTGCTGTCCGCAGCCGGCTAATGAAGCTGGCTGCGTCGGACGAACATCAAAGCGGGAGGCGCATCAGAGGAGAAGTGAGAATTATTAACAAATTGTAAAAACCCAAGTATCGCCCTTGACGAATGAAAGCCGATGTGATATAATAGTAAAGTCGAATGCGGCAGTGCTGGAATAGGCAGACAGGCACGTTTGAGGGGCGTGTGTCAACCGACGTACGGGTTCAAGTCCCGTTTGCCGCACCAATCGAGAAGCTCGTAAATACGCGGTTTACGGGCTTTTTTTGTTGCCCAAAATCGCACTTTGGACTTTATTTTGGACCTTATTTCGGAAAAACTGTCGGCGGGAGCCCCGTAGGTTGGGACTCCCGCCGATTTTTGCTTGGGACTTATTGTGCCTTACCCCGCATCCTTCCCCTCAAGCACATCTGCCACAATATTGCTGGCCTTCCGCTTGCTCTCCGCAAAGTAATGTGAGTAGGTCGTCAAAGTCGTTTGGGGCGTGCTATGTCCTAACATCGCAGCGACGGTGGTCGGGTCGATGCCTGCCTCAATTTCTACTGAGGCAAAGAAGTGACGTAGGGTGTGAACTCCATAAAACGGGAAGCTCCGGCGCTCGCACTCTTTTTTCAGCCACGAGTAGGGAGTGGCCGGATGCATCGGGTTGCCGTCCCATTTCGTGAACAGGCGGTCATGCTCCTGCCACTTATCTCCGAGGTTAGCTTTGTAGCTGTCCTGATCTATCTTGTAGGCCTTAAGCAGATTTATGACAGTCGGCGGGAGGTCAACCAATCGGGTCGATTTCTCCGTCTTTGTTGTGTCCGTATAAATACCTTTCTTGGCGGTGTAGTTCGATGTGTGGTCGATCATCACAGTCCCTGCGTCAAAGTCGATGTTCTTCCACTCGATTCCAAGTATCTCTCCCCGGCGGCAACCCGTGTAGATAGCCAGCGTAAAAAACACCTGATATTTCATCGGCGCCTCACGGAGTATCATCATAAATTCCTTGGCCTGCTCCTTTGTGTAGATGTGTTTCTCCGGCTTCTTGTACACCCTTCCGTTAGCGTCGATTTTCGGGATAATGACTTTGCTGCAGGGGTTGGTGCTGACCATGTCCAGCCTTATCGCATACTCAAAAATCGAGGATATGAACGACAGGTGATGTCTCATTGTTTTCTGCGACAGCGGCTTGCCGTTTCGCTTGTTGGCACCGGGCTTTGCCAGAGAGTTTATGAATTTCTGAATGTCCCTTGCTGTGATCTTGTCGATTCGCAGATGACCGAGCGTTGGATAAATACGGCTTGCGAGAAGGTGTTCCCTCTGCAAGGTCGTACTCCTATGGTTCAGCTCCGCATACTCACTGAACCACTGCTCACACAGCTTTTGAAACTTGACCGTAGCCGTCACCTGACCATGAGCACACTCTTCCTCAAACAGCACCGAAAGCCGCTGGGCTTCCTTTTCCGCTTGCTTGGGAGTCAGCTCCTTGGGCGGCACCCATGTTTTGAACTGCACCATCTGCTTGCCGTTGACATCGTAGCCGTTGTACACACGGAAGCGGTAAGCGGTCAGCTCGCCCTTCTTGTTTTTTCTTCTTTCGATATACGCCATTACGTTACCTCCTTCAATAGTTTGCCTGTCGGCAACAACACCATATCACAGACTAACGGGCATTGCCAGCCGACAGGCTCACCTTTAATTTCTACAACATACTTTTCTACTGAACCACCAACTCGCTCCGCAGAAATCTGTACAGAATATCCTTGTTTATCAGGTACTTCTTGCCTGCCTTGAAGCAGGGCAGCTGCCCTTGCCTGCACAGTTCCCGCACTCTGTATTCGGTTAGACCGTCAACCAGAGCGGCGGCCTCCTTGATAGTCAACATAGTGATTTTCGCTTCGTTTTTGTTTTCAGCCATGTGATAATCACACTCCTTGTTGTCTTGGTTACGTTGCGTTTAGTATGTGTGATGTTCATAGTACATCTTTCCTTTCTAATTATTATGGGGTCTGTCATTTACCGACTCCCCGATATGTCGGAATCAGATTCCGTATCTCAATACCATTTTGGTATCGTGTTTTGATAGGGCTAAATAATTGCCCTGACTCCATTGAAACAGCCCACACTTACGCCGTTTCAGCCCTGTTTTCAGAATTTTGACGCCGCCATTTTTCGCATTTTGAGATTTTGACACCATTGTGCTGATCTCTGCAAACGGCGTATTTTCGGCGGGCCTTGCCCGTCCGAGGTGGCTGTGCAGGCGGCTTTGACGCCTGCACTTTAACCCGCAAACTGTCAAGTCGGCGGAAATTCAGCCTTGCGGTGTATAGTCCATTTTCCTCACCTCTCTCCTTTTTCTCATCTGAACTCCTTTCCGACCACTCCCTCGTTTCGGGGTAGTGGTCTTTTTCTTCTCCACCAATAAAGGGGGGGCCGGGGTTCTCCCCGAGCCAGCTGCCTCGGCGGCCGCCAGCCCGCTTTTGCGGAGCAGGTGGACAGCCAGAGGCGATGCTGGCTTTGACCGAGTGATGCGCAGCATCACTCTGACCCCAACGCTTTTGCCCTTGGAAACGGACTGCCGAAAGCACCCGATATTCAGCGCACCATTATCGGCGGAAAGAGAAACGGTGCGTTCTCCCTTGTGCGCCCCACAGCCGCCCACAAATCGCTTGTGAGGCGTTTTCGGTCTGCACTCGGCTGTTTACCCGACCTCGAAGGAGCGAGGGCTTAAATCGGCTCACGGCGCGAGTTTGAACTCCGGCACAAGGATACCCCGCTCTTGATAGATCTGCGCCCTGATCTTTGCGGCGCTGCGGTTGAGCAGATCGTCGATGGAGAACCTCACGATAGGTACTTGCTTGCCGTCGATGAGAACATACTCAGGGTCGGCAGCACCGTCAGCAGGGACAGCAACTGTAGGCACAGGGTCAGTAAAATTGTCAGCACTTGTACTGACATCATCAACTGCTAATGCCGCATTTTCAACGGTTTTCGAACAGTCATCGCCTTTCATAGTGACGGTAGGGTCAGCAGTTTGCGGCTGCTCGGGCATCAGCATTTTACCGTCACTACTGTCACTATTTTTATCATAGCGAAGCAGCAGGAGCCGCTGACCGTTGCTGCGTTTCGGCTCAAAGGTCACACCCAAGTCACGCAGTTCATACGCCTTGCGAAACAGATCTCGTGTCAGTCGGTTGGCAAAATACTCACCGCCAAACCTGTCTTTTAGCAGACCGCACAGCACCGTAGCAGAGTCCTTGAATGAACACATTTCCACCATCAAGTCATGCACAGCGAAAGGAAAAGTGTCCGGCGGCTTTTCAGTATGCTCATCGGCAAGCACCCACCTTGCGCCATGCTTGGTCAGCGACAACTCCTGATCTTCGATGTCACGACCGGTGCAGTAAAGCACAGCCTGACCGCCGCAGCGCCTATCCTTTTTCAGAACGAGTTGTCCGTCAGTTGCACCGCTCAGACCTGTGCTGCCCGAGATCATATTGAATGGGTCGCTGTCGGCTGCCTTGCGCAAGTGGTGGACAAGGACTATCGTGATCCCAAGCTGCTCCGCAAGAGATTTCAGCGGAACAGTCTCCGCATAGTCGCTGCCGTAGCTGGACTCCGTTTCGTTACGCACCATTTGCAGCGTGTCGATGACCACCAGCCGCAGGTCGTCATGCTCGGACTTGAACTTTACTATCTGTTCCTCCAGACCGTTGCCGATAGTGTCAGCCTTGAGCGCAAAGAACAGCTTGTCCGTCGGTTCATCGGTCAGCTCGTAGAGCCGGGACTGAATGCGAGGG
>JAFSSS010000058.1 GCA_017450925.1 Ruminococcus sp. | reverse complement strand
CATCATCTGCTTGCCAGCTTTCCGTCATATTACCCAAATTCTCCTTGACTTGCGTCAGCAAGCCTGCGTCGAATTTAGGCAATCTGACGAAAAGCTGGACGGCGCATCTGATGCACAGGGGTCGTGCGGTGTTGCCTTAAGGCCGGGCATCCCCGCAGCAGGGATGTCCGGCTTTGTTTTTTGTCAAATATGTAAAAAATCCCTGCCGGTATCAAGAAAAATATGGGGAATTTGTTGACAAATCGGACGGTTTGTTTTATTATATTATTATGATCGTCTTACGGCAGAACAGGCAGATGTGTCTGCTGCCGGCGAAGAGTTATGAAAACGGAGATGAAGAAATTGAGCAGCAGCGCAAAGACTGTCCTTGAAGTCAAGGATCTTAAAATATCCTTCCGCCTGCCGACGGGAGATGTTCATGCTATCCGCGGACTGGATCTCACCCTTGAGGAAAACGAGGTGCTGGCTCTCGTGGGTGAGTCGGGAAGCGGTAAAAGTGTGGGGGTAAAGTCCTTTATGGGCATTCTTCCCGATAACGCCGTCATCGAGTCCGGCGAGGTGCTTTTCCATGACGGAGATGAGGTCATCGACCTGCTGAAACTAAAGGATCAAGTCCGCCGCCGCACCGTCAACGGGATAAAGATCGCTATGGTCTTTCAAGATCCCATGACCTCTCTTAATCCCACTATGTCCATAGGCGCACAGCTTATCACAGCCCTGCGCAGCCATAGCAGGATGCCGAAAAAGGCAGCCTACGCCCGGGGAGTGGAGCTGCTGCGGGAGGTGGGCATAACCGACCCGGAGCGCACCATGGGTCAGTACCCTCACCAGCTTTCCGGAGGTATGCGGCAGAGAGTCGTCATTGCCATTGCACTTTCGCAGGACCCCAAGCTGCTTATATGCGACGAGCCGACAACAGCCCTCGACGTTACGATACAGGAGAGGATACTTGACCTTTTGCAGAGCATCCAGCGGGCAAGAGGGCTGTCGATAATCTTCATAACCCATAATCTGGGCGTTGTCTCAAAGATCGCGGATAAGGTGGCTGTCATGTATGCCGGCAAGGTGATCGAGAAGGGAACTGTGTTCGATATATTCTATGACCCGCGGCACCCCTACACATGGGGGCTGTTAAGCGCCGTCCCCGACCTTTCCGACGGCAAGGAGGAGCTTTATTCCATTCCCGGAACGCCCCCCGATCTTTCCAAGGAGATAGTCGGCGATGCCTTCGCGCCCCGCAACCCTTACGCCCTTGAGGTGGATTTCAAGGCCGAGCCGCCGCTGTTCAAGCTGTCGAACACTCACTATGCGGCCACCTGGCTGGCCGACCCCCGTGCGCCGAAGACAGAGATGCCGCCGGAGCTTGCCGAGAGGATAAGAAAAATGAAACAGGAGGCAAAGGAATATGCCGAAAGCTAAGAGCAAAAAAACCTCCGCCGGAAAAACTCTGCTGGAGGTAAATGACCTGTGTATGTACTTTGATACGGCAGGTAAGCGTGTCAAGGCCTCGGAGCATATAAGCTTTGACATAAAGGCCGGCGAGACCTTCGGCCTTGTGGGAGAGTCCGGCAGCGGAAAATCCACCATAGGCAAATGCATCATCGGCCTCAACCGCGCCACCTCCGGCAGCATAACCTTTGAGGGCAAGGAGCTTACCGGGATAAAAAGCAAAAAGGAATATATTGAAAAGACCCGTGATATACAGATGATATTTCAGGACCCCATGTCCTCGCTGAACCCGAAAAAGCAGGTGGGGCAGATACTCAACGAGGCTATGTCTATCCAGCATATCGGCAAGACCCGTGCCGAGCGGGATAAGCTGGCAGCCGAGGCGCTGGAGCGGGTGGGCATCCCGCCGGAGTATGCCTCAAGATATCCCTCCGGCTTTTCGGGAGGCCAGCGTCAGAGGATAGGCATCGCCCGGGCGCTGGTGGGCAGTCCCAAGCTGATAATCGCCGACGAGTGTATCGCAGCCCTCGATGCCTCGGTGCAGGCGCAGATAGTCAATATGCTCCGGCATATCAAGGAGGAGACAGGCACCTCGCTGCTGTTTATCTCCCATGACCTTTCAATGGTAAGGTTCCTCTCCGACAGGATAGGAGTGCTGCATCTGGGCTATCTGCTGGAGACAGGCACCTCGGAGGAGATATTCAGCAGCCCTCTGCATCCCTATACAAAAGGTCTGCTGGCAGCTATCCCGAAGATCAACCCGGTGGTGCCGACAGAGCATACCGACAGGTACGATGTTTCTACCGCCGGCATCGACTATGGCATCGGAAAGTGGCATAGCGTTACAGATACTCACAGGGTATGGTGTACCGATGCCGAATACAGCAAATGGACGGAAGGGGAGGAAAGGAAATGAAACGGTTCGGAAAAAAGCTTTCCCTTATGATCGCGGCTGCATTCGCGATGATGCTCCTTCCGGGCTGCGGCGCCGACAGCGCTGAAAGAGCCAAGGAGCTGAATATGCGTATCAGCACTCCGCCTACGACTATCGACGCACAGCTCGTGGCTGATACGATGTCTTCAACTGTAGTTCGGTTTTTCACATCTACGCTTTACGAATACAACTTGAACAGAGAACTGGTTCCCGCGCTTGCGGAAAGCAGCGAGGTCTCCGACGACGGCTTAACGGTGACCTATCATCTTAGAGAGGGGCTTCAATGGAGCAACGGCTCTCCCATTACCGCCGATGATTTTGTTTACAGCTTTGAGCGGCTGGTCGATCCCGCCACCAAAAGCGGCGCAGTTTATCTTGTGACCGACTGCTGCCTTATAGCCAATGCCGTAAAGATATCAAAGGGAGAGCTGCCTGTCAGCGAGCTGGGAGTTTCCGCCCCCGACAAGCTCACCTTCGTTATCGATCTTGAAAAGCCCTGCCCCTACATCAATTCTCTTATATCCGTGTGTACCTTTGCACCCTGCTCAAGAGAATTTGTGAACAGCTGCGGCAGCAGCTATGCCACCAGCCCGGAGACCGTGATCAGCTGCGGGCCGTATGTCCTTGACAGATATGAACCTTTAGCCTCGCAGATACATTTATCTCCCAACGAGAAATACTATGACCGGTCGGATGACATCACACGGACGGGCGTGAACCTTCAAGTGATAGGCGACGCGCAGCAGGCTATTATGTGCTACGAGACCGGGATGCTGGATATCTTAGGCGTCAGCGGCGAGCTGGCCGATCTGGCGGAGGGCGACGATCACCTTATGAAATTCTCCACCGCCCAAATCTACAGGATCGACATAAACCATAATTCAAACAGGTTCACCCAGAACTTGAATATCCGCAGAGCTATAGCCAAGAGCATCGACCGGGAGAGCATAGCCACAAACGTCATCCGTTCCGGCTATACCGCCCTTGAAAGAGTCATACCCAAGTATTTCTATACCGATGCCAACGGCATCGATTTTGCCGCCGACCAGCAGCTCTATGCCGAGCAAATGGGCTATGATCCCGAAAAGGCGGCCGAATACTGGCAGGAGGGTCTGAAGGAGCTGGGAGAGAGCAGCGCTTCGCTGGATTTTGTATATTCCGCCTCTCAAGCAAAGATCGCAGAGCCGATCGCAAGACAGCTTGAAACAAACCTTTCGGGGCTGGAGCTGAAGCTTATCCCGCTGCCCGACAAGGAGTGGCTAAGAAGGGTCAGCGTCGGCGATAAGTATGATATCATCATGGACAGCTGGGTGCCCGATTATATCGACCCCACAGCGCTGTTCACCACCTGTCTCGGCAGCGGAGACGACAATATGTACGCAGGCAGTGAGTTCCGGGAGCTTTACGACAAAAGCCTGTCAGCTTCCGGTGCCGAGCGGGATAAGATACTTGACCAAGCCGAAAAGCAGCTTATGGACGATGTTGCCTTGATACCGCTGTTCAGCGGCGAGCGTCAATACATCGTCGGCGACGGCGTTTCCGGCCTGCAGGTAACTCCCACCGGGGTCGAGATGATCATCACCGGGCTTAAAAAGGAGGTGGGATAATGGGCAGATATCTCAGAAAGCGGATAATCATCTCCGTGGTGATACTGTTCGTCATCCTGCTGGTGCTGTTTCTGCTGATGCAGCTTATGCCCGGCTCTCCCTTCAACGATGCCAAGCTGTCGGATGAACAGGTGGCATCCCTCAAGGAAAGCTACGGCCTCGACCAGCCGGTGATAGTCCAGTTCTTCCGCTATATCGGCAAGATGCTCAAGGGCGACCTCGGCGTAAGCTATTCGATAGCCCCCAATACGCCTATAACAACTCTGCTGGTAAACCGTTTTCCCGTAACATTAAGGATAGGCTTCTACAGCCTTATCCTCGGAACAGCCGCAGGGCTCGTCCTCGGGCTTATCACCGCCTTCTTCCGCAGCAGGGCGATAAAGGTCATCTTCAATCTCGTTACACTGCTCGGGATAGCTGTTCCCTCGTATCTGTTCGCCATATTCTTCTCATGGGTGCTGGGATATAAATGGAATGTTTTCCCTCTTCTGTATGACTTCCGTTCCCCCGCATATTCCTCTGTGATGCCTATACTGGCTATGAGCCTTTCGGTAATGGCAGTAGTAGGACAGTTCACGAGGTCAGAGGCCGAGGATGTTATCAAATCGGATTACGTTCAGCTGGCAAAATGCACCGGCATGAAAAGCAGCACTATCATGACAAAGTATATCCTTCGCAATTCGCTGATACCCGTCATTACCGTGATCGCTTCGCTTCTGGTGTCGCTGCTGACAGGCTCGCTGGTGATCGAGAAGATGTTTGCAGTCCCCGGCATCGGCGGCCTGCTCACGGAAGCGATCAGCTCCAACGACTACAGCGTGGTCATTGCCTTGAGCTTCGTTTATTCGGCGCTCTATATCGTGGTGATGCTGATACTTGATATCCTTTACTGCATCGTTGACCCGCGTGTCCGTCTCGGCGGAAAGCCAAGCTAAGAAAGGGGGAGAACAAAATGTCTGAAAATGTTATCTACACACTGCAGGATGCGGATTTTGTTCCCGCCGCCAAGGAACACAGAGATCTTACTGCAAGCGAGGCCGTCACCGGCTCAAAGCACGATATGCGCAAGCGCTTCTTTGCCCGGAAGTCTGCCGTTGCGGGGCTTGTGATACTGGCGCTGCTGACACTGCTTGCTATAATCGG
Source organism: Ruminococcus sp. (assembly GCA_017450925.1). GTDB lineage: Bacteria > Bacillota > Clostridia > Oscillospirales > Ruminococcaceae > FB2012. Next base: position 24,958 of record JAFSSS010000058.1, on the reverse strand, counting down.
CCCCTACATCTCCGGCCACAGCTATGACGACCAGCAGCTTGAACGTGCCAACCTTGCCCCCCGCGTTCCGGGGCTTGCCTCCATAGGCATACTCGACGGCTCCGAGACCATGAACAAGACCGGCGGCGAGGTCAGGGTCAACCGGTATGAGGAGCTTGGGATAACCGATGAATACTACATCTTCGGCACCGACAGCCTCGGCAGGGATATGTTCTCGCGGGCGTTCATGGGGCTTCGCGTTTCGCTGTTCATAGCCCTTGCCGCAACGGTGATAAACCTTGTCATCGGAATGAACTACGGGATAATCTCCGGCTACTTCGGCGGCATGACGGATATCATAATGCAGCGGGTCATCGACGTTGTGGGAAGCATACCTACCCTTGTTGTGGTCACCCTGCTGATGCTGGTGCTGGAGCCGGGAATGGGCTCGATAATTCTTGCACTGATGCTTTCCGGCTGGATAGAGATGAGCCACATTGCCAGAGCCGAGGTGCTGAAGGTCAAGGAGCTGGAATACGTTCAAGCCGCCAGAACTCTCGGCGCAGGACACAGGCATATCATCTTCCGGGAGATAATGCCCAACATCACCGGAAAGCTTGTAACGCAGATAATGCTCGGTATCCCCTCGGCTGTTTTCCTTGAGGCGTTCCTGAGCTTCGTCGGCCTCGGTATGCCCGCAGGCAGCTGCTCGCTCGGAACGATGCTCACCGACGGCTTTTCAAATGTTCTGCTGCACATCTATAAGCTTATACCCACAGCCGCGCTTATGGTGCTGCTGATGATTGGCTGCCACCTTGTGGCAGAGGGCCTTAAAAAGGCTGCAGAATAAGCGCTGCCCGGGCAGCTGCAAGATCACAATGCCCCGAAGCACCTTGAAGTGCTTCGGGGCAAGCCTTAATGGCAGAGGCGTTCTTTTACCGGCCGGTGCGGTTCATTTCGGCTTCTCGTTCGATATGCGTTTCAAGGTCGGCCAGCCGGGTTGGAATGGGAATGTGGCTCTCTCTGTCAGTCAGCTGCATGGCAAGGCCGCAGGCCGTGTCAAGAGATATGCGGTTCCCGACAGAGATAAAGACCGGCTTCACGTTTTTATGGGTGCGCAGAGCCCTGCCGTATATCTCGCCGTTTATCACGATATCGGTATAGCTCCCCGCCTCGTTTTCCGGCTCTGTATAGTCTGTCTTTTTATCTGCACGGAAATAGGTCTTTGCAATGCCTACAGTCGGCTTGTTCAGATAGAAGGATGCGTGAGTTGCTATCCCCATGTGCCGGGGGTGAAGATATCCGTTGCCGTCGAATATGAACAGGTCGGGAGAGGTTTCAAGCAGCTCCGTGGTCTTTAGGATAAGCGGCAGCTCCCGGAACGCAAGAAATCCGGGCATATACGGCACCTCGATGCGTCCGGTGAAATGCTGCTTTTCAATCACACTCCGTGTCTTTATGTCTATGACGACGATGCAGCAGACAGCGTGTTCCTCGTCTCCGCATTTCCAATATGTCAGATCGACCCCCGCCGCAGTTCGCAGCTGCCCGGGGTCGAAGCTGTCGCTTAGCGAGATCTTCTCCTTCAGTTCATTCTGCTGCCTTAAAAACGATGCCTGCATTTCGCTTATGTCCATTTTCCGTCACCCCATGATAGCGTTGATGCTATAAATATACCATACAGGCCGGGAAAAATCAAGCCCGCCGATTCACTGCCGCAGCTTGGAGTCCAAAATACATCTTGTATTATTTTTAATAATAGTGTATAATAATATCAATATATTTAACAAGGAGGTCATACTATGATGAAAAAGCTGTTGGCCGGAGCGCTTTCGGCGGTGATGATGCTGGGCGCTGCAGCAGTGCTGCCGGCAGATATGGGCATAGGTGAGACGGTGACTGCCGCTGCGGCTGATATCGCCGAGCCCATAATATATACCAAGACCTGGGGCTATACGCTGGACGGTGACGAGGCCGAGCTGGCGGAGTATCTCGGCAGCAAGTCCGTTACCAGCCTGTCCATTCCGGAGAAGATCGACGGCAAAACGGTCACAAGCGTCTCCCGCACCGCACTGAAGGGGATGACCAAGCTGAAAAAGCTGCATCTGCCCAGCGGCATAGACGAAGACTTCTCCTCGGACTGTGTTGCGGAATGCCCGGCTCTGACTGACATAACCGTCAGTGCTGACAATCCTAATATGTATTCATCGGACGGAGTGCTTTACTTCACCTCGCTCGACCGTAAGCAGGCTATGATCGTTGTTATACCTCCTGCGAGGGAGAGCATCACCATACCCTCGTTTGATTATCTGATGTGGCTGAGCAGCAGCCCGAGCACAAGCGGTGCAGATGCCTTTGCCGTAAGGCTGAGAGAGATCAAGCTGGCCGGTGAAACGGGGGATCTCTGGACGTATGACGGTGTCCTTTATTATCACGATAAGGACGGTATTGATGGTGTTATGTCAATACCCAAGGCCAAGACCACGCTCTATATCCCCGGAAGAGTCACCCGCTTTTCGGGCGGCCTGTATGAAACTCTGCTGAACAACAGATGTGTTAAAACGATCTATGGTGTCAAGGGCTCCGGTGCCGAGAAATTTGCCAAGGACAACGGCATTAAATTCGTCGCAAAGAAGGATCTTTACTACTGTAAGGCGACTATCCCCTATGCCTCCTACACCTACCGCGGCCGCGGCATCAAGCCGACTGTGACCGTAAAGGACAGCACCGGCAAAAAGCTCGTCAAGGGCACCGACTATACCGTGACCTATTCCAACAACACCAATGTCGGCACCGCGTCTATCACGATCACCGGAAAGGGCGATTACTTCGGCACTCTCACCAAGACCTTCAGGGTCAAGCCCCTTGACCTTTCCACAAGCTATGCCAAGGTGACGATCCCCTATGCAAGCTATACCTACACAGGCTCTGCGATAAAGCCCGCCGTTACAGTGAAGTTCAAGGACGGCGACGTTATCCCTGCCTCCCAGTACACCCTGTCCTACTCCGATAATACCAAGGTCGGCACAGCGGCGATAACCGTTAAGGGCAAGGGCGGGAACGTCACCGGCAGCTTCAAAAAGACCTTTGTGGTCAAGCCGGCTAAGAACGCAATAAACTCCATAACCAGCACTGCCGGTGCATTCAAGATCAGCTGGAACAAGGCAACACCCGGTGCCACGGGCTATCAAGTGCTGTATTCAACGGACAAGAGCTTTGCCAAAAACGTCCACAGCTATACCTCCACCAACCTCTCCGATTTGAGCGAGAATTTCTCGAAGATGCCCAAGTCCGGCGAGACCTGGTATGTCAAGGTGCGCTCCTTCGTGACAAAGGACGGCAGGGCATCCTCGACCCGCTACGGAAACTACAGCGCTGTAAAGAGCATTAAGGTGCGTTAAGAAGGCGGCTGCTTGACCGCAAGATGCAAAAAACGGGTATCCCCTGAGCCGGGGGATACCCGTTTTCCTATATCCGCTTTGCAGACTGCATGATCTTAATTCGCTCTCACGACCGCATTCCTGCCGCCCTCCTTGGCGGCGTAGAGCGCGTCGTCAAGGCTCTTGAATATGCTCTTGGGATCGGACTTGCTGTCAAAGCACAAAGTGCCGAGGCTTACGGTTATCCTGCCTGCGCCCTCAAATTCCATGCTTTCTACCGTGCTTCGCAGCTTCTCTGCCAGTTCATAGGCCTTGTCGGCATCCGCCCTCGGTAAAAGCATCATGAACTCCTCGCCGCCCCAGCGTCCGGCATATCCGCCCTCGGCCTCAAGCAGCTCCTTCATTATGGTGGATATCTTCACCAGCGTGTTGTCGCCGACGGCGTGTCCGCAGGTGTCGTTGATCCTCTTGAAAAAGTCGATGTCCGCCATAATAAGCGCAGCCTTTTCGCCCTCCTTCAGACCGGCAAAGCATTCACCGATCAGAAGCTCTGTCCTGCGGCGGTTGTAAAGCTTGGTCAGACCGTCGTGGTCTGCCATTTCCTGCAGCTTGTTGTTCATAGCGCTAAGGTCGGAATAAGCCTTGTGCAGCTCGTTGGTGGTGGCATAGACCAGCTTTGTAAGCCGCTTGATAAGCGATGCCTGCCCTTTCAGTACGCTGTCATCAACGTGGACGCGCTTTATCTCACCCTTTGGCTCTCCCTCGCGCATAGCTATCGACAAAAGTGTTATATTGTATTCAAGGACGTTGCCGTTGTTCTTGTCTCTGTTCACCTCGCCCCATGTGTGAAAGCCGGCGGTCTCGGCTATCTGCTGGAAGGGCATCATTTCGATGTTCACAAAATCCTCCCAGAAGGATTTTCTCACCGAGCAGGAATAGAGCAGCACCGCCTCGGGTCTGAACTCGCAGATCTCGTCAAGGCGCTTATCCACCTTTCCCACGATATCCGCAGGTGCGCCGTAGCAGAGATAGATATTCATCCCCTCTGTAACATAGCCCGCTAAAAGCAGCGTCCCGTCGGGCTCGACGGTAATGGTATGCCGCAGCAGCTCCTCGCCGTCAAGCTCTGCCATAAGTGGGAACTCAAAGGTCTCCTCGGCAAAATTCTCGTCAGCGGTGATCTGCATATATTTCTCGTAAAGCTCCACGGCAGGATAGCCGTCCACGGTGATAAGGCGGTTCTCGTCCGCCTTTGTTACCTTAAACGGCACGCCCAGCGTCTGCCAGCCCACGGATTTGTCAACGCTGATATGGAAATCTTTGCCCGCATAGGTCACAAGGAAGATCATATCGCTGTATATCCCGTTGTGGTCGAATACGAAATGCTCCGACGACTCCATTGAATGACCGCCCGCATATCCGCCGAAGACCTGTATGCTCCTGTCGCACTTGCTTATCTCCTCAAAAAGATTCCGGGTATGGAGATTTGTTCCCGGCAGCATAAGCTCCAGCGCCTTGCAGTCGGGGGTGCTGTCTGCCAGCCGGCAGATCTCCCTGCCGAACCGGATTTCCTTGTCCTTTGCGCCGGGGAACCTGTGTACCCTTACATCCGCCTGCTCAAACATCATGACAGATATCAGCACGCCTCTGTCCATAAGCCGTCCGTTTTTGATCTCGCCCGCCGAGATAGAGCCGATTATCTGATCGGTGGAGAACATCTTGCTTATGGTCTCGGAGATCCCTATTATAAGCTTTTTATCCAGCACTCCGCTGTAGATGTGAAACAGTATGCTTTTATAGCTCCCGCTATTGTATTCAGACAGTATGTTTTCAAGCTTTGCCTCAAAATCAAGCTCGCCGACATAGCGCAGCGACAGTTGTTTCATCAGATCGCCTCCAAGCAAACAGAATTAATAGTTGATAATGGATAGTTGATAGTTGATAATGAAAGGAGCGCCTTCGGCGCGGGAGTGAATGGAACATTCGCTTTGTCCACCTCGGACACCGCAGATTGTTGTAATAAAGCACAAATACTTTTTTGCGCACTCTCCGCAGCGCCCGAATGGTCATCCGTGCGTCAAGGCGCACTCCTTCGCTATCCATTATCAACTATCAACTAAATAAACACCTACAATATTATAGCACAACTCTTATATATTTTCAATAGGCTTTATAAATTTTATGCAATATGTCAAAACATGGAGCAAAGAAGGCACCTCTGTCGGTATAGGGCAGAGGTGCCGGATATCAGTTCATCAGCTGTTGTATCGCATCTCAAATCATATAGCAAATGCTTTTCTTTTACAGCGACCTTCCCAGCCTGTAGGCCTCCTCGGGATATCTGCTCGACCGTGTCATTGAAGGGCTTCCGCAGCCGCCGCCCAGCACCGTGCCGCAGTCCTCAAAATTGATGTAGCGCACCAGCGTTTTATAGTGGGCTGTGAGGGCATCAAAGGTCCAGTCGTCGGCATTCCATGCCACAGCCAGCAGGGCTGACTTCAGATGCCTGCGGTTAAGGCTGCTGTTGTAGGCGCAGAAGCGGTCAACCGCTGCCTTGAGCTGTGCGCTCATCCCGTAGTAGTAAAGGGGAGTTGCAAAAACCACCATGCCGCAGGAGAGCAGTGCCTCCCGTATCTGCCGGTTATCGTCCCGCTGAACACATTCCCCCTCGTAGCCGCAGGCAACACAGCCTATGCAGGGGTTCACCTTCACCCGGCAGACATTTATGGTCTCCACACTGTGTCCGGCCTCCTCGGCGCCCTTTCTGAAGCTGTCTGCAAGGATGCTTGTTGAGCCCTTTGGGTTGGGGCTTCCCATTAGAATGACTATCTTCATGCTGCAGCTCACCTCCTGCTTATGCCGTTTTTGTCAAGCCACTCGTTTATGTCCTCGTCAAGAGTGCTGCCGCCGGAATAATGCACCGACAGCCCCTCGCCGATAACTGAATTCGGAGCAAGCTTTGCAATAGCCGTAAGGCTTTGCCCGAACCGTCCTCCGCCGTGAGAGCAGAAGGGGATGACCGTCTTGCCGGAAAAGTCATAGCTTTCAAGGAAGGTGGCTATCGGCATCGGGATAGATGCCCACCAGTTGGGATAGCCCAGCAGCACCGTGTCGTACTGCTCCATGTTGTCGATATGCTCGTTCAGCTCCGGACGTGCCTGCCTGTGCTGATCCTCCTGCGCCTCCATAAGAACGGTGTTGTAGTCGGAGGAGTAGGGGTCAACAGGTGTCAGCTCCACGATATCGGCATCTATCCGTCCGTGGATGCTTCGGGCTATGTCTCTTGTGTTGCCGCTCCACGAGAAATAGGCTATCAGTATTTTTCCGGCCTTTTCAGCCTTTATGTTCTCTTTTGCGGTCAGCGTCCCGGCAGGGGCATTGTCTGCATTTCTCACAAGCCTTACACCGAGGTTATAGCTTTTCATATCCGCCTGTCCCGCGGCACGGTATGCGCTGCGCATATTTTTGGCAAAGTCGTTCCAGCCGCCGCCCCGGTAGATGTGCCTTGTTCCGGTCTGGGCGCCTGTGGGGTCATTGACACTTGAGGTATCGTATTCGCCGTAGTAATCCCAGCACCATTCGTTCACGTTGCCGTGACAGTCATACAGCCCCCAAGCGTTGGGCTCAAAGCTGCCGACCTTGACCGTGGTCTGTCTGTATTCGCCGGGACGCGCTTCAAGCACGTCGTTGTCAAAATAATTCTCCTCTATTTCATAGGGATAATGACCGTAGAAATTCGCATCGTCGGCGCTAAGTGAATGCTGCGTGTTGAAGGGGGTCTCGGTGCCTGCCCGGCAGGCATACTCCCACTCGGCCTCTGTCGGCAGGCGGTAGCCGTTTGCCGACCTGTCCCAGACCACCTCGCCGTCATCGACGGTGTAGGCGGGTGTCAGTCCCGCAGCCTTGCTCTTTGCATTTGCATACTGCACCGCATCCAGCCACGAGATGTTGTCAACCGGCAGCTGCTCGCCGTCAAAGATGCTGGGGTCGCTGCCCATAAGGCTTTCGTAGTCAGACTGCAGCGTTTCAAACCGGTCGATGAAGAAGGATGATACAGTCACCTTGTGGAGCGTTTCATCTCCGATGCGCCAGTTCTCCGTGTCGGGGCTGCCCATATTGAAGCTTCCACCTTGAACGAGGATAAAGCCGTCATCTGCCGCAGCGGGTGTACTCGTGCTTTCCTTTACAGCTTCATCAGCCTCGGTCTGCTTTGAGACCGTTGTCTGAACGGTCGTTTTCGGTGCGGACTGCCAGTCCGTCTTGCCGGTGTCCGTCCCGCCGGAGGATCCCTTAAGGGCAAAGAACATCACGGTGCCGATCGCAGCAGCGACTGCAAGCCAAAGGATAGCCTTGGGGGAATACTTTTTGTTCACGCCTCTTTGAGTGATCTCTGCCAGCACATACCCCGCCAGCACGAAAAACAAAAGCATCGCAAGGTTCTGCAGAATGACGAGTGCCTTTGCCGTGGTGTAGTCAAGGAAAGCAAAGTGCGTTCTGAAGAAGATATAGCTTACGATATCGCTTTTGATGAACAGCCAGAAGCCCACGCCCGAAATGCCCGTCAGAACGCCCTTGAATACCAGCCTGCCGTTTTCCGGCATCCTTGCGGTCATAGCCTTCATGTGCAGACCGATGTGGATGCCCATAAGTATGAACGACCAGTGGGACATTGCAAGGTGCAGCTCTCTTGCGGTCATCACGTTGATAAGACCGTACATAAAGGGTACGGCGTGTCCGCTCATGGACATTCCGCTAAGCGCCGTCATCACGATCGACACCGCCAGCAGCGTGTTCACCGCCGTCATTGCTATGCGGTAGGGCGAATACCTGCCCTTGAATACCGCCTTGTACCATTTGCGGTTGAGGATGTGGTGCAGCACAAGCGTCACCGTCATGCCTATGCCGAGCCATTCATGCAGCGTTTCGCCAGTCACTTGAAAGGCCATTAACAGAAGCAGCAGGACTGTCAGCACCACATCGACGATCCTTTTGACTATACCCGAGGTCTTAGCCTGCATAACAGTCCCCTCTTATCATTTCATTTCATTTCGTTTATCCAAGCCTGTATATCGCTTTCGGAAATGCCCGCATCGAGCCTGCCTCCTGCGAGCCAGCTGCCGCTGCCTGCCTGCGAGGCAAGGTTCTCGCCGCTCCTGCCTATCGGGCTGCTGCCGGAGGTGCAGAAGGGGATCACAGTCTTTCCGTCAAAGCTGTGAGCCTCAACAAAGGTACTCATAATTCTCGGAGCGTCTCCCCACCAGATCGGGTAGCCGATATATACGGTCGTGTAGCCCGACAGATCCACAGTGTCGTTTGCTATCGCGGGGCGTACAGCGGGGTCGTTCATTTCGATAGTGGTGCGGCTCTTGTCGTCGTGCCAGTCAAGGTCTGCATCAGAGTAGGGCTCGGCGGGGATAAGCTCGAAAATGTCAGCCCCCGTCACGGCTGCTATGCGCTCTGCCACGCCCTTGGTGGTGCCTGTTGCAGAGAAGTAGATAACTATCGTGTCGGATGCTTTGCTCTCGCTGTCGGCTTCTGCCTGTGACTGCTCCTCCGTTTTGTCGGGAGCAGACTGCTTATCCTCTGACACTTCAGCCTCCGAGGGATCAGAGGGCTGCTCCGCCTGCGACTGCTGCAAAGCGGTCTCTGTCTGCGAGACTGCTTCTGTCTGCGACTCCTTCGGAGCGGAGCTGCTGCTGTCGGCACTGCCGCAGGCGGTAAAGGCCAGCATACATACAGCCGCCAGCATAGATAATACGATCCTTTTCATAGATATCACCTGCTTATTTCATTTCCTTTTCCCAAAAGCGTACTACATTCAGCCCGAGGCTGTCGGCAGTGCTTTCAAGCTCTGCGGTCTCGTCGGCGGTCAGCCGGATATTCGCAGCCTTAACTGCATCCTCAACGTGGCTGACCTTGGTAACGCCGATGATCGGCAGCGTCCCCTTGGCTATCGCCCATGCAACAGGCACCTGCGCGATGCCCACGCCGTACTTGTCAGCTATCCTGCCCAGTGCCTTGTTCATGACCTCCAGCTTATCGAGAATGGGGTTGTAGCTGTCGGCTCTTGCCGAGCCTGCGGGCATGGGGTGAGCGGTGTCGTACTTGCCCGAAAGCGCCCCCTGCTCCAGCACCATATAGGAGAAGAACGTTATATCATTTTCCCTGCAGTAGGAAAGTATCCCCGACTGCTCCGAGGAACGGTTGATAAGGCTGTAGTGGTTCTGCACCGCCGAAAGCTTCAAGCCGTGAGCGCCCAGTATCTCCGCCGCCTGCTTTATCTCCGCAAGGTCGTGGTTTGAGACCCCGATCATCGGCACACCGTCTCTGCCCTCAAGGTATTTCGCCAGCTCCTCCGTCCACCTCGGAGCGCCCCATACGTTGTGTATCCAGTAGATATCAAAGCGGTCGAGCCCCATAAGACCCAGCTGCAGCTCTATCATATCCTTCATAGCCGTAGGCGACGAGGCATCAGCGCACTGCGGTGTGAATTTGTCGGAGATAAGATAGCTCTCCCGCGGCAGCTCCTTTACAAACTCCGCCAGCACCCTTTCAGAGGTCCCCATACCGTAGGCGTAGGCGGTGTCCCACAGGTTCAGACCGTTCTCCATTGCCTTGTCAAAGATCGGACGGAGGCCCTCTGCCGTAAGGCTCCCGCCAAAGGTGCCGTCATTTCCCCACGCCCATGCGCCGAGGGCTATCTTCGGTAAATTGATCACAGTGTTACCTCCTTATATTTTCTGCGAGCCTGTTGACCAGACGTGCTTTTCATCCTTGTTCGCAGGCTTGTTCTGTGCCATTACTCCCGCAAGAGAATGGGGCACATAGGGCTCTTCAAGATAGGCGGTCTCTTCTGCCGAAAGCTCCAGCTCGACTGCCTTGGCTGCCCCCTCGATGTGGTGCAGCTTGGTCGCTCCCACAACAGGCGCCGCCACCTTGGTCAGCAGCCACGCAAGAGAGACCTCGGTCATGGAAACGCCGTGCCTTTCTGCCAGCTCCGCTACTCTTCTGATGATGACCTCGTCCTGCTCCTTGGTGGCATCGTACTTGAATTTGGCATAGGCATCCTCCTCGGCACGCTTTGAGGTCTCCCCGGGGAGACGTGCGAGCCTGCCGCTGGCAAGAGCGCTGTAGGGCGTCATCGCAATGCCGTCCTCCTCGCAGAGCATAGTCATTTCCCGCTCCTCCTCGCGGAAGATAAGGTTATAGTGTCCTTGAACGGAGACGAATTTTGCAAACCCCTCCCTTTCAGCCAGCGCATTTGCCTTTGCCAATTGCCACGCATAGCAGTTGGATATGCCGATGTATCTTGCCTTGCCAGCCTTGACGACTCTGTTCAGTCCCTCAAGGATATCATAGACAGGAGTGTTCCAGTCCCACATATGATAGATGTAGAGGTCAACATAGTCCATTCCGAGGTTTTCAAGGCTCTTGTTTATCATGCGCTCGATGTGCTGCTGACCGCTGATGCCCGCCTCGATATCTGCAGGAGTCCGCGGCAGGAATTTCGTTGCCACGACCACCTCGTCCCGCTTTGCAAGCTCCCGGAGCGCTCTGCCGACATACTGCTCGCTGGTCCCCGACTGATAGGCTATCGCCGTATCGTAAAAGTTCACTCCCAGCTCAAGCCCCCGCTTTATTATCTCCCGGCTATGCTCCTCGTCTAGCGTCCATGAATGCTGTCCGCTGCCTGCATCGCCGAAGCCCATGCAGCCCATGCATATGCGTGAAACGTTAAGGTCTGACCGTCCGAGTTTTGTGTATTTCATTTTGTACCTCCCAAAAGCTGCAGAACGCAGGAATGTATTATTTCATATATGCTGTGCATCCTAAAATCCATTTTAGCCTCTCGCATTGCGGAAAGCTGCTTTTCGGTTGCGACCGAATAGGGATAAACGCCGAACAGGAACGGAAAGAACACGAATATAAAGCTTTCGCAGTCGGCGGCAGGAAAGAACTTTTTCACGCAGCCCCTCACCGCATCGAGGGATGCGCCGTAGGCGACCTTGAATTCCGTCAGCCGCTCGGGGCGGGAGTTTTCCTCCATGTCGTAATGGTTCATCGCCAGCAGCTTCAGCAGCTGGCAGTGGCTTTCAAGAGAGTGACCGAGAGCCGCTGCGAACTCCTCGGCCGTCATGGCCTCGTTTGTGTCCGCAAGGGTATTCATCTCCTCCGCCCAGCGCTCGTATTCGCGCTGCATAAGGGCTAAGAAGATCTCCTCCTTCGTCTGATAATAATTGTAGATCGACGTTCTTGTAAATGACGTGACAGCGCCGATATCCTTAATGGTTATCTCCTTGAAGCTCATGGTCTCATACAGCTTTTCGCAGGCGTTCACGATCTCCTCCTTGCGCGAGGCTGTAAGCTCGGGTGAGGCTTTCGGCATTGTCAGACCACCTCCTTTAATTCATGGGAGTGACCCCTGTCAGCTATTCTGACATCGTGTCACTATAGACATTATAGCACTATTCTGACACCGTGTCAATATATACAGCACTTTTTTTCAAAAATTGTTATATCCTACAATTTCCAAGCGCCTTGTTTATCTAAAACGACAGCCTATTTCAATGCACAATGCACGATGCACAATGCACTGTCAAAGGAGTGCGCCTTTGGCGCACGGATGCCCATTCGCTCCCGCACCCTGCGGGCGCTCCTTCATTGTGCATTGTGCATAAATTACAACCTGTCGATTAAACCAATATACACCGTGTCGGGATCCTATTCATCCGGCATCCGCGCTCCCAAGCTGCCTGTAGGTGCTGACGATAAGGAACAGCGCCACCGCAAAGGTAAGGATATCCGATACCGGCATCGAATAAAGGACTCCGTCCAGCCCGAAGAACAGCGGCAGTATCAGCGCAAAGCCTACGCCGAAAACTATCTCCCTTATCATGGAAAGCGCTGTCGATGCCACCGCCTTGCCCATAGCCTGCAGGAAGATAAAGCAGGCCTTGTTCACACAGGCAAATATCATCATGCAGAGATAGATGCGGAAGGCGTGAACGGCAAAAACGGTATAGTAGCTGCTCTCGTTGGCAGCGCCGAATATGCCGATAAGCTGACGGGGGAACAGCTCCACAAGGATAAGCGCCAGAGCGCCCACGGATGCCTCTGCTATCAGCAGCTTCGTGAACAGCTCCCGCACACGGCTCTTGTATCCGGCACCCATATTAAAGCCCACGATAGGTATGCAGCCTGCCGCCATTCCCACCACGACAGAGATAACTATCTGGAAGAATTTCATCACGATGCCCACCACCGCCATGGGTATCTGTGCATACTGCTCCAGACCGAAGATATCGTCCATTGCTCCGTATTTGCGGATCATGTTGTTGATAGCCGCCATTGCCGCCACAAGGGAGATCTGTGAGAGAAAGCTGGTAAGCCCCAGCACCAGCGTCCGTCGGATTATGCCGGCATCGGGCTTCAGATCGGCCTTCGCGGGCTTCACAAGCTTCATATTGCAGAGATACCATACCGCCAGCGCTGCCGTCACGATCTGCCCGATGACGGTTGCTATCGCCGCACCCCTCATCCCCCACTTGAAGGCAAAAATGAATATGGGGTCAAGTATCATGTTCAGCACCGCCCCCGCCAGCGTGGAGAGCATAGCGAACTTGGGACTGCCGTCCGCACGGATAACGGGGTTCATCGCCTGCCCGAACATATAAAAGGGAATGCCCAGCGAGATATAGAAGAAATATTCCTTTGAGAGGCTGAAGGTCTCTTCGTTGACCCTTCCGCCGAACATAGCCAAAATACCGTCACTGAATATCAGATACACGGCGCAGAGCAGCAGACTGCTGACCACCGTCATGACAACAGAGCTGCCCACGCTCTTTCTTGCCCTGTCCGTTTCACCCATTCCGAGGTTGAGGCTGACGAATGCACAGCAGCCGTCGCCGATCATAACGGCGATCGCAAGCGCTATGACCGTAAGCGGAAAAACTACGGTGTTTGCGGCGTTCCCGTAGGAGCCGAGATAGCTTGCGTTGGCAATAAAGATCTGGTCAACGATGTTGTAAAGCGCCCCCACCAGCAGGGATATGATGCAGGGCACGGCGTATTTTTTCATCAGCCTGCCCACAGGCTCGCGCCCTAAGAATTGATTTGCGGTCTGTTCCATATTGTTCCTCCCAAATAAATACAGCGTGCAGCCGTAAGCCTGTTATCGCTTGACGCTGCACGCTGTTTTTCATTCGGACATAAAAATAACGGGCAGCGATAACCGGACTTACGCTGGAACGCTGCTCGTTATGCTTATATTATATCAGATATCCGCCGGCTTTTCAAAGGGTATTTTGCACAAATCCAATCGCTGCAGTCAGCCCTTTTTTTCATCAGAACATTATTCCTGCCGGCAGTGAACTGTCAGAATATGGCAATATAACAAAAATGTAATCTTCTCTGTCACAGTTTAAATTTTTGAGACGACCGGAAAATCACACCTCTGCCGGGACAACCCACTGCCCCCAAACAGCGCCGGTACGGCATATCCGCCCGTTCCTCCGGCCGGATGTATTTATGTACTTTTCACAACAAAGACTGTTAGCTGAAATATTTTTTGTAAAATAAGTAAAAAGATATTGATTTTTCTTTAACAACGTGTTATAATAATAGCATCCTGTTAATGCGGGATAACAAAAAATAGGAGATGCATCTATGAAGATCACAGCATTCAACCCGATGATAATAACCAAGGATGCCGAGAGCATCATCAAGCTTTTTGAAGAGCTTGGCTTTGAAAAGCGCCACGTCAAAAAGGACATTGGCAGCAGACACGCACAGGGCACGGTCATGAAGAACGCCGACGGCTTTCACCTCGACGTTTCACAGTCCGATCTAGAGCTTCCGCAGGACGTTTCAGCTATCCGAATAAATGTAAGGGATTTTGAAGAGGCATATGAGCTGTTCATGTCCCGCGGCTTTGAAAACTTCTACGGCAGCAGCTATGTTAAGACCCCAAGCTCAAAGTCGGCAGTTTTAAGGGCACCTACGGGGTTTGTCATAAACCTCGTTGAGCATATAAGAGACCATGATTGAGAATTAGGAGGAAATATCATGAAATTCACATCGTTCAATCCACTTATTGTTACCAGCAAGGGCGAGGACACCGTAAAGCTTTTTGAAGCTCTGGGCTTTGAGAAGCAGCACATCAACAAGGATGTTGGCGGCATCGGCGTCACCAATTACACAATGAAGGATGCAAACGGCTTTAAGGTGGATGTTGCCGACGCACCGAACACCAAGCAGGATATCACTCTGATAAGGATGAATGTCGATGACTTTGACGAGGCTTTCAAGTTCCTTACCGACAAGGGCTTTAAGAACGTTTCCGGAAGGATCGTCGAGACAAAGGCATCCAAATCTGCTATGATGGTATCACCTACCGGTTTCGGCTTCGATCTCTGCCACCATATAAAGGATCATGACTGATTATTAAGGAGGAAAAGTTATGCAGATCACATCGTTCAACCCGCTTATCATCACCAAGAACGCCGAGGAGACTATCAAGCTCTTTGAGGCTCTGGGCTTCGAGAGAAGACATCAGAAGACCGGCATCAACGGCAAGGACATCGTTTCCGTTTCCATGAAGGATGCCAACGGCTTCCACGTTGATATCACCCAGACAGACTCCGTTCCGCAGGACATCACCTCTATCAGAATGAACGTCCGGGATTTTGACGAGGCCTACGAATTCCTTACCGCCCGCGGCTTCAAGAATGCACAGGGCACCAAGGTGACCGATACCGGCTCCTCTAAGGCTACCATGATGGTATCGCCCTCCGGCTTTACTATCAGCCTTGTCGAGCATATCAGAAAAGACGGATAATACAGGAGAAAAAATACTATGAAGATCACATCCTTCAACCCTATCATTGCAACTTCCAAGTGCGAGGAGCTGGTAAAGCTCTTTGAGGAGCTGGGCTTTGAGCAGAGACACCATGTCAAGAACATCGACGGCACCGACATGAACGCCGTTGACATGAAGGATCCCAACGGCTTCCGCCTTGATATCGGCGATGTCAAGCAGCTGCCGCAGGATATGATGTTCATCAGAATGAACGTTGACAACTTTGAGGAGGCTTATGACATCCTTATCCGGCACGGCTTCAAGAACAACCGCGGCGACAGGACTGTTGACGCCAAGAGTTCAAAGTCAGCCACCATGTTCTCTCCCTCCGGCTTTGCTATCAGCCTTGTCCAGCACATCAAGGATCACGACTGATAAAGCGCGGACGTAATAAAAAGACTTTATTCGGACACTTCTGCTGTTTCACGGCAGAAGTGTTCTTGCGTTTACAAATGTCCGAGCCTGCAAAAAAGAATAAACAAGCTGTCCCTTTGACGGACGGTAATAAAGATCATCGCCAAAAGCGTTTCCTCAAAAGTCAAAGAAAACCGAAACAGCACCCGCCGATATGACGAGAGCTGTTCCTATAAACAAACACATTAGGAGTATCCAAATCCGCAATCGGAGCATGATAGACCGAGCAGACCTTGTAGTGTGCTGTATTCAGCACAAAAGCGGTGGAGCATACCGCACAATACAATATGCTGAGAAACAGGGCAAGAAGATAGTGAACATTGCAGAGAAAAACTAATACATATAAAATAGCTCCCGAAGCCGACACCACAAGTCAACTTCGGGAGTAAATTTTATTATGTTATACCAAGACCCTTTTTGCAATTCTCAAAAAATTGGTGTCAAATTGGTGTCAAAACACCATACCGAATGTTCAAAAGCCTTGAAAATAGGGGCGTTTTTAGTCTATCGACTTCATCGTCGGGAACAGCAGAACATCTCTGATAGCCGGGGAATTGGTCATGAGCATCACCAGTCGGTCGATGCCGTAGCCGATGCCGCCTGTGGGGGGCATTCCTATCTCCAGTGCGCGGAGGAAGTCCTCGTCGGTGCGGTTGGCTTCCTCGTCTCCTTGGCTAAGAGCCTCCTCCTGCGCCTTGAAACGCTCCCTCTGGTCGATAGGATCGTTCAGCTCGGAATAGGCGTTGCACATTTCCCAGCCGTTGATGAACAACTCAAAGCGCTCAACATAGTCCGGGTTGCCGGGCTTTTTCTTGGTCAAGGGGCTGATCTCGATCGGATGATCCATGATAAATGTAGGCTGGAGCAGATGCTCCTCGACGAACTCCTCGAAGAACAGATTGAGGATATCGCCCCGCTTGTGGCGCTCCTCGAACTCGACGTGATGCTCCTTGGCAAGTGCGCGAGCCTCCTCGACGGTCTTTACCTCGCTGAAATCCACGCCGGAGTACTTCTTTACAGCCTCGATCATAGTCATCTTCTCAAAGGGTTTGCCGAGGTCGATCATCAGATCGCCGTAGGGGATAGTAGTAGTTCCGCAGACCTCCTCGGCGATATGTCTGAACATATTCTCGGTCAGCTCCATCATGCCGTGGTAGTCGGTGTAGGCCTGATAAAGCTCCATAAGTGTGAACTCGGGATTATGTCTTGCATCAACGCCCTCGTTGCGGAAAACCCTGCCGATCTCGTAAACTCTTTCAAGTCCGCCGACGATAAGTCTTTTCAGATAAAGCTCGAGGCTGATGCGGAGCTTAACGTCCTCGTCGAGGGCGTTATAGTGGGTCTCAAAGGGTCTTGCGGCGGCGCCTCCGGCATTGGATACCAGCATTGGAGTCTCCACCTCCATAAAGCCCCGGGCATCCAGGAAGCGGCGGATAGCGGCGATTATCTTTGAGCGCTTGATGAATGTATCCTTGACCTCGGGATTGCAGATAAGGTCGGTATAGCGCTGGCGGTAGCGGGTGTCTTGATCCTTGAGGCCGTGCCACTTTTCGGGCAGCGGGAGCAGGTTCTTGGAGAGCAGCTTAACGCTCTGTGCGTGGACGGAGATCTCGCCCATTTTCGTTCTGAACACAAAGCCGCTGATGCCTACGATGTCGCCGATATCGCCTTTCTTGATGTAGCGGTCGAAGTCCTCCTTGCCGACCTCGTTGAGACGCACATAAAGCTGCAGCTTGCCGCTCTTGTCTCTAAGGTCGAGGAAGGCGGCCTTGCCCATCATTCTCTTGGACATTATCCTTCCGGCGACAGACACGTTCACCTTATTCTCCTCCAGCAGAGCCTTCAGAGCCTCCTCGTCCTCGCCTGCCTTTTCCTTCAGCCCGGTCTCCAGCTTTTCGTACTGTGCCTTAGCCTCCTCGCAGCTGGCGGTGACGTCATATTTTGTTATCTCAAAGGGATCCAGACCCTCTGCCTTGAGAGCGTCCAGCTTTTCCATTCTTATTCTCTTGTACTCGTTTACCTCCTCCTGGGTAAGCTCGGCGGCTTCCTCGGCAGCGGCATTTTCCTTGACTTCGCTCATCCGTAAACATCCTTTCCTAAAACATATATACTGAAAATGCATCCCACCCCACGCAGGAGTGAGATGCGTTCTTGCAGATGATGACTTATATTACTTGGAGATCTCCAGCACCTCAAATTTGATAAGGCCGTCGGGTACCTCGACCTCAAACACGTCGCCCACCTTTTTGCCAAGGGCAGCCTTGCCGATAGGGGACTCGTCAGAGATGCGCATATTATCGGGGTCAGACTCGGTGGAGCCTACTACCTGGAGCTGTTCCACTTCATCCATTTCCAGATTGCGCAGCTTGAGGATAGAGCCGATGCCGACCTCATCCACCGAGATATCGTCGTCATCGACAACGATAGCGGTAGCAAGTATCTGCTCCATTTCCGCGATCTGCCCCTCGAGGATAGCCTGCTCGTTCTTAGCCTCGTCATACTCGGCGTTTTCGGAAAGGTCTCCGTAGGAACGTGCGATCTTCAGATTCTCGGCGACCTCGCCTCTGCGGACGTTTTTGAGATATTCAAGCTGCTCCTTGAGTCTTTGGAATCCTGCTTTTGAAATGGTGTTTGCCATAGCTTTTTACTCCTTTATAATCGTTTTTGGGGTTATACTATCAAATTAACATTATACACTATCCCCGCGGTTTTGTCAAGAGCCGGCTTATCATAATTGACAATTAACAGTTGATAATTAAGGAGTGTGCCTCCGGCGCTCCTTTCATTATCAACTGTCAACTATCCATTATCAACTGCAAGCCGGTGCGTTTAGCGCCGGAGTTATTTCTTGCCCTGCTCGACGGATTTTATCTCCGAATTTGAAGCCTGCTTCAGAGAGTAGGTATCAAAGCTGGGCTCTCTCGGGAGCTGGATCTCAATGGAGTTTATCTTGCACTCCTCGGCAGTTCCGGAGATCATGTCGATATCGAAAACGTGTCCGCCGAAGCGCCTGTCGTCCGAGATGAAATGCAGATGCCAGCCTGCGGCATTGATGCCGTCCATATAATCGGGATAATAAACACACACCAGTGTGCCGCTGATATCCTCAAAGAAGAAATCCTTCTGCGTTACGCTCAAGGCATCCTTCAGCGAAACGTGGTGAGCCTTATAGCCGGACTCGGAGCGGGCGCTGACCTTGCGGAAGCTCCCGTCGATACGGACGATATGCATACTGTTCAGCCCGAAGTTTTCCTCGATCTTCTGTGTAAGCACGGTCTTCAGGTCATCAATGCTGCGGTTCTCGCCAAGCTCGGAGCGTTTGCCGTCCTTGAGAAGCGTCACCGAAGAAAAGGGAACGCCGGCAGAGTCCTCGGCCTCTGTGACATTTCCGTTCTCGTTGGCTTGATAGCAGTGTCCCTCCAGCACTATCATTTCACCGTTTACGTCCTCAAAGGTACCCAGCCCGGTGTCGCCGTGCTTCAGCAGCTCTCCGACCGTGATGACAGATTTTGAATAGCCCAGCGCCAGCGCCTGCAGTGTCGAGACTTGATACATTTTTGTCATGATACCACCCCTATGTATATTATACATCCCAATTGCGATGCTTATTGCTGCAAATGACCTTTTCAAAGCACAATTCACAATGAAGGAGCGCCCGCAGGGCGCGTTATGTCCATTCGCTCCCGCGCCGAAGGCGCTCCTTTAATTATCAACTGTCAACTATCCATTATCAACTGTAAGCGATACACTTACCGAATTGGGATCAATTTATTATACCTCTTAATACAGTATTTGTCAACTCCGCGGCACAGATGCTTATTCCATTCCCGGCACAGATGCTTATTCCATTCCTTTAAGCACCTCGACCATATCTATCTTCTTTATCCTTTTCTGGAACATAAAGCCCACGATGACCGAAACGCCCATTACAAAGGCAGCGGCGATAACGTATGTCACCGGGCTGATATAGCAGGGCCAATCGACCTGGTCTCCGTTGGAGTCCATCATAGCCTGCAGCGGGGCCTGCCCGAGGGGTATCCCGAGGAGAACGCCTATCACCGAGAGCCAGAGGTTCTGAACCGAGATCAGCCGTCTGATCGCCGAGGTCTTGAAGCCCAGCACCTTCAGTGTGGCAAATTCCTTTTCCCGCTCGTTGAAGGAAAGGTTCCCCGAGTTGTACAGCACCACGATTATCAGCAGGCAGGCAAAGAACACCATGAAGTAAACCAGCAGATCCATGACCTCCATGCTCTTGTCAAAGGCTGCCCGCAGGTCGCTCTTGCTGTGTACAGCCGAGACGAAGTCCAGCTTTTCGGCACCCTCGCAGCCTTGCTTTGATACCAGCATCTGCGGCTTGAACTCAAAGCCCATTGCCTCGTAATCCGTTCTAAGCATGGTTATGCCCATGACCGAGGGGTGGCGGGATATGAAGCCGATCCTGCTTTGGTTCCATTCGCTGTCGGAGGAACGCTTCCAATATACCGTGTCGCCCTTTTTCAGCCCCAGCCTTTTAGCCTGCTTCATGGTGACGGCCACCGTTCCCGGCTCAAGCTGCGTTACGTTCAGCTCCTCGTCCGATATCTGGAACAGCCCCTTGCCCTCGGTCACGGTGAGCTTGCAGCTCACTATGTCGTCCGAGGTCGGATGACCCTCGGCAGCGATAGAGATAAGGTCGGCAGAGATAAGCTCGCCGGTATAGGTGTCTGCTATGCCGAAGGCCTCCTCCGGGGTGCAGCTGTCCTTGAAAAGCACCTGGCTTTCATAGTTCTGTATGTCTCCGAAATACCAGTCCTTAACATAGCCCAGCGTGTCATAGGCGCCGATGCCGAGTGTCATGATGACCATGCCCATCATCGTTCCGAAGATGCCCATTATCGCCCGAAGCTTTGAACGTGCGATGTCCCGCAGATCGTATCTTACAGTAAAGCCCAGCCTGTTCCAGAAGGGGAGCTTTTCAAAAATACAGGGCTTGGCTGTCTTGGCGGCTGCGGGACGGAGCGCCTCCGAGGGATGTATCTTCAATATCATGCGGCAGCTCAAAAATGCAGCGGCAGCGCATATCAGTATTATTATAAGTGAGAGCAGGATGCTCTTGTAATCAAAGCCCGGCTCCCAGCCCGGCAGGGAGTAGAAGTCGCTGAACAGGTTCACCATCATCCTGCCGAAGGTGAAGATGCCCAGCACCACTCCCGCAAGGCACCCGAGCGCCGAGATGATAACGCTGAAGCTTAGGTAGTGGGTCATTATTTTGCGGTTCTTCATTCCGAGAGCGTTGAGAGTGCCTATCTGCGTGCGCTGGCGGGCTACCATACGCTTCATGGTGGTGGTTATCACCAGCAGAGCGATAGCCACGAATACCGCCGAGAACACATAAGAGAAGCTGTCGTGCTGATCAAGCTCGTCGGTAAGGCGGTTATAGCCGTCGATGCTCTTGCGGTCGGCAAGGAAGGCATATCTGCCCCCGAGCGCCGAGGATATTTCATCCTCAAGCTTCAGCGGGTCGTCGCCGCAGGTAAAGACGATCTCGTTATAGTCTCTTGACCCCTCCGGCAGCACATTTACCGACATATATGCAAAGCCTATATTGTGAAAATCGGTGTCCGCATCGGTGGAGGCGCAGGCAAATTCGTATTCGGGGGTGGTCACCAGTCCCTTGACGGTCTTGGTGATATCCTGCCCGAAGGCGTGAGAGGTGAAGCTGTCACCGACCTTTATACCCCATGCATCTGCAAACCGATAGAAAAGCCAGACACCCTCCGTGTCAGCGGGGTCATAGCCGGCGCCCTCCATTGTGTAGGGCTTTGTCACTGTCTGCGAGTCTTGAAAATAGCAGTACAGCTCGGCGGTGTTGTATTTTTCGTCCGCCTTGCCGAGGATCTCCGTGCGAAGCTGAACATCGCTGATGCCGCCGATCCTCGCCACGGCAGAGGCCTGCTCGCCGGTAAAGGCAGCGCCGTAGATCCAGCCGTCAGAGAAATTGGTGGTCTTATTGAATTCCTCCCGCGCCCTTGTGCCGCCGATGACATTTGCTTGAAAGCCGGTGTAGCACCACATCGCCACCGCAGCAAGTATGAACACGGAAAGGAACTGTGCAAGATTGCTCCTTATATCCCGGAGCATTTTTCGCCTTAGCATCACTTCTCCCCCTTACCATTCGATCTCGTGGACGGAGAGGGGAGTGTCGTTTGTCTTTATTGACTTTATCCTGCCGTTGCGCATATGTATCACCTTATTAGCACACTTGGCGATATCTGCATTGTGAGTAACGAGGATAACGGTGTTGCCCTCCTCGGCGGAAAGCTTCTGCAGCATCTCCAGCACCACAAGACCCGTTTCGGAGTCGAGTGCGCCCGTAGGCTCGTCGCCCAGTATGATCTTCGGGTTTTTGGCAAGCGCCCTTGCGATCGAGACCCTCTGCTGCTGTCCGCCGGACATTTGTGAGGGGAACTTGTTCTTCTGATCGCTTAGCCCCACGCGCTCAAGCATCTCGCCGGCATCGAGGCAGTCCTTTTTGATATCCTTTACGAGCGCCACGTTTTCATAGGCTGTAAGCCCGGGTATCAGATTATAGAACTGAAAGATGAACCCTATCGTGTCGGCTCTGAACTGTGAGAGGCGGCTGTCGTTCATTGCCGAGACCTCCTGCCCTCCGACAAAGACCTGCCCCTCGGTGGGCTTATCCATGCCGCCGAGCATATTCAGCACGGTGGATTTCCCCGCGCCGGAGCGCCCGAGTATGACTACGAACTCGCCCTCCTCGATCGTAAAGCTGACATGGTCAACGGCGATCTGCTGTCCGTCGCCCTTGCCGAATATCCTTACGACATCCTTAAATTCAACTGCATTATTCATTTAAACACCCCATATCGTTGTAGTTGGTTAGCAGAAACTAACTGTATTATACACCCGTCTGCCGAATTTGTCAATATATATTACTGAATTGTCCTTGAAAACAAGAGGCAGGAGCGAACGTTTGCGGCAGGACGCTGTTTTTGATGACATAAAGGCAAAATACTGTCATGTATTTTTGGATTATTCTTACAAAAACAATAGTTAAATCATAAAACAAAACGGCTTTTTGTTGACACCAGGTACATATATGTGTTATAATATAATTTACAATAGAATAGTGAACTATACCCTTTTGACGGCGGAATGCCGTTAGAGGGGCGAGCAGGGAAACAAGTAATATGATACAGTTGCCTGTATCAGCAACGGATCATGGGAGAGGATAATATGGCTACCAACAAGGACCCGCCGAAGAACAGAGGCTATACTGTGCTGAAGATAGTCAGAACAGTGCTTATATATCTGTTCGCTGCCGGCATAATAATAGCCGCACTTTTGTTTGCGTCCTCAAGGACGCCCGATAAGTCTCTTTTCGGATACCGCTACTACACGGTTCTTACTCCGTCAATGGAGCCGGCCTACAACGTGGGCGATATGGTATTCGTTAAGATAGAGAGCGCCGATAATATCAACGTCGGCGATGTCATCACATTCAACCCCTCGTCGGACAGCGAGGCCTATCTGACCCACCGGGTCACAGAAAAGCTGGTGGATTATCAAGGAACGGGCGTTACCTGCTTTAGGACAAAGGGTGATGCGAATGACAGTGAGGATTCGTTCCTTATTGACGAAGACCGCGTGATAGGGCCTGTTAAGTTCAGCATCCCAAAGCTGGGATATGTTGTAAGGTTCGTTCAGCTAAGGTGGTATTTTATAGTACCAATCATCATACTGATCTTCGTCTTTTTCAAGCTTATGGGTATATACCTTGCCAAGGGTGAGGACAGCTCTGCGGAGGAGAACGCCGAAAAGGATGCACCCGCGGAGGAGCCCTCCGAGGCGGCACCTGCAGAGGCTGATGCCGAAGAGCATACAGCTGAAGAGGCTCCGCCCGAAGGTAAGGTCTGACCATATAAAATTATTATGAAAGGAAGAAAAGATAATGACTACAAGAAAGAAAAAGTCCAGCCGTGAAAAGCGTGTCCTGATAGCTTCTGTTATTGTAGCGGCCACTATCGTTGCCGGCTCCACCTTTGCGTGGTTCACGAGCAAGGATGAGGTGACCAACCGTCTGACCGCAAAGGCTGACTACGGCGTTTCCATTACGGAAGATTTTACCCCTCCCGAGGACTGGACACCGGGACAGGAGATCAACAAGGACGTTTCGGCGGTCAATACCGGAAATATTGATGCGTACATGAGGATGAAGCTCTCCTATGCTCTCAAGGGCAAGGCTATTGATCCGGCCGGTGTGGCTATTGCGACAACTGTTCCCGAAAACGCTATCAAGATCGACACCACAAAGCAAAACTGGAGAGAAACATATCAGACTGGTGAGCTTGTTGTTCTTGCCGGGACTGCTGTTTCAGAAAATGATACCAAGATCAATGTTGACGGTACAGCACAAGAGACAAACGACGGGAAAGCCGATGCCGAGTTCAGAGACGGTGCGGTTTTGGTAAATTCTAAAAACTATACACCTCAAACAGCAGGTCTTTACATTTTCCGCCGCCAGATCGAGGATATGGCTTCTGAAACTCCGAAATATTCATTCAGCGGTTATTATTTTAACGGCACTGATTATTACAAGCTCAACACAGTGATCGATGACGAGGGTTCTGTAACAGTTGATATTGTTGGCCTGCAGGGCGTAACAGACAGTGTTCCGACAGCTAATCAGATAACCGCTGTCAAGCTGGCTGCTATAAAGGATCTGCCGGCGATTTCAGCTCAGAACACCACTGCTGTTCTTGATGCTAATACCAAGACGATCAAGCTTACCTACGGCGGAGCAGACGGAGATACCTCTACTGCAAAGGACAACATCATTATAGATATCAAGCTCGACGATGATTATGCTGCGAACTGGACTTATCTGAATGATTCGGGAAATAATGATACCAAGACCGAAAACGGCTGGTTCTATTATAATGATAAGATCGCAGCCGGTGCTACGACTGCAAAGCTCGTTGACTCCGTTAAGCTGGACGAAACGGTTGTAAGCGGTGCTTACACTGAACTTACCTTTGATCTGACTGCCGCTCTTACAAGCGTTCAGGTCGAGAAGAAAGAAGACGGTACCTATGGTGATACAACAGCTAAGACGCTGAATGAAAATGCAAGCGTTGCTACAGCTGACGGTAAGCCTACATGGAACGCTACTGCCGTAACCCCCGGCTCCGGCACTTGATCCCCACACCAAGACCCTAACCCAAAAGACTAACTAAAAAAGACTAACTAAAGATGAAAGGAGGCCGCAGAGTTGAAAATTACAAGACGTATTATTTCAGTAGTCTGCGGTCTCCTTATCTTTGTTAAT
>JAFSSS010000057.1 GCA_017450925.1 Ruminococcus sp. | reverse complement strand
AGTACGCGCTTTTGAAAGAGGACAGCCTGAAAAAGCGTGCTGAAATGATCGAGCGCACGATCTATGAATCCCTTGAATCTGCAAGGCTTTTCGGTGAGGGACAGGAGAAGCGTGAGCAGGACTATCAGAAGATTTACCGTGAATCGGCGATCAAAAAGCAGATCGCATATCTGCAAAACGAGCTGGACGAGCTTCACCCCGAAAATGTTTCAGATCTGAGAAAGCTGGAAATGGCAGTGGAGTCCTCCGGCATGGATGAGGAAGCTGAAAAGGAAGTCCGCAAGATCATCAGCCGTATGAAAAACGAAGGTGAACAGTCACAGGAGTATGCAATGCTCTATGATTATGTGGACTTTGTTGTAAAGCTGCCATGGAAGAGAGAGGAGTTTCATCAAATCGACCTTGCCAAAGCCCAGGAGATACTGGATTCCGACCACTACGGTCTGAAAAAGATCAAGCAGCGTATCATTCAGCAGATCGCTGTGCTTGATTTGAAAAAAACACAGTCAGGTTCAATTCTCTGCTTTGTGGGCGCACCCGGTACGGGCAAGACGAGTATCGGCAAGAGCATTGCGCAAGCGCTTGGACGTGAATATGTCAGAGTAAGTCTCGGCGGAGTGCGTGACGAAGCTGATATCAGAGGTCACCGCCGTACCTACATCGGAGCTATGCCCGGCAGGATCATGGACGGTATTTCAAAGGCAGGAGTCAGCAATCCCGTCATGGTGCTTGATGAGATCGACAAGCTGTCGCAGTCCTACAACGGCGACCCGGCGGCTGCACTGCTTGAAGTCCTTGACCCTGAGCAGAACAATACATTTACAGACCACTATCTGAATGTCCCCTTTGATCTGTCAGATGTTCTTTTTATCTGTACAGCAAATACCCTCGACACGATCCCCGAACCACTTTTGAACCGAATGGAGGTCATTCATTTTTCGGGTTATACCGAAACGGAAAAATATCATATCGCTGTTAAGCATCTTCTTCCAAAGGCTGAGGAAAGTGCGGGCATCAAAGCAGGACATATCCATATCCCGGAAGATACGATGCACACCATTATCTCCGATTATACAATGGAGGCAGGGGTACGAGGTCTGAAGCGACAGCTTGATACCCTTTGCAGGACAGCGGCGGTAAAGCTCATTCAAGGCGACACCGAGGAGCTTACAGTCCAAAAGGAACAGCTAAGAGAATACCTTGACCGCAAGCCGATACGTCACGAGGTCACACTTGAAAACAGTACACCGGGCGTTGTTACCGGTCTTGCGTGGACACAGGCGGGCGGCGATATACTTTACATCGAAACGTTGTTCACAAAGGGCAGCGGAAAGGTCACTGTCACGGGTCAGCTCGGTGACGTGATGAAGGAATCGGTACAGATAGCAGTGAGTCTTGTCAAGTCGATGTTCCCCGACAAGGCAGAGATGTTTGACAAGAATGACTTGCATATTCACGTTCCCGACGGCGCAGTACCAAAGGACGGTCCGTCCGCAGGCATCACGCTGACAACTGCTCTTTCCTCTCTGGTGACAGGGCATTCCGTAAGTCCGCAGCTTGCGATGACAGGCGAGGTATCGCTGAGGGGCGTGGTATCGCCGATAGGCGGTCTGCCCGAAAAGCTCATGGCGGCGAAGCGTGCAGGTGTATCGAAGGTGTTTATTCCTTCCGAAAACACGCAGGATCTGGAGGATGTTGCTGATGAGGTAAAGAATGATCTGACGATCATTCCGGTAAATACAGTCAAAGATGTGCTGACACAGGCACATATATTATAAATTTCAGGAGGTAAATTTTATGGCACAGGTAACAAAGGAAACAATGATCGGTGAGCTTCTCAGTATTGACATGGACGCAGCCGCACCCGTACTTATGGGGATAGGTATGCATTGTCTCGGCTGCCCTGCTTCGCAGATGGAAACGATCGAGCAGGCAGCGGCAGTTCACGGTGTTGATGCAGACGAGCTGGTGAAGATGCTCAACGAAAAACTGGACGCATAAAGCAATAATTACAGTTAATCAAACTACAGGGCTATGCCTCCCGTACACGGTCACGGAGGACATGACATTTGTCCGCAAGAATTTCGGTGACGAGGTGCAGGCGGTCATCGCTACCCATGTGGATAAGTCGCACGTTCACAATCACATCATCGTGAATTCTTACTCGCTCTCGGGACGGAAGTATTATGCGAACCGAGATACTTTGCGCAAGGCGCGTGAAAGCATCGGCGGATAGCCTTGACTATCCGCCGATCGTCTGATCAGTGATTACTGTTTGGTTATGGGATTGGGCATAAATTCTGTTTCATCGCCGTCACCACCGCTTGTAACAATGATATCAGCCGTATTGAACTTGATGATCTCAATTTCTACCGGGGTGTATTCTTTCTTTTCCACAGCATTTTACTCCTTAGTTATTAAAGTACAGTCTTGCAGCTTCAGCGTATTCATACAGCGCATGGCATACATTCTTCAATTCTGTTTTAGCGGTGCTGCTTTGCTGAACGTTGTAGCAATAGGTCATCGGGTTGTATTTTACTGAAAGGTTGGTATCGCCCTTGATCGTAACTGTCAGATCGTTCTCAAGATCCTTGGCGTTGATGCCTCTTACACGCGCTATGACATAGTCGCCGCTCTTATCGGTCTCGACCGTATGATCGTCGCAATGGAACTCTGTATCCGCAGACAGCCCCTTGAAGTAGAGCGAAAGCGTGGTTTCAGACTTCAGCGAGAGCGTCGAGCCTTCAAAGGTAACGCCTGTGGGGAGAGATGTGTTTTCATCGTTATACTTGAACTCCTCAGGGATCGTCATATTAAGCGCCTTGTCAGCATCGTCAAGCCCTGCGTTTGCGGCTGTTCCTTCGATGCCGAAATAGCTCTGCGAATATGCGCCGTAGTTGAGCATTGCTTTGACGAGTGCAACTCCTTGATCTTTCTTATCTTCAGGAAGATATTTTTCCGGGGCAGCGATCATCTTTTCCGCATATTCCCTGACGGAATAGGTATATTCCTTGCCGGACTTTTCGCCGTCAACGAGCTGTGCGGTTATGTTCGATGCCATATCCTTGGCGGATATTCTGCACTTGAATTTGTAATAGGTCTTGCCGTTCAGAGTGACCTTGTTATTATCGTCCTGAATAACTGTGCTGACGAATAACTCCTGATAATCAGACTTTTTGCCGTCGGGAACGGTGAACACCATTTTGGCGGTCTCGCTTGCAAGCAGCTCATCGGAAAGCTCCAAATAGAAGTTCACGCCGATGTCGCCCTCAAGGCTGATCGAATGTCCGTAAAGATGCTCGCCGAGCCCCTCGCCCATGTCAACGATGTCGTCGGCGAAGGTGACACACACCGTGAAGGCTTCACCGGGATAACCGAATCTACTGCAATAAGCATCATATGTGCCTTTTGGAACATGGCAGACAGTCTTTCTGTTTTCCATAAAATCGTTATAAGCATCATTCCAAGTAAGATTGCTCGGGTTTGCTACATAACAATAAACATCTGAGATATTTGTGCAGCCAGCGAACGCAGAATTATCAATTTTCGTAACGCTTGCCGGGATAGTTACAGTTGTAAGACCGGTGCAGCCGTAGAATGCAGAATCGCCTATGCTTGTAACGCCGTTCGGGATAGTTACCGAGCTAAGGATTGTGCATTCTTCAAACGCATCATTTCCTATAGAGGTGATACCTTCTTCAATTACA
Organism: Ruminococcus sp.; assembly: GCA_017450925.1. Taxonomy (GTDB): domain Bacteria; phylum Bacillota; class Clostridia; order Oscillospirales; family Ruminococcaceae; genus FB2012. The sequence goes on along the minus strand of JAFSSS010000057.1, from coordinate 7,536 downwards.
ACAGAGGTTATATGTTCTTTAAAACTATACCAGTCCGGACTGTTTTCACCAATATGATAACTATACATCTCGCCCGAGCCGGAGATCGTCAGCAGGCCGGTGTCGGTGTCTAAGAGCCATGTCGCATGGTCGCCGCACTTGCCCATTGCCTCCGACTTGAATGTGACGTTTACATCGCTGAACTTTTCTGAATAGTCAGTAACAATATACTCCGCAGGAACGTGGCAGACGGTGGTATAATTCGGTTCCCTTATGAAATCATCACAGCCGTCCTCGATCCATGTCAGGTTTTTAGGGGCAGCATAGCAGTAAACATCTTTGATATTTGTGCAGCTAAAGAACGCATCAGCACCTATGCTTGTAACGCTGTCGGGTATCGTTATTGATGTCAGGCTTGTGCAGGAATAGAACGCATGATCGTCTATGCTTTTAACGCTGTCGGGTATCGTAACCGATGTCAGGCTTGTGCACTCAGAGAATGCTTCAGCCCCTATGCTTTCAACGCCGCTGCCGATTTCGACTGATTCCAGACTCTCGCAATATGCGAACACAGATTCGCCTATGCTTGTAACTTTTTCAGGTATTGTGATTGATTTAAGGCTTGAGCAGCTCAGGAACGCAGAATTGCCTATGCTTGTAACGCCGCTGCCGATTTCGACTGATTTCAGACCCATGCAATATGCGAACGCAGATTCGCCGATGCTTGTAACGCCGCTGCCGATTTCGACTGATTCCAGATCACCGCAAGATTCGAACGCAGATTCGCCGATGCTTTTAACACTGTTAGGTATCGAAACTGATGTCAGTTTAAAAAAACTATTAAACGCATTGTTGCAGATAGAAGTAATGCCGTTTTCTATCTCAACAGAGGCGAGATAGAACTTGCAGTCATACCACGGCATAGTGTTATACTCATAATCATACATCGCTCCCGAGCCGGTGATGAGCAGCTTGTCTTTTTCATAGTCAAGCATATAATAGGCATTTTCTCCGCACTGACCGCTTTCCTCATCTTTGAATTCAACGTTTACACTGCCGAACTTATCTGTATATTCACCGAAATAAGCCTTAGGAACGTGGCACACGGTCTCTTTATTTTCCTTGAAATCAACACCGTCGGAGCTTTTATCCCAATAAAGAAATTCCGGGTTTTGAAAAAAGTAAATATCAGTGATGCCTGTGCAGCCTTTGAACGCATTACTGCCGATGCTTTCAACATTTGGAGGTATCGTTATAGATTCCAGTGCTGACTCGGCAAAGGCATTATCGACTATTATTTTAAGAGTGGACGGCAGCTTTACCGATTTCAGCTTGCTGCATTCGCTAAACGCATACGAGCCGATGCTTGTGATGCCCTCCGGTATTACTACCTTTTCGAGATTTGTACACTTACTAAATGCAATTTCACCGATAGAGGTTATACCTTCTTCAATTACGACCGAGGTTATACTGTCTCTGATCTTATTAACATACCAAGGTGTTTGTTCGAAATAATGATAATCAGCCATATCCCCCGTGCCGGAAATAGTCAGCGTGAATGTTGTGGTGTCAAAGCTCCATGTTGCGTTTTCTCCGCACCGACCACTATTAGCCGCGCTTGCCGTGATAGCCGCACCGCCGAACAGGTCTGCAACGGGGCCAGCCGGTACGCTTCCCGATACAAGCAGCAGTGCAAGGCAGGCTGCCAGTATTTTTCTGCTTGAACTTGCTCTCATTTAATGACCTCCTTATTATTTGTTTCAGAAACTGACTGTAAAAATCTGGTATTGAGTGCCCATATTTATACATTATAAATACTAAACCTTATTATACCATATTGATATGATAATGTTAAGCAGGCAGCAGGATATCCCGGAAAAAGTCACAGCCCTCTGCGGGCTTTCCGCAAAGGGCTGCGGGGTCGAAGATATCCGGCAGCTCTGTTCCGTCGCCCCACTCCTTATCGGTGAAGGTGTTGACGGTAAAATGAATGAATGCGTAAAACTCCAGCTGCTGAAATCTTACCTGTCTCTCTGACGGTACGACCTTTACAAGCCTTTTATCAAGCTCCATACAAAACGCCTCCTTAGTTTGAACCGGTCTGCTTGTTTATATTATATACTGAAAAGGCAGATTTTTCAATAGGCGCAGCATCATGCGCACAGGGCATAGCGGGCTATTTAAAATAGGCATTTTACATATTGCGGGAAATGTGATATAATAAAACTACAGAGTCTCACGTTCCGTGAGACCGAAAAAAACTGTTGTTTTAAGCTGAACATAAATTTTAATAACGGAGGTATCTGAAATGAAAGACGAAATGCTCAACATGACACAGGAATGGGACAAGACCTTCCCGAAGTCCGACAAGGTCGATCACTGCAAGGTGACCTTTCACAACCGCTACGGCATCACCCTTGCGGCGGATATGTATTCGCCGAAGAACGCATCCGCAAAGCTCCCTGCTATCGCTGTGTGCGGGCCCTTCGGCGCGGTCAAGGAGCAGTGCAGCGGTCTGTATGCGCAGACCCTTGCGGAGCGCGGCTTTCTGACGGTTGCCTTCGACCCGTCCTTTACTGGCGAGAGCGGCGGCACTCCCCGATATATGGCGTCACCCGACATCAACACAGAGGACTTCTGCGCAGCGGTGGATCTCCTCTCGATACAGGAGAATGTTGACCCCGAGCGTATCGGCATCCTCGGCATCTGCGGCTGGGGCGGTATGGCTCTCAACGCTGCAGCGCTGGACACCCGTATCAAGGCGACTGTCGCATCCACCATGTACGATATGACAAGAGTGAATGCTAAGGGCTACTTTGATGCCGATGACAGCGAGGAAAAGCGTTTTGCGATGAAGCAGGCACTTAACGCCCAGCGCATCAAGGATTACAAGGCGGGTGAATACGAGCTGGGCGGCGGTGTTGTCGATCCTCTGCCCGAGGACGCGCCCTACTTTGTAAAGGACTATCACGCCTACTACAAGACCGAAAGAGGCTATCACCCCCGCTCGCTCAACTCAAACGGCGGCTGGAACAAGATCGGCTGTATGTCCTTCATCAATATGCCTATCCTGCAGTACAGCAGCGAGATACGCTCCGCCGTAATGGTGATGCACGGTGATAAGGCGCATTCCTTCTACTTCGGTAAGGATGCCTACGAAAACATGATAAAGGGCAGCAAATACACCGACAATAAGCAGCTGCTTGTGATAGAGGGCGCATCGCATACCGACCTTTATGACGGCGGCGAGAACAAGGTCATCCCCTTTGACAAGCTTGAAGCGTTCTATAGGGAATATCTGAAATGATAAGGCTTGCAAAGCGTGCCGGGACTGCCCTGCTGTCAGCGCTTATGCTTATCTGCTGCTCCTGCGGGGAAAGCAGTGACAGCGGGGAAAGCTCCATCTCCCGGCCGGAGCAGGTGCAGAGCAAGAGCGAGCAGAGGGTCAGCGATGACAGCACTGCCGACAGCAGTGACGGAGAGGAGGAGCGTGTCGTGTTCGATCTTCAAGCAGGGACGGTCATGCTCAACAGCGGGTACGAAATGCCGATCTTAGGCCTCGGCACCTGGACGCAGGACGATGATACTGCAGAGGCCTCTGTATATACAGCCCTCAAGGACGGCTATCGGCTTATCGACACGGCGCAGTATTACGGCAACGAAACAGGCGTGGGCAGAGGCATCCGCAGAGCGATAGACGAGGGCATCGTCACCCGGGAGGAGGTCTTTGTCACCACAAAGGTAATGCCCTCCAACTACGACAGGGCTTACAGCTCCATAGACGAGTCCCTTGAAAGGCTGGGGCTTGATTACATCGACCTTATGCTGATACACCAATCGGGCAGCGGTGACACGGAGGTGTACAGTGCGCTGTGTCAGGGAGTAAGGGACGGCAAGCTTAGGTCGATAGGTATATCCAACTACTACACCCTTGAGGAATACGAGCGCGTAACGGCCGGGGCCGATATCAAGCCTGCGGTGGTGCAGAATGAAAACCACCCCTTTTATCAGAACACACAGTTCAAGAAGGACGTTGAGAAATACGGAACGGTGGTAGAATCGTGGTATCCCTTCGGCGGAAGAGGTCATACGCAGGATCTGTTCGGCAATGAAACGATAATGGATATAGCGAAGGCTCACGGCAAGACCCCGGCACAGGTGATACTTCGCTGGCATCTGCAGGCGGGCTATATCACGATACCCGGGTCGCAGGACCCGGAGCATATCCTTGAAAACATCAGTGGCTTTGACTTTGAGCTGACCGAAGAGGAAATGCAGAGAATGACCGGGCTCCACACCGGGCAGAGATACGAAAACTGGTAAGCTGCAGCAGAACAAACAAAAAAGAAGAAAGAATAAAGAATACACAAGGTATCGCTTCCGGCGATGATTCTGATAATCGTCCGCGATGCGGACTCCTTAATTATTCTTTGTTCTTTTTTCTTTTAGCGCAGCGCACTTGAAAACGTGGGAAGAGTGTGGTATAATATGTGTGTAATATCAATTGTGCGGACAAGGAGAACGCTATGCTTATTGGGACATCGTTACTGAAAAGAATAACCGCCGCTGCCTGTTCGGTATGCCTTGCAGGGACGGTACTGACCGCTCACGCCGAAGAGGCAGAGGCTGGAGTTAATACTCTGAAGGGGGCATCGCTGACGCTCAACGGCGAGATCGGTGTGAACTTCTATCTTGACCTGCAGGACACGGACAGCCTTGACAGGATAGTTCTCGAGGGGCCGAAGGGTGAGACCGCCGCAGAGGTCGGGGAGCTTGAGCCGGTGTCGTCGGGGGAATATGCGGGGCTTTACAAGCTGACCTATCTTGTTGACCCGGCGCAGACAGAGGAAAGCGTGAGCATAAGCCTTCAAAAGGACGGAGAGCCCGCCCTGCTCTACAGTGCATCGGGGACGGCCTACGGCAACGAGGGGGCGCAGTTCAGCGTCAAGGATTACATCGAGCAGGTCAAGGAGAATGAAAACGCAGGCTCTGACCTGTCGGCGCTGGCGGATGCGCTGGACACCTACGGCAGATATTCGGCGGTGCAGTTCGGGAATGCTGCCGACCCGGGGCTGGATAGCATACTTCCCGACATATCGGCCGCTGACCTTGAAAAATACAAATTCGTCAGAGAGGGCGAGCTGCCGGAGGGCGTGAACCTTTTGGGCGCTGCACTGGTGCTTGACTCAACGACCGCCTTCAGACTGTATTTCGACAGCGACCCCGGCTCTGCCACGATCGACGGCAGCCCTGCGGAGGTGTTCCAAAGGGACGGGATGTACTGCATTGAAGCCGCAGACATAGCGGCCGCCGATCTGAACGCGAGCCGCGAAGCGGTTGTGGGAAACTGCAAAATGAAGTTCAGCGCTCTGTCCTATGCCTACAGCCTGCTGAAAAGCAGCGAGGAGGACGAGGAGAGCGATGACAGCTTAGTCAAGCTGGCGAAAGCGCTCTATGCCTACAGCTTTGCGGCGGATATGTATTTTGAGGCCTCGGCGGGAGAGTCGCCCAGCCTGTCGGAGACAGAGCTTGAGCTGACAGAGACCGAAGATGACATCTACACCTTCTCCTACGGCGGCGAGACCTTTACCGCACAATACACCCCCTATATCGGCGGCGACTGGAAGGTCGTGGATTCCTACAAGATCACCAACCGGGCGGATATGGTCATCATCTGCGAAAGGCTGCTGAAGCTCAACAAGGTTCGGGGCAGGATAACCCGCTGGCGCACTGCCAAGGACATGGCAGACGAATGGGAGATACACAACCGGGGCTACTCGCTCGCACTTGCCTATTCAATGGAGGGTGCGGCCGCCCGCCTCAAGGACGTGGACATGGACAAGAAGGATCAAGGCAAGACCTTTGACGACTTCCTGGCGGAGTTCCTCGGAAGATAGCAATAAAAACCAAGGCACCCCTGCTGCAAATGCGGCAGAGATGCCTTTTTTAATGGATAATGAAGGTGTGCGCCCGCGTCGCTCTTAAATTTTCAGCTGTCAATTGATTATTGTCTAAGGTTAGAATAGTATGCCACTACATGGCGGCGGGAGCCGTCGGGGGCGGTGCCTTTGATGTCAACGCCGTTGCGGCTCATAAGCTCGGCAGCTATACAGCCCTCAAGGCGGCAGCGGAACACCTCACGGCCGTCACAGACGATGACAAGCTCGCTGTCGGAAACGGAGATGCCTCCCTTTCGGCCAAGAACAAGCTCCTGTCCGCCGCTGCGCTCAACCACCTGTGAGAGGCGTTTTCCGTGGAGAGCCTCCAGCTCGGCGCGGGGGGTGGAGGCGGGCTTTTTTCTACCGAATATCAAAATATTCACCTCCGAGAAGCTTGTCCAGCGCCAGTGCAAGGCGCTCCACGGGCAGACCCACAACGTTGAAAAAATCACCGTTGAAGCTGCTTACCAGCAGTCCGCCCTTCTCCTGTATGCCGTAGGCGCCGGCCTTGTCCATTGGCTCGCCGGTGGCGATATAGGCTTCGATCTCCGCCTCGGAAAGCGGGCGGAAGGTCACATCGGTAGAGACCGAAAAGCTCTCCTCTTTGCCGGACAGACTGATGCATACACCGCTCACGACCTGGTGCGTGCTGCCGGAGAGCAGCCGGAGCATACGCGCTGCATCCCGCGCATCTGCGGGCTTTCCGAGTATCTGACCTGCACAGATCACAGTGGTGTCGCAGCCGATGACGAGAGCGCTTTCATGCCCTGCGGCCACCTCTCTGCACTTCTGCACCGCCAGCAGCCGTGACACATCCTCCGCCTCGGCACCGGGGGGGATCATCTCCTCGCCGACGGCGGGCTCTACGGTAAAGCTGTCAAAGAGCAGCTTCATCAGCTCTCTGCGCCTCGGCGACCTTGAGGCAAGTATGACCTCTCGGCCGCGGAGCATTTTATCAAGCTCGAATATCATTATTTTCACCTCAAAAAAAGCTGCCGCACAGAGCGGCGGCAGCATGGAATATTCAGTTCAAGGGGCAGCCGCACTGGGAGCAGAACCTTGCGTCGGCGGGCTCCTTAGAGCCGCACTCTCCGCAGAAGACGTACTCGCTTTTCTGCTGCGACGGCGCCGGGATAGGCGCGGGAGCTATGCTTGAGGGCGGTGCGACCTCCACAGCCTTGGGCATCTCAAAGGGCTTGACTATAGACGCCGGCTCGGCGGCGGGCTCCGGCTCGGGAACAGGCTCGGGCTCGGGAACTATCTCGGGTACAGGCTCCGGCTCGGGTACTATCTCGGGAACAGGCTCCGGCTCGGGGATTATCTCGGGTACAGGCTCCGGCTCGGGTACGATCTCGGGAACAGGCTCCGGCTCGGGAACTATCTCGGGCATCGGTGCGGGAGCGGGCTGCTGGTCAAACACAGGCGCGGGCATCGGTGCGGGAGCAGGCTGCTGATCGAACACAGGCGCGGGAATCGGTGCGGGAGCGGGCTGCTGATCGAATACAGGCGCGGGCATCGGTGCGGGGGCGGGCTGCTGGTAGGCAGGCTGGCCGTAGCTCGGCATAGGCTGCTGTATCGGCGGCTGCTTGGTGCCGCAGTGAGGACAGAAGGCCATGTT
>JAFSSS010000056.1 GCA_017450925.1 Ruminococcus sp. | reverse complement strand
GATTGCCTAAATTCGACGCAGGCTTGCGAGCGAAGTGTGCTTCGCTTTGCGCAACGTCAAGGAGAATTTGGGTAATATGACGGAAAGCTGGCAAGCAGATGATGTGCAGAGGCGTTAGCCGCGGGTCGTGCGGTGTTGCCTCAATAATAAGGAGAATATGATTATGAGAGAAACAACCCTTTTCTGCGACGGCTGGGAGTTTTCGCTCCAGCCCGTCGGCACCGGGTACAGCCCGGATTTCATCTGGCAGAAGGTCGATATCCCCCACGATTGGCTGATCGAGGATACAAATGACCTGTATAAGACCTCAACAGGGTGGTATAAGCGCTCGCTTACCGTCCCCGAGGACGGCAGACGCACAGTCCTGCGGTTCGAGGGCGTGTATATGGATTGCCGTGTGTATGTCAACGGCTCCCCCGCCGGCGAGTGGAAGTACGGCTATACCACCTTTGAGACAGATATCACCGACCTGCTCCGTAATGGCGAGAATGTCATTACCGTCCGGGTGGATCACCGGGAGCCTAATTCCCGCTGGTATTCCGGTGCGGGCATCTTCCGCCCCGTTAGGCTTATAAGATACGAGGATGCGCATATCCTCTCCGACGGGGTCTATATCTCCGCCGATGCACAGGGAAACGTTACCGTCACCACCGAGACCGAGCGCCCCGAAAATATGCCCGCGGCCGATCTGCGCCTTAGAACGGTCATATCCCGCCGCGGCGAGGAGATCGCTTCTCAAATAAATGACGTCTGCGCCGCCGATGACACCGCGCTGGCTCCCGAGATCATACGCCCGGGAAGGAAATATTCAGTCAATGACCAGTGCCTTAAAGTGAACAGCCCAAAACTTTGGGATATCTCCGACCCGCAGATGTATCAGTGCAGCGTCGAGCTGCTTTGCAGGGACGAGGTCATCGACTCTGTTAGCGTGAGCTTCGGCTTCCGCAGTATAGAGTTCACCGCCGACAGGGGATTTTTCCTGAACGGCAGACACGTCAAGCTCCACGGAGCCTGTATGCACCACGACCTCGGCGCCCTCGGTGCCGCAGTCAACCGCTCGGCGATAAGACGCCAGCTTCTGAAGCTCCGTGAAATGGGCGTCAACGCCGTCCGTACCAGCCATAACCCTCCCGCCGTGGAGCTGCTGGAGCTGGCGGACGAAATGGGATTTCTTATCCTCGATGAGCTTTTGGATATGTGGGAGCGGCAGAAAACCACCTATGACTACGCCCGCTTCTTCAAGGAGTGGATAGGCCGGGATGTGGCTTCGTGGGTAAGACGTGACCGAAATCACCCGTGTGTCATCGGCTGGAGCATCGGAAACGAGATCTATGATACCCACGCAGACGAGCATGGACAGGAGATAACCTCGCTGCTGAAGGCTCTTACCACTCGCCACGACCCGAGACATAACGCCTGTATCACCATAGGCTCGAATTATATGGGCAGCGAGAACGCCCGCAAATGCGCCGATATACTCAAGGTCGCCGGCTATAATTACGCCGAGCGGCTCTATGACGAGCATCACGCCCAGCACCCCGACTGGATGATCTTCGGCTCGGAGACCTCGTCTGTGGTGCAGAGCCGGGGCATCTATCACTTCCCGCTGGACAGACCCATTCTCTGTGAGGATGACGAGCAATGCTCCTCCCTCGGAAACAGCGCCCCTATCTGGGCAGCCAAAAGCTGGGAGGCTTGCATAATCCCCGACCGCGATAGGGAATACTGCGCAGGACAGTTCATCTGGACAGGCTTCGACTACATCGGCGAGCCTACGCCCTATTCCACCAAGAACAGCTATTTCGGACAGATCGACACCGCCGGCTTCCTAAAGGACAGCGCCTATGTGTTCCGTTCCGTGTGGGACAGCCGCGGCGAGCCCTTTGTGCATATCTTCCCCTATTGGGATCATTCCGAGGGGGATATCATAGATGTGCGGGTGGCCTCCAACTGCCCGAGAGTCGAGCTGTTCTTCAACGGGGAGAAGATCGCCTCAAGGAGCTTCGACCCCGACCGCGATACCGAGCTTACCCTCAACACCCGCCTGCCCTACAGCAAGGGCGAGCTGAAAGCAGTGGGCTTTGACACCGACGGCAGCGAGATCGCATCCGACATCGCAAGGAGCTTCGGTGATGCCGCAAGACTAATCCTCTCTCCCGACAGGACAGAGATACCAGCCGGCCGGGACGAGCTTTGCTTTATAGAGATATCTGCCGCCGACGCAGAAGGCACCTTTGCAGCCAACGCCAATAACCGCGTTACCGTTGAGGTCACCGGGGCAGGCAGGCTTCTCGGCCTCGACAACGGCGACTCCACCGACTACGACCAGTATAAATGCACCTCCCGCCGGCTGTTCTCCGGCAAACTGCTGGCTGTCATCGCCCCCACCGCCGAGAGCGGAGATATCACTGTAAGAGCGCATTCCCCCGCTCTGCCGGATGCAGAGATCATCATAAGGGCAGTCCCCGCCGAGCCCATAAAGGGCATCAGCTTCGTGCAGTGCTGCAGGGAGCGCCCCGCAGAGTGCAATGATGCCGAAAATGACATCCCCGTAAGGCGGATAGAGCTTTCCGGCGAGCGCAGGAGCTTTGACCCGGAGCATACTGAGCTGCGGTTCAGTACAAGGCTTTATCCTGCCGGCTGCAGCTATAGCGGTGCTGTCGAATACCGCATCGCCACCGCCGAGGGCATTGATTCCCCGCTGGCGGAGATCGTCTCGCAGGACGAGGACGGCGTGACCGTCCGCTGCAAGGGCGACGGCAAGTTCTATCTAAGGGCAGCCAGCCGCAACGGCACCGAAAAGATACACGTCTTTACAGCGATGAAGCTCACCTCCGAGGGGCTGGGGCAGGCGCTGATCGACCCCTACAGCTTCGTTACCGGCGGCCTCTATTCCATTTCCGGCGGCGAGACCACTATCGGCATACAGCACGGCGCGGCCTTTGGCAGAGGCGGCTGCTGGATAGGCTTTGAAAACGTGGATCTCGGCCCCGTGGGCAGCGACAGGATAACTATCCCGCTGTTTGCAAACTACTCCACCCCCGTGCGCATAAGCGTATGGGACGGCACACCGGACAAGGGTGAGTGTCTGGGCGACTTTGAATATGCCCTCACCCCGATCTGGCTCACCTATCAGCCTATGACCTATACGCTGAACAGGGTGCTGCGGGGCGTGCATACCCTTTGCTTCAGCTCGGAGCTTTCCTATGATATGCAGGGCTTTGTATTTGAAAAGCATACCAAGGAGACCAGCGAGCTGCCGGCGCTGTATGCCGAGAACATCTACGGCGACAGCTTCACCCGGGAGGAGGATGCTGTCACCGGTATCGGCAATAACGTGACGATAGCCTTCGGCGGATTTGATTTTGAAGCTCCGCCAAAGAGGATACATATCACCGGGCGCTCCGCCCTTGAGATAAACAGCATCCACCTGCTTTGGGAGGGCGCGGATACCGCCCGCTTCCAGCTGGAATTTGAGGGCTGCAAGGAATACACCGACCGATCCTTCCCGGTGGAGGGCATTTCCGGCAGCGGAAGGATATCCTTGATATTCCTGCCGGGCTGCGACTTCGACCTTAGGAGCATCCGCTTCGAGTGATGCGCAGATGTTGTGAACCTCAAAGTCCGCAGATACAAAATATATGGGCGTACCGCTTGACAAAAGGCGGCGGATGTAATATAATTAGAGTTACAGTATATGCATAAAGAAGGGAGGCGGTAATGTGAGAATGAAAAGGCTGACAGCTGCGGCATCGGCACTTATCATGGCAGTCTGCGGCGCTTTGGGCGCTTATGCGGAGGCCGATCCCATTGAACCCGCCGAAACGGGAGATGTAAGTGTCACCACGGCAGCACAGGCAGAGCCCGGCGAGACCACCACGGCGGCTGCCCCGGCTGAAACAACTGCTTCTCAAACAGTTCAGACTGCTCCGGCCGTTACCACAGCGCCGCAGCAGCAGACACAGCTCCAGACCACAGCGCAGACCACAGCTGCCCAGACCACTACAACAGAGGTCACCGTGGGAAGAAAGATCGAGCCTACCAAGGTGTTCCTCGGCATAGGTGATATAAAGGACGATGAATTTGACGTTACGCTGAATATCGTTCCCGATCAGCTTATCACTAACGCCGTTATAAAGATCGAATACGACAACTCACTGATGAAACTTAAGGAAAGCAAAATAAATACCGCTGAAATAGGCGGGCAGCCCACCGAGGAGAATAAGGACAGCACCTATACCTTTACCTACATAAACACCAAGGGCACCCAGTACAGCGGCGTTTATGCCACCATGAGGTTCAAGATAACCGACAAGAAAATGACCGAGTCGGTGATCTATGTTTCGGTGGATAAGCTGGAGGATAACGACCTGCTGGATGTTCCGAACAACATCCAGAACGGCATCGTCAAGTATCAAGAGGAGCCTCCGAAGGACGACGACAGCTCCGAGCCGGAGTCCGCAAAGGAAGAGGACAGCTCACAGGAGCTGCCGGAGCTGAAGGCGAAAATGGGTACGCTGCCCATGATGCTGGATGAGCTTGGCGTGCCCGATGCAAAGAACGTCAAGTCGGTGAAGATACTTGACCCCTCGCTGGCGGTTTACGAGCAGAGCGCTCTTACGGTGCTGGGCTCCGGCGAGACAGAAATGATCGTCAAGTACAACAGCGGCAAGGAGCTGCATTTCAAGCTTGTCATCGCCAAGGCCGACCCGGTGTCATCGGCGGCAGATACAGCCTCCAGCGCCTCTGAACCGGTGCAGGACACCTCCGGAAGGACTTTCATGATCGCAATAGCTATACTTGCGGCAATAGCAGCTATAGCTATCGAGTACATACTTATCATGAAGCCCTTTGGCAGAAAGGCTGCCGAGGAGGACGAGGAAGAGGAGGAGTTCGAGGAATACGATGAGGATGACGACACCGAAATGGTGCAGGATCCCGAGGAGGTATTCGCTCGCAAGAAACGCCCCGCCAAGCCCGGGCAGTCAGCACAAAGCAGGCGTCCCGCAGACGCAGGCCAGCAAAGACGACCGACCAATAAGGGCAGAAGATAAATAATAAAGAAGAAAGAATAAAGAATAAACAAGGTGTCCGCTGCGCGGACGGATTTCATAATCATCGCCAAAGGCGAGCCTTGTTTATTCTTTTTTCTTTCTTCTTTTTCAAAAGTGTTCCTGCAAATGCTGATCTATCGCCGCCGCACTTTATATCATCTGAAGCTGTGGAGCCTTCCGCCGCAGACAGTCATCACCGGCGAGGACATGACCTCAAAGGGGGGAGCATCAAACATCACCAGATCAGCCCGCTTCCCCGGCTCGACAGAGCCCGTAAGGTCGGAGATGCCGGCGATCTCGGCGGCGGTGACCGTCACTGCATCCAGCGCCTTTTCAAAGGAAAGGCCGTGCTTCATGCAGACACCCACGCTTATGGGAAGATACTCTATCGGTATCTCGCTATGGTCGGTGCAGATCGCTACAGGCACTCCCGCCGCCGTAAGGCGGGCGGCATTGGCCGGGGTGATGTTCAAAAGCTCCGGCTTGCAGGCATCGCACATGATCGGCCCAACCACCGCCGGGACGTTTTCCTCCGCCAGCTCGCCGGCAATAAGATGCCCGTCAGTGCAGTGGATAAGCACCGGGTCAAGGCCGAACTCCTTTGAGATGCGAAGAGCAGTGAAGATATCGTCCGCCCGGTGGCAGTGAAAATGTGCCTTCAGTCTGCGTTCCAGCAGCGGTATCAGCGCCTCGCTGCCAAGATCCAGCTCCGGCGGGTCGTTCCCCTCCTCAACGGCCTTGAGGTCGGCGGCATAGCGCTTTGCCTTTGCCAGCGCCTCTCTTATCATCGCCGCGATAGCCATTCTGGTGCAGGGGGTCTCGTCACGGTTCATGTAGGTCATCTTCGGGTTCTCGCCGAGAGAGAATTTCATCCCTACCCGCCGCAGCAGCATTTTGTCGATGCGTATCCCGTCGGTGGAGACAGCGCAGATATCCCCCGCTACCGGGTTCATGGAGCCCGGCGAGATCAGTACCGCGGTCACTCCCGCCTCTATCGCTTTTTTAAAGCTTACGTCAAAGGGATTTATCGCATCCAGTATGTGCAGCTGGGGCGAGACCGGCTCGCTCTCCTCGTTGAAATCCTCTCCCTCGACGCCCACGCCGTTGGTGGTAAGGCCAAGGTGAGTGTGTATGTCGATAAAGCCGGGATAGAGCGTTCTCCCGCCGGCGTCGATATCCTCTGCCGAAGCAGCGGGGGCTCCCTCACCCACCTCGGTGATAAGCCCCTTCTCAAAGCGGACATATCCCCTTTCTATTACCCGCCTGTCCTTGTCCTGTGTGTATATCCTTGCGTTGTATATCGTCATTTTCATGCTCCTGTCTGTAGTCTTTCATCTATGCCCTTCAGTTCCTTTTCAAGGCGGTCGATCTCGTCAAGATAGTTCTCCCGCTTGTCAAGCTCAAGCTGTGCGTCAACATTTTCCCGCTCCAGCTCCTCCAGCCGCCCGTTGTTCTCCTCGATGAACTGGGGCAGGCGTTCGAGAGCGTTATCCACCCTCGCGGGATAGCCCGCCGGAGTATCGCCCAGCTCTGCGAAGTAGGTGCCCTTGCGCTCTATCCTCACCGCCGGACGGGAGCTTATCATGTTCTGCCTAAGGCTGATCTTGAAGCCCCGGTGTTCGCAGACGGTAACGCTGCTGTCGGTGCGGGCAGCCACAGCCACCTCCAGCGCCTCGCGCAGAGCTGTCCTCATATCGGCGGTGACGGTGTCGTTCTCCGGCAGGCGGAGATTTTTCAGATCGTCCTCGGCGTTTTCAAGTATCTGCTTTACAGCCTCACGCTCCTCCGGGATAAGAGCCAGCCGCTCGGTGAGATACTGCCTGCGCTGTGTAAGCTGGCGCTGCAGGATGCGGTATCTTGACAGCTCGTTGGCAGTTTCGATGCGCCGCTTTATCAAGGGATTTCCCACTGCCAGCGCCTTGACCTCGGCATAGTCCAGCACCACGCCGTCCACCTCGGTGCCGCTGCGTTCGGTCAGCTCGTTTGCCAGCAGCTGTGAGATAAAGCTCTGCTTGGTCTCCAGCAGCTGCCAGGAATAAGCATCAAAGCTGCCCTCGGTGATATAGCGGAATATCCGCACCCTTGGGTTAAGATTTTTCGGCCGGAGGATGCGCCCCTCACGCTGTATCATATCGGCGGGGCGCCAAGGCACGTCAAGATGATGCGCCGCCTTGAGCCTTGTCTGCACGTTCACGCCTGTGCCGAGCTTGAAGGTGGAGCCCAGCAGCACCCGTACCCTGCCCTCGTTGACACGCTTGAACAGCTCAACTCTCTCGTCATCCTCTTCGAAATTATGGATGAACTCGATCTCCTCCGGGGGGATGCCCTTTTCCACCAGCAGGCGTTTCAGCTCGTCATAGATGTTGAACTCCGCCTTTGGAGTGGAGATGTCGCAGAAGACCAGCTGTGTGCAGCTTTCGATATCGTTCTCCCGCCAGATGCTATAGACGTTCTCGGCGCAGAAGCGCACCTTGCTTTTCAGCTGCTCCCCCGCCTCCGGCACCACCAGCCGGATATCAAGGGCAGCCTTTCTGCCGTCGATGGTGATCTTCAGCATATTGTCGGTCTTGCGGTCGATCTCTCCCCGGCGGACGGTCTCCGCCCGCTCGGATATGTCCTTAAGATACTGTGCCAGAGCCTCGCTCTTTTCAACGGTGCAGTCCTCGTGGCCTGCAAAATCCGGGATATCCCGGCGGCCGTCGGTCTTGTGATAGTGTGCCGCCACAGAGAACATAGCCGTCAGCTCCGGCAGATTGTGGAACGACCGCAGTCTGCGGCACATACGGTAGCCCGAGGTGTCAACGTCGATCTCAAAGTCCGTCTTGGCCTCGGCAAACATACCTATCCAGCTGTCGAAGCTGCGCAGCCCCAGCGCCTTTAAGTCGTTGTACTGCAGATATTTCTGCATGGTATAAGCGTCGGAAATGGAATTTGTGATAGGCGTTCCCGTGGCGAAAACGCAGCCTCTGCCGGTAATGGATGTATAGCGCACCTTTTCAAGCATCCGGGCGCACTTGTCCGAGCCTCGGGAGTTTATGCCCAAAAGCCCCGCCGAGGACTCTATCGGAATATTCTTGTAGTTGTGAGCCTCGTCCAAAAAAAGCGTGGTGATGCCCAGATCGTCAAAGCAAAGCTCCGCCTTATCGGGGTCGGCTTTTTTCTCGCTTAGCTCCAGTGCCTTGATGCGCCCCAGCAGAGCCGTCCGCTTGGCGTGGAGAGCCTTTGGCTCCTTGCCGCCGTGCTGTGCGGCATAGCGGGCTATCTCCTCGTATTCCATAGCCAGCATCCGGCGCATCGCCCTGTCGGACAGCGGGATGCGGTCAAAGCAGCTGTAGGCGATTATCACAGCATCAAAATCGGTATCCTTGATGCTGCGCATAGTCCCCGGCTTTTTGTCCTTGGTAAAGGCAGGAGGATCAACCGTCAAGATACGCGCCTCGGGATACAGCTCCTTGAAAATGCCCTCCCACTGCCCGACCAAGCTGTTTGGCACCACGAACATATTCCGCCTTGACATTCCGAGCTGGCGCAGCTTCATGCCTGCAGCCGCCATGATAAAGGTCTTGCCGGAGCCGACCTCGTGAGCCAGCAGAGTATTGGGCGTGAAGAGTATCTTCGCCGTCGCCTCCTTTTGGAAATCATAAAGCTCAAATTTTTCGTTCATCCCCGGGAATGTCAGAAAAGAACCGTCAAAGCTGCGGCTGCGGAAGCAGCTGAAATTGTTTTCGTAGATCATCTGCAGCCTCTCGGCACGCCGCGGGTCGCGCCAGAGCCACTGGCTGAAATCCGCCCGCAGACGGCTCTCGCATTCCAGTGCGGCGACGGTCTCCTGCTCGTTGAGGACGCGCACCGCCTTGCCTGCCGAATTTGTCTCGGTGTCGAAGATCTGCACCTGCCGGCAGTTGAGCAGCTTCTCCATTAGCTGCAGGGGGCCTATGCGGTTCGTGCCGTAATACAGCGACCGTGAGGAATGACCGTAGCGGCTCTTGTTGGGTATCTCCCAGACGCCGGTGATACTGTCATAGATCGTTTTGTTGGCCTCTGTTGGAGTGCGCCGGGAGTTGGCGGAGCCGAAAAGATAAATGATAAAATCGTCGATGACCTCCGGCGGTATCCACGGAGAGCCCAGCGTGGCGTAAATGTCCTTTATCTCCAGCGGCGGCGGGAGCGCAGCCTCGGCAGCTCTTACGTTGTCAGAGAAAAAGCTGCCGTATTTCTTTTCGGCGGCCTTGGCGGTATTGTAGCGCCTTATCATGTTTCCGCTAAGATACTCCGCAGCCGTGACCCAGCCCTTGTACCAGCATTCCTCCCACCTTGCCGGGTCGCAGAAGATCTGCCCCCGCAAAGCGTTTATCACATCCGGCAGCGCTCTGCCGGTTATCTGCGAGATATATTCAATATCGACCTTTCCCAGCCTGTCAAGGCAGATGCCCAGCGCCTCGCTGACCTCCTCGCAGAAGATCCCCTCTGCCCTTTCGTCTCCGGCGTAAGGGTTCACATACCCCTCCGGCACTGTCAGAGAGGTGATAGCCGCGATCTGTGCCTTTTCCTCCTCCTGCTTTTTCTGCTGCAGGAACTGATCGAACTGCCTGTCCCATTCATCGGCAGCCGAGCCCTGTCCCGAAGGGGCGGGCTTTGGAGCCGGAGCCGGAGCGGGCTGCTCCTCTTTAAGGGGATTAATGACCCGGTGACCCTCCTCCCTGCCCTTTTGAGCAAGGAACTCCTCAAACTGCCTGTCCCACTCGTCCTCGGCAGAGGTCTGCCTCCGTCCCGCCGGAGCCGCAGGGGTCTTGGGCGAAGCAGCCGTCCCGGACTTTTTCGGCTCCTTGGGCAGCTCGCTGGCCTGCATGACCTTTCCCAGCCGGCTAAGCCCCTTTATCAGCTTGTTTATATCAGACATTGCTTTTCCTCCCCGTATCAACCGTCATCTGCTGCTTTCATTATCACTGACATCCTCTGCTTTCACTTCTGTGCAGCCCTTGTTTCCGCAGTGAGGGCATCTGATCTCGTACTGATCGTAAGCGTGGACGGCGAAAACAAGACTTCTCCAGCGTGGGTAAAATTCCCTTGAGCATTTTCTGCACCGAAAGCCGTGCTTTGACAGTCTGACTGCCCACAGAACGCAGAAAACCGCCGCTGCAAGCAGAACCGCTGCCACAACGATCAGAATTTCCATATTGCTTCACCCCTCTGCTTTTTCTGCTTTATCGGGAAATATTATAACATATTTTGCCCGACCCGTCAACCTGTGCCGCCGCCGCGGCGATTGACATTGCCGGCCGGATAAGGTATAATAAAAGCAGAAGCGTGACTGTCGGAAAAAACAAGGGCGGTGAGGAAATGGAAAAGGTATATGCTGCGATCGACCTTAAATCCTTTTATGCCTCGGTGGAGTGCGCGGAGAGGGGGCTTGATCCGCTGAATACAAATCTTGTGGTGGCGGATCAGAGCCGCACTGACAAGACTATCTGCCTTGCCGTTTCTCCCAGTCTGAAAAGCTACGGCATCTCGGGAAGAGCAAGGCTCTTTGAGGTCGTGCAGCGCGTCCGGGAGGTGAACCGGGAGCGGACAAAAAAAGCCCCCTACCGCCGTCTCAAGGACAAGAGCTATATCTTCTCCGAGCTGCAGCGCGACCCCTCGCTGGCGGTGGATTACATCGTCGCGGTGCCGCAAATGGCACACTACATGAAGGTCAGCGCCGAGATCTACGGCATCTATCTGAAATATGTGGCGCCGGAGGATATTTTTGCCTATTCGGTGGATGAGGTCTTTATCGACGCCACCGGCTATCTTGCGACCTACAGGACCAACGCCTACGGCTTTACCCGTATGCTGATACAGGATGTTCTGAAAACCACCGGCATCACTGCCACTGCCGGCATCGGCACGAATATGTATCTCTGCAAGGCGGCAATGGATATTGTGGCAAAGCACATCCCCGCCGACAGGGACGGTGTGCGCATCGCTTATCTTGACGAGGCAGCATACAAGAAAAACTGGTGGAGCCACCGGCCTATAACCGACTTCTGGCGGGTCGGAAAGGGCATCGCCGCAAGGCTGGAAAAAATGGGCATCTACACAATGGGCGATATTGCCCGGCGCTCCCTTGACCGTATAAGGATAGGAGAGCTTTACAGAGAGTTCGGCAAGAACGCCGAGCTGCTGATAGATCATGCGTGGGGCATTGAGCCGACTACCATAGCCGATGTAAAAGCCTACAAGCCGTCAAATAACAGCATCACTTCGGGACAAGTTCTGCAAGAGCCCTGCGGGTATGAACGCACCCGGCTTATCGTCTGGGAAATGGCGGATATGCTCTCGCTCGATCTTGTGGACAAGAGGCTCGTTACGGATCAGATCGTGCTGACGGTGAACTATGACCGTGAGAGCCTTGAGGACGGCAGCTACAAGGGCGAGACCGTCCGGGACTACTACGGCAGGACTGTCCCGAAGCAGGCTCACGGGACGCTCAACCTGCCGAAGCACACCTCCTCCACCAAAAAGCTGTGCGACGGTGTCATGGAGCTGTTTGACCGCATTATCGACAAAAGCCTGCTGACAAGGCGGCTGACGCTGGTGGTATGCAATGTCATCCGTGAGGAGGACATCCCGGAAAGCGAGGGCTATGAACAGCTAAGCTTCTTCGATGCCCCTGCCGCTGAAGAGAAGGATAAGGAAAGCGAGGAGGCCTCTGAAAAGGAACGCGCCCTGCAGGAGGCGGTGCTGGAGATAAAGCACAGGTTCGGCAAGAATTCGGTGCTGAAGGGAAAGAATTTCGAGAAGGGCGCCACTGCCAAGGATCGCAACCGCCAGATCGGCGGACACAAGGCATAAAGGAGTGAACACCATGCCCGATGATTACAAGGATATAATGCATCTCTCACGGCCGCAGTACCCCGATCTGCACCCTATGTCTATGTCAGACAGGGCGGCGCAGTTCTCGCCCTTTGCGGCACTGGTGGGCTACGGCGATGCCGTGGCAGAGACCGCCCGGCTGGTGGACAGCCGCATTGAGCTTACCGAGGATGAAGAAAACGCCTTGAATGCGGCTCTCAACCGCCTGCTGTATGATATAGGCAGTCAGCCGGAGGTGCGGGTCACATACTTTCTCCCGGACGGGAAAAAGGCGGGAGGGAAATACGTCCAAAAGACAGGCAGAGTGCGCACCTTCGACAGTCTCACCCGGGAGCTGGTCTTTACTGACGGAGCGCGGATAGCCGTAAACGATATGTCCGCCGCGGAATTTCCCGTTGAGAGGTAAAACAGAGTCTTGCATTATTCAAAGGTTCATGATATAATATAAGTGTCCCGGCTCGGCTGCGCAGCGCTTATAATTGATAATGGATAGTTGATAATGAAAGGCGCTCCTTTGATCGTGCATTGAAACATTTTATTATTTGCAGCAATACATATCGAAATCGGTATAGCTGCGAAAGGCAGGAAGATGAATATGAACAACAAGATAGATCCCCGCAAGCAGAAAACAAGAAAGGCGCTCTTCAATGCGCTGGCGGAGCTGCTGGCTGAAAAGGAGCTGCGTAAGGTAACAGTGCAGGAAATAAGCGATAAGGCAGAGGTCAACCGTGTTACCTTCTATAACCACTTCCTTGATGTCTATGATCTTAACGACCAGCTGGAAAACGAAGTGCTGCAGGAGACGGCCTTTTTCATGTTGAGCCTTGAGGAGCTGGCCTCGGACGAGGTGTTCTCACACATCATCAGCTATGTGGATAAAAACCGCACAGTCTTCAAGCTTATATTCTCCCCCAACAGCGCGGGGCAGCTGCGCCCCCGGTTCTACAGCCTGATGGAGGGCATATTCCGGCAGACACAGGCCGAAAAGCAGCAAACCGATCTCAAGGATCTCCTGCTGGAATACCGCACCTGCTACCGCTCGCAGGGCTGCCTTGCAGTCATTGAGCGCTGGGTCAACGGCGGCTTTGCAGAGTCAAAGGAATTTGTCCTTGAGACCCTTACAGAGCTGGATCAGAACACCGAAAAGCTTATAGAAAAAAAATAACGTCTCAAAAAGACCGGCCGGAGCATTTCGCCCAGCCGGTCTTTTTCAACATTATGCTGCTGTCAGTGCATTCCCGTGAACTGTTTTTTGTTGCGGTACATCGCGGCATCCGCCCGATTGAAAACGGCCGATACCGATCTGTCCTTATCGGGGATAAAGACCGCCATGCCGCAGGCTACGGTAGCGCGGCCGTCGGCCTGATTGAACTTCATCTGCTCACGGAGCTTGCGGGTCAGTATCTCACGCGCTCTGTAGTCGTCGCCTGTGAGGATCACGGCAAACTCGTCCCCTCCGATGCGGAAAACGGGGCTGTGCTTGAACACGCGGCAGATCATCGTGCAGCAGGCCTTGAGATGCTCGTCGCCCGCTTGATGACCGTGGATATCGTTGACGCTTTTCAGCCCGTTCACGTCGCATACGACCACGGCGAAATCCTCGCAGCTGTTCTCTTTGATCTTGGCATCCAGATCCTGCTCGGCGCGGGTATAGGCGGCCTTATTCTTGACCCCGGTGAGGCCGTCCCGCTCGGCAAGATCCTTGGCGTTGTTAAGCACCTTCTCGATCTCCATTTCGCGGCGGGTCTGCTTATCCACATTTCTCACGCCGATGACGATGTGCTTGGGATCGAACTCGGTAGCCCGGCAGGTCTTGAGGTTGTAATAGGTAGGTCTTCCGCCGATGACGAGCCTGTAATCGAGGGTAAAGGTGCCGCCGCTGCGGACTATCTCCAGCAGCTTTTCCCGCTGGAACGCTCCGAGGAAGCTCTCTTGATCCTCCGCATAGACCAGCCTGCGGCAATTAACTTGAGTGTCGGCAAAGAAATCGTCGCCGCTGCTGATTATCTTCAGCGTATGATCCTCGCCCTCGGCGCTGTATTCCACATAGCTGTCATCCTCGATGTCGATATAATAGACACTGGCGTAATCCTCTGCAAGGGACATAGCAAGATGCTCAAAGGTCACGTCCTGCTTTTCCTCGGGCTTTTCCTCCTGCGGGGCTGCGCTGCTTTTCTTCCTGCGAAGGCTGACTGCGGCAAGGGCAGCACCTGCGGCAGCGGCAAGGAGTGCGGGTATAAGTATTCTTTTCTTCATAGACTTCTCTCCCCTCTGTTAATCCCAATATTTCCTGTCAAGGCTGCGGAACTGCACAGCCTGTGCAATGTGTTTTTCGGTAAGCATCTCCGAGGCCTCCATATCCGCGCAGGTGCGGGCGACCTTGAGTATGCGGTCATAGGCTCTTGCCGAAAGCCCGAGCCTGTCGAACACCTGCCTCAGCATAGCCTCGGCCTTATCCGTCATAGGGCATACCTCCCGGAGGATGTCGCTGGTTATGCGGGCGTTGCAGGTTATGCCTGTCCCTCTGAAGCGCTCGGTCTGTATGTCACGGGCGGCCTGTACCCTTTCTCTGACTGCGGCGGAGCTTTCCTCCTTCTCCTTGGACGAAAGGTCTGAAAACTCCACGGGAGCCACCTCAACGTGGATATCGAACCTGTCCAGCAGCGGGCCGCTGACCTTTGACAGATAGTTTTTCACCTGCTTCGGATTGCAGATGCATTTCCGGGTGGGATGCCCGTAATATCCGCAGGGGCAGGGGTTCATAGCGGCTATCAGCATGAACGAGCAGGGATAGGTCACGCTGCCCGACACCCGTGAGATAGTCACCTGTCTGTCCTCCAGCGGCTGACGGAGTATCTCCAGCGCAGGGCGGGCAAACTCTGCCAGCTCGTCCAAAAACAGCAGCCCGTTATGGGCGAGGGATATCTCCCCCGGTCTCGGCACCGAGCCTCCGCCGGAGAGCCCTGCCGCCGAAACGGTATGGTGGGGCGACCGGAAGGGTCTCACCGTCACCAGCGGGTCATCCTTATCCAGCAATCCCGCCACCGAATGGATGTTGGTAGTCTCTATCGACTCCTCAAAGGTCATCTTCGGCAGGATAGAGGGCATACGCTTTGCCAGCATGGATTTACCGGAGCCGGGTGCGCCCACCATAAGGGCGTTATGACCTCCTGCGGCTGCTATCTCCAGCGCCTTCTTGGCATTCTGCTGACCCTTGACGTCGGCAAAGTCCAGCGTGCCGTAGTAATCCGGCTCGCCTATCCGGGAGGGGGCGGCGGGCTGCATGACGGCCTTTCCGGAGAAATGCAGCACCAGCTGTGAAACGCTCTCCACTCCATAGACCCTTATCCCCTCTACCACTGCGGCCTCACGGGCATTGTCAAAGGGAACGTAGATCTCCTCAAGCCCCTGCTTTTGGGCAAGTATGGTCATCGGCAGCACGCCGGCCACGGCTCTAAGCTCGCCCGAAAGCGACACCTCGCCGATGAAGGCGGCCTTTTCAGTCTGCTCCTCGGTGCAGAACCCCATTACTCTCAACAGCGCCACTGTGATAGCAAGGTCATGGACGGAGCCGGATTTCTTCTTGTCGGCGGGAGCCAGATTTATCATTATCTTCTGTGTCGGGAAATTTATAGAGCTTGACCGAAGCGCCGAGCGTATTCTTTCGCGGCTCTCTCTTACGGCCACATCCGCCAGCCCCACCACATCAAAGCTTTGTATTCCCCGGCTGGACTCTATCTCGGCCTCAACGGGAAAGGCGTTGAGCCCCATTAGCCCGAGACTGTTTATCTTAGCAAACATAACAGCAAAAACCTTTCTGCTATATATTTCGGATATCAGCTGTTCGACTCAAAAAATTCAAGGACGTCATTATAGACCTCTTCGCGATCCAGTTCATTGAGCAGCTCGTGGCGGTCGTCATCATAGAGGTGTATGCGAGCCTGTGCGCTGTAGGAGATCAGCTTATTGAACACTTTTTTCACGCCCTCGCCGTAATCGCCCACCGGGTCGGCAGTGCCGGCGATAAGCAGTATCGGCAGATCCTTGCGTATGCTGGAGAACCATTTCTCCTGGCTCACATACCACAGCAGCTTGCCCAGATTCTCAAAGCCGTTGAGGGTGAACATGAACCCGCACAGCTCGTCCTCGATATATGCATCCACGACGCTTTCGTCCCGGGTGAGCCAGTCGAACTCCGTGCGGGGGGCATCTATCCTCTTATTGTACGACCCGAAGGCGATGCCGTTTATGGTCTTGCTTCTGTAGAACTCGTCATGCCTGTGCTTTGCGGCATCGACCGCCAAGAGCATGATCTCCCCTCCCTTGAGGGGGCCGGCGGTGCCGCAATAAACGGCGCCGGTAAGCTCCCTGCCGTACCAGATGCTGTAGGCGCGGGCAAGGAAGGAGCCCATACTGTGTCCGAAGAGGAAATAGGGCAGCGAGGGATAGGATCTCTTCATGATACCGGTAAGCTGATGCATATCCTTAACGGCAGTCTCCCAGCCCTTTTCGGGAGCAAAATAGCCCAGCTCCTCCGGCGAGCTGACGCTGCCGCCGTGGCCGAGGTGGTCGTTGCCGCAGACCACATATCCATGCTCTGTCAAAAACTGTGCAAAGTCATCATAGCGCTCTGCATACTCGCACATACCGTGAGAGATCTGCACCACGCCCACCGGCGCTTTCTCCGGGAACCATACATGATATCTGATATTGTGTATCCTGTCGCGGCTCTTGAAAAAAGAGGTCATCTTTGTGGACATTTTCATCCGCTCCTTTACGCAAATTTCTGCCGAGTTGATATATTTCACCTATTTTAAATATACCACATATCCTCAAATTTTTCAACCCCTTTTTTAAATTCGCCCTCGGGTTTGTTTCGTGATGTGACCGGGACGCCGCGCCAGAGGTCTGTCTTTCCTGCAAGTCTGAAAAAATAATCCCTCTGAATCTCTTCAGAGGGACGTTCTGTCACCTTGCAAGAAAGGCTTGAAGCTCGGCGAGCAGCTTATCCATTTGCTCGTCCGTTCCTATAGTGATGCGCAGATAGTTGTCTATCCTCGGCTTTCGGAAATAGCGGATGTATATCCCTTTCTCCCGCAGATAGCTGAATATCTCCTCCGCGCTCTTTTTCGGATGTGTCGCAAACAGGAAGTTCGCCGAGCTGTCCGGCAGGATAAAGCCCAGCTCACGCAGTCCTTTTGCTGTACGCTCGCGGGTGGCTATGATCCTGCTCCTCACCTGCTCAAAATACTCCCTGTCGCCTATCGCCGCCGCTCCTGCACAGATAGCCACTGCGTCCATAGGATAGGAGTTATAGGAGTCCTTGACCGCGTCAAGATAGGTGATAAGATAGGGGTCGGCTATCGCAGCCGCAACTCGCATACCCGCCAGCGAGCGGGACTTTGAGAAGGTCTGCGTTACAACAAGGTTGTCATACTTCTTTATCAGCGGAACGCAGCTCACCTCGCTGAAATCCGCATAGGCCTCGTCGATGATGACGATGCTTTCCCGGTTGTGACGGATAAGCTCCTCTATACTGTCAAGCCCCAGCCCGATAGTAGTGGGGGCGTTGGGGTTCGGCAGCACTATGCCGCCGTTCTCGCGGTAATAGTCCTCGACCTTCACGTTGAAGCCCTCGTCCACCGGGATAGTTTCATAGGGGATCTTCAGCAGGTCGCACCAGACGGGATAGAAGGAATAGGTAATGTCGGGATAAAGCAGCGGCTTGTCGGAATTGAAAAACGCGCGGAAGGCTGCCGCCAGCACGTCATCCGAGCCGTTGCCGGCGAAAACGCAGTCAGCACCGATGCCGTAATACTCCGCCACAGCGCGGCGCAGAGGTGCGGCGTCCATAGGCGGATAAAGCTTCAGCACATCCGTATCGAACTCCGCGATCGCCTTCTGTACGGCGGGCGAGGGCGGATAGGGATTTTCGTTGGCATTGAGCTTGATTATATCCGCGCTCTTGGGCTGCTCTCCGGCGGTATAGGGCTCTATGCTGATAAGCTTATCTTGAAAAGGCTTGTTCATTTTACTTCTCTCCTTGGAGTTTATTCCGGGATATACTCTCTTACCCGCAGGCGCACGCCGATGCTTTCAGCGATCCGGCGGGAGCGTTCTATCTCCTCCTCGCCGATAATATCCACCACTGTCAGCACCACATCGGGGACATAGGCCTTCACATTTTCGGCAAACCGCAGCATAGCCTCAAAGCTGTCAACGCCCTTGAACGAGGGGCGGGTCACGGCGTGATAGGCCTCGCTGGTGGAGGCATTAAGGCTAATGGAGACCACATCGCATACGCCCTTGAACTCCGGGGCGGTGTTGCGCTTGTTGATAAGGTCGGAGAGGCCGTTGGTGTTTATGCGTATGGGAGTTTTCGTCACGCTCCGGAGATATGCCGAAACGGTTTTCAGCAGCTCCAGCTCACAGGTAGGCTCGCCGTAGCCGCAGAAGACGATCTGCTTATACCTGTCCAGCTCCCGTTTTTTCAGATCCTCGATGATCTCCTCTGCCGAGGGCTGATGCTCCAGCCAAAGCGGGTCGGAGCCGTAAGCCCCGTCGCCGTTGTTGCGGATGCAGAAGGTGCAGTTACAGGGGCATTTGTTGGTGATATTGAGATAAAGCCCCCCGTCCACCTCGTAGCTTAATGTCATGCTCTTTTTCATACTATTATCTCCAATCTGAATGATCTTGATTTCAATGCACAATGCATAATGCACAATGCACAATTGCGTATTTTCGCACTTTCTTCAGCGCCCGAATGGGCATCCGTGCGCCAAAAGCGCACTCCTTCATTATCCATTATCAACTGTCAACTGAATCAGCTGATTCAGCAATGCACAGCGGACTTGCGATACTTAATCTATGATCGAATAACGTCCGGCCTGTCCGTGTGAGAAGCCTTGATAGGTTCCCCGGCGGTAAAGCTCCTTGTCGATGTCGTTCATGACGCAGAACTTTTTTAGGCTCCACAGCGGCGCTATCAAGTCGCTTCTGGCACCGTCGCCGGTGACGCGCTCAACGATCACCTCCGGGGGCAGGCTCTCTATCTGGTCGCAGACAAGAGAAACATACTCCCCCTGCTCCATAGGCCGCACCTCTCCCCGCTCAAGCATCTGCGCCAGCACCGTTCCCCGAAGGATGTGCAGCAGATGTATCTTGACCGCGTGGATGCCAAGGTCTCCCACTGTGCGGGCAGTCTCCAGCATCATGCTGCGGCTCTCGCCGGGAAGGCCGTTTATAATGTGGACGCAGACGTTTATCCCCCGCTCCTTCAGCAGCCCGAAGCCCCGCAGAAAATCCTCAAAGGTGTGGCAGCGGTTGCAAAGCTCGGCGGTTCGGTCGTGGATGCTCTGCAGCCCCAGCTCCACCGTAAGATATGTATCCCCTGCCAGCTCCGCGAGCATATCCGCCTTTTCCCTGTCGATGCAGTCGGCGCGGGTAGCTATCGCCAGTCCCACGGTGTTTTCAAAGCTTAGAGCCCGCCGGAACATCTTCCGCAGGCGCTCCGTCTCGCCGTAGGTGTTTGAGCCGGCTTGAAAATAGGGGATATACCTCCCCTCCGGCCACTTTTTATGCATTCGCCGGCGTATCTCTTCAAACTGGGCGGCGATATCCTCACAGGGGTCGCCGGCGAAATCTCCGCTTGCTTTGGCGGAGCAGAATATGCAGCCGCCTCTGCCCTTTGTGCCGTCCCGGTTGGGACAGCCGAAGTCGATATTCAGCGGTACCTTAAAGACCTTTCCGCCGAAGCGCTGCCGCAGATAATAGCTGTAGGTCAGATAGCGCTTGTTATCGCTCGAGGCTGCAAAGGGATTAGTATCACGCTGGGTCATTACTCGTCTGCACCCGCATCGGGCTCTGCCTCCGAGCTTTCGTCTGCCGGCTCTGACGAGCTGTCCTCCGGGGGCGGCGACTGGCTCGAGGTATCCTCGGTCACCCTGCCGGTATCGGCAGGTGTTGCCTTTGTCTGGGACTGGGTCTTTGTTTCCTTATGCGTCCACTCGGTGGCCTTTTCGGTGGTAGTTGACGTGATCGACGGAGCGTTATTGTTGGTGGTAGTAGTCTCCTCCTCCGAATCATCCTCGGGCTCTGTCTCCTCGGTGGTGGTGGTATGGTAGAACTTGGTAGCATATTTTTCCAGCGTGGCGCTGGTAGTCTTGGACTGCTTTTTCTCCTCGTCCTTTTCATCCGTACCGGCGGTGGTGACCTCCTTCTCGTCGTGGCCTCCGCGGGAGTCAGATGTGCCGGTCACCTCTGACCCCGGCTCGTTCTGCATTTCATCGGGGTCAAGCACCTCTTCGCTCGGCTTGCCCTCGGTTATGCCGTAGAGGCGGGTCAGCTTTTCCGACAGCTCCTTTATCCCCTCGGGATAGGCAATAGAGCTGTAATACCGCTTGCTGATCTCGGCCGTATATTTGCCGTTTGCAAGCCGCTCGATGCTGAACTTGTTCCCCTCATCGCCGTAGCGCTTTGAGCTGGTCATGGAGATAAAGTATGCCGCACAGCCGATCACTGCTATAGCCAGCACGATCACATTTATAAACGTGTATTTATCATTCAGCGAGCGGCGGCTGATCTCCTCGATCGCCTCCTCGCTTTCGGGGCACTCCTCGGGCATTTCGGGAGCATCCTCGTATTCGCTCATATCCACATCTACGATATTCTTATCCACGAAGCTCCCTCCTTATCCCACGCGCTGGGCAGCCAGCGTGATAACGCACATCACCAGCAGCACAGCCAGCAGAACAGTCCTGCCTATCCGCACTATGCCCATGCACTGTACAGACCTTTCCTCGAGGCGGCCTATGCCCTTTTTCAGCAGGCTCTTCACCGGCACACAGACGCAGCAGAAGCCTATCACTATCAGAAACAGGTTTTCCAGCAGCACCTTTTTCAGCGCCTTTGTAAGTATGTATTCATTCCCCGAGCCGAAAAGCGAAAGCAGCCAGCTCTTGTAGCCTTCAAGGTCAGTAAAGCGGATGCCTCCCACTATCAGCACTGCAAGCAGGAACACATACACCGCCTTGACAGCGGCAGGTATCCTTTTCTTCGTCTTCTCCGGGATCAGCCTTTCGATCATCAGCACTGCGCCCAGCGCGATGCCCACAGCAAGGAATGGATAGCCGATGCTGTACCAAAGTGCGATCATCACGCAGCCCGCCAGTGTGAACACCGCCGCAAAGAAGTCATTGCCCCTTGTGAACATTCCGAAGAAGTCTCTGAAAAGTCTGATAAGGGTGGTGTTGGCGCTGGTGACAAAGCCCGTCAGCATATTGCTCACCGAAAGGTCGCGGTAATTCTCCTCGTAATCAAAACCGTTCAGCAGACCGAGACCCTTTGCCATATCGCAGAGCGCCGTAAACGTGAACCAGCATTCGCCCAAATATGCCAGCATACCTATCCAGCTGCCGGCAAGAGTAGCATCCCTGTGTTCAAGACCGGCCGCTGCCAGCCTTGAAAATGCGGGGGCAAGTATCACATACTTCGCCAGCCCGATGATAAAGCGGTCAAGACCGCTGCTAAGCATTGCGCCGGTTATCCTGCGGTTTCTTATCATTGGCTCCATATCGCCGTAGCGCACCACAGGCCCCGCCATGACAAAATGATACGATGACATATAGGTCAGCAGGCAGAAATAGTTCCTCTCCGCCCGACAGCGGCCGGTGAACACATCAAAGCTGTAGGAAAAGGCCTTTGCGCTGTACCACGCAGCGCCCATGGGTATAACAGCGTCCCGCAGACGGAAAGCGCTGCCCTCCGGGAATACGGAGTTGTGCGCGAAAAGCACCAGCAGCCCAAGGTTGATGATCCCCGAAAGCGCCAAAAGCCCGGCGGCGGCCGGCCTGCTGTTCGTCCGAAGCCTGCCTATCCCCAGACCGATCAGATACTCTGAAACAGTCGAGGTCAGTATAAGCAGACACCACATCGGCTTGCCCCAGCTTATGAAGGCCGCCGAGGTTATTATCAGTATAAGATTTTTATATTCGGCGCTCCTGTCCAGAAACGACAGCAGCACCGATACGGGCAGTACGCCCAAGAAAAATAGCAGCTCGGAATAGACCAAATTCAATCCCCCGTGTCAGTAACTATATAGCGGTAATATTTTTGCATTTAATATTAAGAGACCGTATGCGTTTCAACTGTTGACTATTATCTTAAATCGATCCCTTTTTCCCTAATTATTTTAACACAATTCACAAATTTAAGCAAGTAAAATTATAAAGAAAATAAAACTTTTCATCAAATGAACACAAAAGACTTTTCAATATGAATATTTTATGGTATAATATATATGCTTTATTATATGCTGCTGCGAACAAAAACAAATTCATTTATTTTCGCAGCTGTGGGAGAGGGGCTGAAGAATATGGCATCCATTCTTATTACCGGTGCCAGCGGATTTATAGGGATGCAGCTGGCAGATTCTTTGCTGCGTAAAAAACACAGGATATATGCAACGGACAGTACTCCTAACGGACAGATCGGTATTGACCCTAACTATACCTTCGTTCAGTGTGAGCCTTCAGATAAGGATGCGATAACGCAGATAATCTCCTCTAACCAGCTTGACACGATAATCCACCTTGCCAATTCTGTGGATAACGACTTTGATTCGTATATCACCGATAACGAGCTTAAGCGCAGCAAGCTGACGGACAAGTTTATCTACGAGGCTGCGGATAAATATGACGTAAAGAACTTCATACTGCTTTCCACCACCGACGTATATGGCCCCCAGAAGGGGCGTGAGCCCATACGCGAGACCACCTCTGAAAAGGGCAACACCAACTATGCCGACCTTAAGCTTACCAGTGAGAAGTATCTGATGAAGGCCTTCAAAAAGTCGGACTGCGTGCCTGTCATCGCAAGAGTCGCTCCGATCTATACCGCGGAATATACCCAAAACCTAAGGGACAAGGTCTATGACCCCAAGGACGATGTGGGCTATTTCTTCAACGACGGCATATACGGCTTTACCTTCTGCTGCCTGTATAATTTCATCGACTTCTGCAAGGGCATCATCGCTATTCCCTCCGGGCGCTATGACGGCCTGTATAACGTCTGCGATTCCGAGATAATCACCGCCAAGCAGATACTCGACTATGAACGCGATCACAACCGCATCGGCGCCGTGGTGCAGAAGAACAACGGATTCAGCCTCGGCTTCAACAAGGCAAAGGCAAAGACCGACTACCGCTATTTCGACCCGTCATCCACCTTCCAGAACTGGCATATCGACAACACCAAGGCAAGACGTATCTGCCCTATGAAATGGACGCTGGCTAATACCAAGTAAAAGAGCAGGCTGCCGTGCAGCTTCACAATGTGCGTAAATGGGTATTCCCCCGGATGGAGGGAATACCCATTTTTTCAGTCTGAGGCACTTCCTACAGCAGCCCCGTTTTATTTAAGCAGCGGTATCCCGCATTTTGAGCAGCGGTCGGCAGTGACAGGGTTTTCCTTCGTGCAGCTCACGCAGCGGATATAGGGGGCTTTGGATTTGTCATAAAGCTCGTAAGGAAAATGAAACTGCGGGTGATACCTAAAACGGTCCCCTGGCTGAAGATAGCTGTAGGCATAGATCAAGGAGCCGTCCCGCTCTCTGATCTTTTTCTTTTTGCCGGTAGAGGTCTGTACGGTTGTAATGTACTCTGTGTAGGTGCTGCGATAACTGCTGCTGTCAGAGCTGTCACTGCGTTCCACCTGCCTTGTCCTCTTGCCGATGACCACTGCATCGTAAGGCTTTGCCGCTGTCCGTCGCAGCAGGCTTATCAGCGCGAACAGCAGGAACACGCCGGAAACGATCCCGCCGTAAACAGCGGCATTCTTTGTTTCCATTTTTCCGGAGACAGAGCTGTAGATCATAAACCCCGCAAAGGGCAATGGAATGATGATGATACCGAAAATGAAAGCCCCGATGCGGTTCTTTTTCATTTTGGCTAAGATCTCCGGGTGATCTGCACGGTCGGAAAAGCCGGGGGCAGGAACACCTGTACGGTCGGCACCGTTACCGGCATAGCCTGCCGCAGCGTTCATCGGGGCAGGTCCGTCCGCCGGCGCACCGCAGCTTCGGCAAAAGCCGGCGCCGTCCTTTAACTGAGCTCCGCACATCGAACAAAATTCTGCCATAATGATACCTCCTGTCATATCATAACTGATCTTTCCCGTTCTCTGCTTATGACTGTCTGATCTACTCTTTATCTCTTACCGCCCTGACGGTAACGCGGCTCCAGCCGCTCCATGTGCAGGTGAACACTGTCAGATCCCAGCTTTCGGCGCCGGAAAGCATGGTGACGGTGTCCCAGCCGGAGACCATTTCCGTCCACGACACGGTGAAGAAGAACTGCCTGCCGCGCAGGTTGGTAAAGACGAGCTGATCTCCGGCCTCGAGCTTGTCAAGGTCGAGGAAAAAGCCGGAGTAGTTATGCCCGCATATCATCATGTCGTGTCCCGCAAGCGTGCCCTTCCAGCGGCTGGGGGCAATATCCATATTGGCCTCGGAATAGTTCCGTGCCACCGGCAGCTCAAGCCCCAGCTTGGGGATAGTCAGCATACCGATATAGAACTCCCCGTCTATTTCCAGCGCTTGATCGCCGTCGGTATCCTCGGGCTCCTCCGCCGATGCAGTCTCCTGCTTCCCGGCGGCGCTTTCATCACCTGTCTGCGGACGGCTCCCGTCCTCGACGGGGGAAGGCTCCGACTGCGTTGAAATATACTCCTTTAACGCCGCAAGCGACTTATCTGCCGACTTCTTTGCGGAGCTGTCCTCCAGCTTATTGAATACAACAAGAGACACTGCTGCTGCAAGCAGCAATGCCCCTGTCACGATCAAAAGCCGTCCGATCGCTTTATTATTCATCCTTGCCGCCCTTTCCCGAGCGCACTCTCAAGCCGAGAGCTATCAGCACAAGACCTATAAATGCCAGCATGGGAACAGGCCACCAAAGCTGACCCGTCTGCGGTATCCTTTCGGGAGTGGAGTCGCCGCCGCCCTTGGAATTGCTTCCGCCGCTGGTATCGCCGGGCGATGAAGTATCATCAGAGCTGTCAGAGTCGATGCTTTCGCTGTCATCGCGGCTTTCGGGACTGCTGTCCTCACTGTCGTCCAGACTGTCGGGATTGCTGACCTCGCTTTCATCGGGAAGAGACTCGTCGCCGCCGGTGCTGTCATCGGGGCTGGACTCGTCGCCGTAGGTGCTGTCATCCGGGCCGGATTCGCTCCCGCCGGTGCTGTCGTCCGGGCCGGACTCGGTCTCGCCCGCACTGTCGCTGGGGCCGGACTCGTCGCCGGTAGCCTTTTCGCTCTCCATTTTCGGAATGACCTCCGAACCGCCGTCCTTTACCTCAACGATAGCAGGAAGCGCCGTATAGTGATACTCGCCGATATCCGCCGCCAGCATATACACAAAGAATATGCCCGGTGTTCCCACATCTGCCTTTGCAGCGCCGTTCTCGTCGGAAACTGCGATGAAATCCGGCTCGGCCTCGTTTTCGGTAATAAAGGCAAGGAACTTCTCGGCAGCCGCCTTTGCCTCGTCCTCGGTGACCGTATCGCTGAAGGAAACACCGCTCTGCGCATATGCAGGGTCGATATCAAAGCCTCCATACACGTTCCTTGAGCCTACGCGGAATATCCTCCAGCGGATATACTGCACCGGCACATCGCTGCAGCGGGTGTTCACCGTCAGCACAGTGCCGCTGTCCGCGAACGCCTGCACCGGCAGGCACAGCGTTATCAGCATACACAGCACGCATAAAAGCGGTACTATCCTTGATCTATGCTTTATCATGTCTTACTCCTCCTCCGATGAAGCCTGTTCCTCCGGCTTCGGGGTATCTTTTGGATCGTCTTGACCGTTATCCTTGTTATCACTGTTTTCCTCAAGCCGGAGATCCTCCGGCAGATGCCGCTTTTTGCGCCCGCCGAATATCCACCAGCCCAGCAGCAGTGCCACCGGCAGTGCCGCAACAAACGGTACGACCGAAAGCGAATCCACCATGACCGCATCCGGCAGCACCTTGACCTCCGGCTTATCCTGCTCCTCGGAAGCCGCAGCCGCCGTTCCTATCCTGTGCGACCGCACCAGCAGCCTGTGAGTGTTTATCCCGTAGGGCGTGCAGGTCATCAGTGTAAGCTGCTCCTTGCCGGGGTCGATAGCGAGGTTCTGCGTCTCGCTGGGAAGAACTATGAAAATATTATCCACCTCGTAGGTATAGACCGTACTCAACACCGTCACCGTGAACTCGTCACCGACAATGAGCTTGTCAAGGTCGGTAAACAGCTTTGCCGAGGGCAAGCCTCTGTGAGCGGAGATCACGGCGTGAGTCCCTCTGCCGCCGACCGGCAGCGATGAGCCCTGCAAATGTCCCACTGCGATATTCAGAACACCCTCGCTGGTGCCGTGATATATCGGCAGCTCAACACCGATAGCAGGGATATTAATAACGCCCATTACGCCGGTTCCGGTAATATCGAGGATATCGTCATAATCCGGTATCTGTTCGTAATCGACTATGGGATTATACAGCGATGCCAGCGCTCTGTTATACTTGCGTGCCCGTTCAAGAATAGCCTCCTCGTCGGTCTTATTCAAGTCGCTTACTGCCTTTTGATAATTTGCAACGACCTTTCCTTGAGTTCTGGAATTCCACCAGTCGCTGATGACCGGGTACAGCATTACGGAGAGTCCCACCAGAAAAATGATGACCAGAAGGATATTTGAGATGCTTCTTTTCTTCTTTTCCTTTCTCATGGGGCCCTCCCTAATGCCCGGCGGCTTTCACCGCCGGACGCAGGATAACGAATTATTATTGTACTGAATTATTACTGCTCTTCCTTCTTGCTTCTCTTCTTAGCGATAAGGATAGTGCCGGCAGCAGCAGCCAGAACGCCGCCGCCTACATAGAACATTGTTGTTCCGATACCGCCGGTCTCGGGTAGAGAACCGATAGCCGCATTCACAAGATCAGCTGAATAAAGTCCGGCTTCATCTTTGTTCGGGTTCTTAACATTGACAGCGCCGTCACCGTCGATAGTGATATCCTGTTCCGTAACATCATAAGCGGTTTCCGGAGTAAATGTATTCCAGTCCTGCTTTGTAATAATACCGCCTGTGATCTCAACGGTGAAAGATGCTTTTTCGGGAAGTCTGTAGCCTGTAGGAGGTGTAACCTCTGTAATGGTGTAAATTCCGTCATCAAGGCCAACGATCTTCAGTTTGCCAGTTTCATCAAGGTTGATGCGCACTTCAGTATCACCGAAACCGGATACCTTGTTATTCGTATCAACGCTGATGTATTTGTCGCCCTGCTTAACTGTGAACTCTGCAACCTTGGCAGCATTGCCGGTTATTGCAGTCTGGCCGTCCGTCTTCTGGATATCGAGTTCATAGGTATAAAGAATTACCTTATCCTCGGGAGAGTCGTTGCTGTTGTTGGTTTCTTCATCACCGTTGGGCTTTTCTTCTGTTGAATTATTAGGTGTGTCGGGATGATTGGGCTTATCGGGAGAGGGTTTTTCCGTATTATCGGAACCGTCGTATGCTGTCCACTCAACATCGCTGTCAAAGTTTCTGGAATAGGTCAGATGTGCCCCGTTCATTTCATGATCTGTAGCGATCTCTGCATTGGCATTGAGGCAGCCCTTATACTCAACTGTAACAACAGACTTATCTGTAACGCCGAAAGCCTTGATATCAACAAAGTTTACAACGAAAGTGCCGCCGTTTGCAGTGGTAGCAGTTTTTACAGTAAGACCATAGTCATCTGCATTAGTGGGATGAGATTTCTTTGTGGTGTCTTTTTCTGCTGCATTGTAAACAATTGTATCGCCGATCTTTACAACTATAGTAGCAGGATCAATGGTCAGACCGTCATCATATGTATCTGTGATCTTATACATATAGTGGTCATAATTTGCAAGATTGGAGGGCATGGTGCCGATCAGCTTGAAGGGAACCTGCTCTGTAATGCTGTGGTCAGCAACATCATTATAGTTGTAGTTGCCTTCGTTGCCGTATTTAGCATCCAATTCTGCCTTCTCCTCGCCGACCTTCTTTTCAAGCTTGGGAGCATCGGTCTTGGAAGCGACCTCAAGTTCTGTTCCGCCCACTACCTTGAGGATGTTAGCAGTAAGTGAATTAGTATTATTACCGTCCTTGTTGTCCTCAACGATCAGATAGTAACCGCTATTAAGCGATACGCCTTCCTTTGTGATAACGGTGCCTGCGGTCTGTGCTGTAATATTTTTAGCAAGTTTCTTAGCAAAAGCGAGTGCTGTGTCGCTGTCAAAAGTCTCAATTTTAGCAAGAACGGTATTGAGATCAGCTCCTGCATCTGCCTCTGCTGCAGCCGCGATCTTCGCCAGTGTGAAAACTTCGCCCACTGCTGCATTAGATATCTTGCTGCCGTCAATGGTGCCAGTGAAGATCGGATAGGCCTTAAAGGTGTGATTAACGCCGGCATCATTAGCTTTAACGGTCGTTGTAGCTGTTGTTCCCGCCGGTGTTACCTGAGTACCAGCCGATATTCCACCAGTGGTACCCCCCGGGGATTCTGCGAAAGCAGTCACGGTTGCCATAGAAACAGCCAGTGCCATTGCTGCTGCCGCAGCTGCAAATCTCTTAGTCTTTTTCATGTTAAAACACTCCTTAAAAATTTGGATTTAGTTACTTTTTATATAAACGTTTAGGCAGAAGCCTTACGTTTACGAATGATGTAGTACATTGCCGCACCGAGCATCAGTGCGCCGCCCGCAGCAAGGAACCTCGCGGTTCCCTCTCCGCCGGATTCGGGGAGCTCGTAGGACGGTGGTGAATTATTGGGGCCGTTGGTGACTGTTACAGAATTCGTTTCCTTTGCTTCAAGTGCAAATCCGTTGTCGCTGTAGTCTATAGGCACATAGTCGTTAGACGTCTTTTCGACTACATAATAGTAGATCTTTTTGCCGTTTTCATCGGTGAGCGGCAGCCCCGAAAGAACGCCCGTCCAACTGTCGTCATTGCCCTTTTCCACAGTCAGATTTTCCGTAACGACCGGATCGGCATCCGTCGGTCGCTTTACGGTAACAGCAGGGTAGGTCTTATTGCCGCCAAA
This sequence comes from Ruminococcus sp., assembly GCA_017450925.1. Lineage (GTDB taxonomy): Bacteria > Bacillota > Clostridia > Oscillospirales > Ruminococcaceae > FB2012. The sequence continues at coordinate 21,568 of JAFSSS010000056.1, read as the reverse complement.
GCTTGCATCTGATCCAATCATAGTAATTATATTATTAGGATTATTCTCTTCAGTACATACCATACTGTACTCTTCAGTTCCACTCGAATACCAAACATTTGACACCACTTTAACTTTTCCATCCTGATCAGTATTATTGATTGTGAATTTCAAAGTTACTGTATTGCCATCTTTACTAATTGTTCTTGTCCATTGTCCGTTTACATAGAATCCATCATTCTGTACATTGAGATCATTTCTTCCAGAATAAGTTACTACATACGTCTTACCAATTTGTCCTATGAACTTCTTTTCTAAGGCATATTTATAGCTTTCGGATTGGTCATTAATTTTTACATAAACTTCAACGCCGCTGTCTTGACTATACTCACTCGCCGGTTGTGCAGCCGGGGCTGAATCCAGTGCGTATCCGTAGATCGTGTAATCGACCTTGGTCTTGCCCTGCGCCAGCTCTTCCGTAAGCCAAGCTTTCTTGACCTCGATGTTGCCGGAAGGCTTGTCATTGTTTATCAGCTTCATCGTGCCTTCCCTGCTGACACCGTTAAGCAGATAATCAACAGTGTATTTCTCATTGGTCTGCTCCACAGCATAATAGTATTTATTCTCGTGGAAGATCAGACCATTAAGATCGCTGTGCCAGCTGTTCGCCGCTGTCAGTACTATGGGCTCGTCGGTGATCTTCGTGAAGTGTTCCGTATCAGTGGTATCCACACCCGAACTTGTGTTATGTTCAAGAACTGATTCATCAACAACATTGATGCTATAGAAAACATCATTATTTGTCATATTTCCGAACTGTACAGCAAGTTCTCTGTCTTTAGTAATCTTTTCAGTGCTTTCAAAGAAGAACGAATACTTATGTGTGTTATTATCGTAATAACAAGTCTTAGATTCATAAGCTTCATTATTTCGATCTTGTACACCTTCTCGATACTGAATATACTCACTATTAGTAGCTGGATTGCTGAAAACTACATCAAATTTGAAATCTGAATTATCCTTTACAGAATAAGCATAGGTCCCGTAGTCTCTGTTAGCTGTATCATACAGATGAACTGTCACCAAATGCACGTTCCTGTCAGCCGGCTTAACATCTGATTCGTAGATATCAACCTTTACGTCTTTAGGCTTGGCTTCTGTATAAGGATCATTCCAGTACTTCTGAATATCAAGGTCTATCTTCTTGTTTTCCAGCTTAAAAGTACCGTTTCTCAAGCCGGTCTCTGTGTAGCTTGCATAGTAACCGGGGACCTCCTCCTCGGTAATGTAATAGTACTTTGTGCTGTCAAGTTCAGAGGTATCGAAGCTTCCTTTCCAGTTGTCTGACTTTTTAAGCTTCAGAGTTTGTATCGGGGTCTTGCCGGTTGTGTCAAACTCCTCTGTTTTCGTATCAGATGCCCACAGATCGACTGTTATCTCGTCCAGATCTTCACCGGGAGCATCCAGCCAGGTCTTTTCCACATCCAACTCCATCATGTCATTCTTGAGTTCTATAGTGGACCTTGCCATCAGCGGGTGAATATTATCTTCAGTCGTCAAGCCTTGCTTTACCGCTTCATTTATTGCTGACCCGGGTTTTACTGCAGTTGCCGTCTTACCCTCCGGAACTTCATAGAAGAAATACTTTATGGTCTTGTCTGTAAGATAATAGCCGTGAGGTGACTCGATCTCTTCCAGCCAGTACAGGTAATCATGGTTATACTTTATCTGGTTCGGACTTACCGATTCATCTAAATCCATAAGTGTCGGGAGATCTAACTTTCCGTTTTTGTCTGTTTTCAGTATCTCCGGATCGCCCTCGCCGAAAATACCAAGCTTTGCCGTGGTGTTTTCAGTCGTGCCGTCATCATGAATAAATTTGATCGAATCCAAGCTCTTAATGCTTGTCAGACAAGTGATATCTCCGTTCTTATCCATTCGCCAAAGCTTGAACTTGGCTCCCTCAAGAGTGTTGTTCCAGTTCTGTGAGCTGATCTTGCGAAGATTAAGATACGGTGCGATGCTCGCAGTACCGGAGCTGCTAACCTTCTTAACGCTCTCTACTCTGGTCTCATCCGTCTTTCCGGAGGTCTGTGAGCCTATTCTGGCATAGTTTGTAAGCGTCAGACTTTTGCCTGTCATTCCGTAATTTACCGCCCACTGATTAAGCTCAAACGAGTATCTGTAAACGATCTTGATATGCATATTGTCGGGAAGCTCCATGCTGAAAGAGTAAACATCGCCCTTTCCGCGGGGATTGCCCTGGCTCTGCTCCCAGACAGCCACAACATCAACATTGCTCTTGACCGGCTTCTCCATTTTATAGAGCTTTCCGTCAAGCTCGACCTCGCTTCCGTCCTCTTTGACCTCATAGACCTTGATGTTGTCATAGCCTATATCTTCGATCAGAATGGGGTTTTCCGCTGAACTGGTCTGATTATTGTGCCCGTTGAATATATCCGTCAGTACAACGGTGTCACTGTCGGGCGATAGGTCTTCTCTTTCCTCGTTTATATCCAGTGTATATTCAACAATATTTTTGTATTGATCCTCGATTACCTTTCCGCCCTTAGTAAGGCCGCTGTCGCTGTTTATGACAGTAACGGGTGCTGTATCAAAAGTCCCGTCAAAATCAACACGGTTGTCAAACTCTGCTCTGTTCAATGCTCTATATGCAGGGTCTTCGGCATTCTTCATTGCAGATCTGATATCCTCTTCCGATATCTTCACCTTATATGTGATATCTGCCGATCTGCCTTGATGAACATCCCCCGGAATATAGAAGGTCACAGTCTTATGACCATCCTCATCGCCGAGCTGATACCCCAACTGGGTTTCGCTGCCGTTTTCACTAAGAGCTGAATTCTGGGTATTATCAACGTATGAAGCGCTGTCAAATTCAAACTTCAAAGGAAGCGTATCAACTGCAGAAACAAGTGTTGAAGCGTCATAAACGCTGTTTTCATTCACCTTCAGCCTGTAGGAAATGTAATAATAGCCGTCATGATGCTCAAGGTCTCTTAGTTCAACGCTGCCGTTGATATTGTCGGCCAGCTTTCTGATGCCTTTTTCCTTTTTCAGATCTTCATAGTTATCGTTATCGGAGCTGCCAGCAAATTCCACGGTATTTCTGAACCGAACGCTTTCTCCGGAGCCGATCTCTTCTGCCTTATAGATCTGGTCCTTGCCCACAAATGTCGTTTCATACTGTATGGAAAGAGAAACAATGCTTTTCAGAATGCTTTCGTTTTCTTCCGAAAGTCCGGTCTTTGCCTTGAGGGTAAACCCGGTGTACCTGCCTTCCGCCCCTGCGGGTTCAAGGTCAAACAGTGTTGAAAGATCCGCCGTCACTCCATTGTTGTTATTATCCCTTGCAGTTATTGTCATTCCACTAAAGCTGCATTGAGCTGCTGTCATATAATGCTCGATACCTTCTGCACTCAATGCTGTCTCCGTGTTGTCGCTCTTAACAAGGGTAAGGCTCAGGCTGTCAGTTATCGGATATTCCAGGAAACCACCCTCGTATGTCTTGACATCTGTTACCCAGTGCTTGATCTTTGTGTTGCCGTTCCAAGACGTCCAATACAACTCTTGCTTATCGACCTTCTTAACGAGGCCGTTCATATCGTTCCTGTTGACGATCTTTGTTTTCTCTTCATTGCCAAACCTTACAGTATTGACTTCATGGGTTTCGGGGTCGGTGTTCCAGTCGCTGCTCTGATAGGACTTTTCAGCCTTGGTCTTATATTCAAACCTGTAGCTCTTTGCAGTCGAGCCTTCGTTAAATTTGAACCGTCCGTAGGTCTTGCCCTTGATCACAGATGTTCCGTCGTAGGTACCGTATTCCGATGCAGCATGAGGTGTCTGATCTCCGTCAACATAGATCTTCAGATCCATTCCCTCTTCAAACATGGTATCGAATACCACGCGGCCGTCGAATTCCACGCCGCTGTTCTTGTCAGTTATCTTACTAGTCTTACTAAGGTCAATTCCGTTAGGATTGTTGACCGTAAAGCTCCAGGTAATGGTATTTGTTTTGCCGTCATAGCTTGCCTGCTTATCCGAAAGTGAATACTGCTGCTGTGAAACATTCAAGTGTTCAGAATCCGTCTTGCCGTTCCAATTGACTGTGTTATTCAAGTCAAGGCCAATAAGCTCGCGGATATCCTGATTTGCCTGTATTGCTTCCTTTGGCTTTACCGAATATCCTACAGTTATGTCACCGGTCGTGGTACCTTTATACATGAAATGCAGAGTAGCCGTATCTCCGGATACTGTGATATAATAGTTCAGTCCTTCTGCCAACTCGCCGTTAAAATTCTCGACCTTATTGGCTCCGGTCACATTGAAATCGTAGTTTTCAGCCAAATATACATTGTCATCGGATATCCGCCAGTTCTTCGGAACACTGAACACGTCTGTAAATTCGGTATCCTCGACCTCTGTACCGTACTTGTTCTCAAGCCTGATCGTGTATGCTGCAGATCCGTCGTCCGCAAGGCGTCCGCTTTTTTCCACACCGTAATCTCCGGGGATATCCACAGGCGTTTCAGACTCGCTTAGTTTTTTCCCTTCGGGGGTCTTAAGCTCCGTCTTGTTTGAGTAAGTAGTCTCCTTAGCCTGTGTTCTGTCTATATTCTGATTATAGGTCAGCGTATAGCTTGAATCGCGTGCGCCTTCAGGAAAAGTAAGCACTCCTCCGCTGACGGTGCAGGTTATCTCGCTGCCGCTGCTGCCTATAAGTGTATATGACCCGTCGGGAATACCGTTGGAACTGCTTCCGTCCTTTTTCCAGGTCTCTGTATCTGTCAGCTTCAAGCCGCCCAGCTCCTGGCGGCTGCCGTTATTTACAGTGATCGTCCAGATTATCTGACCGGTCGTTCCGTCTGTTCCGACATCTTCATAGCTGCCGCTCTTGGAAACAGTCGGATTGGTTATTCTTTCCGTTACGAGCCCGGTATCTGTATTGTAACTGCCGGGATTTTCCGGGTCTTTCATTTTGGCGATATTATCGACACTGCCGCCGTAATCTTCGGCACTTACCTTTGTCTTGTAGGTAAAAACTATTTCTTCTGCCTTGAACTTATTAGCGCTCTTCGTTACACCGTTATCATCATACGGTTCCGTGTTTGCAAACTCAACAGTAAAGGTACCGTTTTCATATGTAAGAGATGTTTGTCCGTCATTTCCGCTGTTTGCAGGAGATATCCTTTCGATCACAGGATCTCCTGCAAGCTCGGGATGCGCTGCGTTTTCATCGGCTCCGAGGAAATCGTCAAGCTCGATCTTTCCATAAAGCCATTTGCCGTTGGATTTAGTCAAGCTTACCGTCCATGTAATGGTGTTGTCTTCCGGGTCATAACGACCAGATTTATGAACTCCCACCTTAGTGTTTTCACTGAAGATAATATCCGGAGTTTCATCAGTCACAGTTCCGGCAGAGGCTGTGACCTTATTCTTTCCGCCGACATAAGTCGAAGTGACCTTGCCGCTGGAATCAACATAATCGCTCTTCACCTTGACCGGACAGTTCCAATCAAAGCTGAATCCGTTCTTAAACAAGTCCGGGGAGCCCTCCGGCGGTGTTATCGTTGCCTGCAGTGTCTGCTTTTTATCACTGGAGATTATGCCTTTAACCGTCAGCACAGCCCCGTTTTCCGGTATTACAATGGAGTCGCCTTCATGAAGATCAAACTCCATGGTATCGCTTTCAAATTCGTCTATGACAGCAATTTCGCCCTTGACACCGTTCTGTGATGAAATGCTTATGCCAAAGGACGCATTGGTGCCGTTAAGATCTTGATTATATTTCTTTTCAACGTCGATATCATAGGTCTTTCCGTATTCGCTCAAAGGGATCTTGACCTGCTGGCCGGCAATTTCTATAATCCTGTCGTTTGCAGAATAGTCATCATTCCAGCACCACGCTTCAAAACCGATCGTGGCGTTGATGCCGCTGTCCTTCAGTACAGGGTTGCCGTTTTCGTCAAGCACGACCTCGCCGTTATTGGTTTTGAAAAAGAATCCCGGATTTTTCTCTGAATCAAATTCTATTCGGCCTTTATTATTTGCAAAATCAAATACATACTGACCTATGACACCGCTGTTGTCCGTAGCATTTACGGGTCCGCTGATCTCTTCAGCGTTTTCTCCCGGCCCTGTGCCGGTATAAAAATCAGAGGGCACACCCCCCCCGGTAAACAGATCGAATACAATGCTGCCCTTTCCGGTGGAAGGGTCGAAGAAAGTCTTAACATCGTCTCTTCCAACGATCAGCGAGATATCTATCTTTGACTGATATACCGTATGTCCGTCAAACTCGCCGGTAACCTCATCGCCGCTGTCGTTTTTGTTTACATTGGCAGTAGCATCGTCTATCTTTGAACCGTTAGGAGTCTCGCCCGTCGTCGGAATAGTGAAAGCATCTCCGGATGCATACAGCACCGGCCCCGTGATCTCCGTAAACTCCACGCTGCCGGTCATACTCACCGCCGGGCGTACAAGTCCCGCGACCACGCTTAACATGACCGCAGCTGCCAAAACGGCTGCTGCAGCCGAGCGCGCTCCTTTCTTTCGGCTGTCATACAAAAAGGCTTTTATGCCCTCTGTCAATCTATTCATCACTCGACCTCCTGTTGCAAGGGAATGTAAAATTCATTTCTGCTCCTTTCAGAATGACTTCATGCTCCCGAAAGGATAAATACACCAGATGACCTTTCCGACCACCATTTCCTCGGCCACACAGCCGATCTCCTTGGTGCGGCTGTCTATGGATTCCGACCTGTGGTCTCCCATTACGAACCACCTGCTCTCCGGCACCTGATAGGGCATTTTTATGTCACAGGTGCCCAGCGCAAGCTCATCCACATAGGGCTCGTCCAGCTTTTCTCCGTTCACTGTCACCGTCCCGTCCGCAGCGATGTCGATAATATCGCCGGGCAGGCCGATAACACGCTTTAGAAGTATCTTATTATTATGGTAGAACGCGATGATATCTCCGCGCTCAAAGGAACCGCGCCGCCGGCAGACCACCAGTTCATCGTTCTGAAGTGTCGGCGTCATGCTTGTTCCCGTAACTCTCAGGACAGGCAGGAACAGCATCGAGATAAGCACCGAGACCGCTGCCACCACTATCAGTGATGCCACGGTGTTGTACAGCAGCTTTATGAACCTCTTTCTGTCCTTTATCCGTTTAAGCTCTGCCGCCAGCTGCTCCGAGCTGGGGATGTCCCCCTGCCAGCTCATAGATCAGCTTCCTCTTCCGGCTCTTCCGGAGAGGCCTCTTCGGGAGACTTTCCCGACAGGCGCTCGGCAACGCCCTTAGCCACGGCATCTATATCCGCCTGCGAAAGCGTTCTCTCCTTGCCGCCCACCAGTGTTTCAAGCCTTTCGTTTTCCTTTTTCAGGTGATAGACCAGCTCGATAAGCTCTGATCTTTTCAGTTTGCGAAGCTGCTTATCAGTCATTACCGGTCGTCCTGCCTTTCGTAAACCGTTATTTCAAGATTTTTTTGATATTATACCATAATATCCTATTATTGTCACCCAAGCAAATATTACCTTACTCTCAGAAAAATCACAGAACGAAATCGTTTTTCACCTTCCTTCGACACACTTATTTCATAATCTGACACAGTCTGTTCATGTTGTATTCATATTATGCTGTTTCCTACAAAAATCTTAGATAAATTTCGTATAATTTAACAGTCAAAACTATTAATAAAACTCCCGGTTATCAGCCGATAACCGGGATGATCAGATCAAAAGTCGTCAGTTATGCGCTACCGCAAGGATCTCACCCTTCTTGTCCTCGCTGCCCTCGGCCATGCTTATCTCGACGGTGTATTCCGTCTCGTCCACCTGCATACCGAGCAGGGTTATCTGCGGATTGCCGAAGCCGTCCTTGGTGACGGTCTTTACGGTCTTGTCGTCATAGGGCTGCCCGCCGCAGGTGACCTTGATGTGAAGGTCTCCGAACTGCCCGGACTTCACTTCCTTATAAACCAGATGTGCGAACCTGCCCTTGAACTTGAACACCAGCGGCTCGTTGCCGGTGCCGGGCTCGTAAGTCCAGCCCTTGGTGAAATAATTCACCGTGGAGCCCACGTCCCAGCTGCCGAGGCTTACGGGCTCGATCTCCTCGTTTTCGAGAAGCTTCATCCCCTGCTGGATCATTATGCTGATAGGCGCGGCAGGAAACTCCCGAGGCGCTGTCTCCGTCACATCCGCCTGTGCGAAGAAGAGGTCTATCATCTCCGCCACAAGAGCGTGTCCCTTTTCGTTGGGGTGGGACTTGTCATCAGAGAAGTCCTCCCACTTCATTCTGTTGTTTTCAAACATATACCGCAGAGCGTCGCAGTAGGAGATCATCGGCAGGCCGTAATACTGGCCGATGTTCTTCATGTAATCCTGCGCCGAATAGTCGTCCGCCGTTACCGAGAACAACAGTATCACCGCGCAGTCGTGCTCCAGCAGGTCACGGACTATGGATTCATAGGATGCTTGACAGTCCTCGTCCGTGCTGTCGTTCACGGCGAATTCCACAAAGCAGATATCCGGCTCCTTGGAAAGCACGTCCCGCTCAAGCCGGAGATTTCCCAGCCTTGAGGGAGTTCCCGCGATCCCGGCGTTGACGTATTCCACATTCCCGCCGCCGTCCTTGCCGAAGCGCTCGGCAAATTTCTGACAGGAAAGCTTGGCATAGCAAAGCTCGCTGCCCGCAGTAAAGCCCTCGGTTATGGAGCCGCCGAGATAGGCCAGCGTGACCTTATCGCCGTTTCTTGCCTTGGCAATCTTCTCCTTAAGCTTGGCGGTGTCCCCAAGGGTCACGACAGACTTTCGCAGCATAGCGTCGTGCCACTCCTCGTCGGTCTCGGGGGGCTTTTCCGTCTCGGGCGCGGTATCCTGCGCCGGCTGACTGCTGCTTACGCTGCTTTCGGCGGCACTGCTTTGGCCTTCCTTGTCTCCGCAGGAGGAAAGCATCATTGCTCCCACTGCAAAAGCGCACATGACTGCGGCAAGTTTTTTCATGTTCATAAACATTATTCCTTTCTTCATATTGACAAAAGTTGTGTTTTGTGATATAATGTAGTTAGACAATGCTAACTACATTCAGATACAGGCAGGGCTTTCCGTCCTGCCGGGACTATAGGCTTTCCACAAGGAGGTATTTTTCATGTTAAAACAGACTATCGGCTTTATTGCCGCACTATCCGTTGCCGCAGCAGCGGCAGTCACCGCGGCGGCTGACACATCCGGGCTGGAGGTCAGCGCAGAGGTGAAGTCCGGCCTTTCAAAGGCTCTTGATGAATACGAGGGGAAGGAGGTCAAGGGCTTTTCCGTTTCCGGCTATGACCTAAGCACCGCCAGTGAGCTGCGTGAGATCTCGCTTTCAGAGCTTTTAGCCTCGGGAGATGTGAGCGGCGCTGCCGCAGCCGACCCCTATTATATAGTATCCTTTGAAAGCTCCGACGGCAGGGGCGATGCCTACATCGCCCGGAATGCAGACGGAGAGCTGGCCGTCACAGACACCGGCGTTTACACCGATGCCGAGGCAGCCGCCGAACGCCGGCAGAACCCGGATCACGCAGCGATCTCCAAGGTGCTGGATAATTACAGCGGCGTCTCGGACGTAATGCTTCTTCAAGATGCGGACGAATACACCGAGCTGGTTTTCTTCCGTTCAGAGGGTAAGGAGCTTTACATCCCGCTGTTTTACGGTGCGGGCTTTGACGAATACAGCAAGGCGCTACCCGCCGACCGGGGCTATACAGTCACCGAACTGTCCGCCAAGCTCGGGAACGAAGCCGCCGTCAAGGATGCCGCAGGCGGCGCAGGGGTGACCCTCAAAAACGACAAGGCTCCCGAAGCGCAGCCCCTTTCGGCAGCCGCCGACGAGGAAAAGACCTCGCCCGTACCCTTCATAATTGCCGGAGCAGCCGTTCTGGCAGCAGCCGCTGCTTTCCTGGCAGCCAAGCTTCTCCGCCGCAGCAGATAACAAGCTACAAAAAAGCCCTTCTCCCTCGGGAGAAGGGCTTTGATTTTCAGTGGTTAGGCTATCAGTTGATAACAGCCTTCTCGGTGTCCTTGTCGAACAGGTGAATCCTGTTGGGATCGAGAGCGATCTTGATCTCGTCCTGGGGACGGGCAGTAGATCTCGGGCTAACTCTTGCAGTAAGAGGAATACCCTCGCAGGTCAGATACAGATAGGTCTCAGCACCCATCATTTCTGTTACTTCAACGGTAGCGTTTACGACGCCTGTTGTAGCAGAGGAGATGAACATCTCTTCGTCATGCAGGCACTCGGGACGGATACCGAGAACGACCTCTTGATCTACCAGCGGCTCGAGAAGCTCTTCGTCAACCTTAGCCTCGGGAACCTCTACCTCATACTTAACGCCTCTGGAGGTCTTGGTATCTTCAGAACCGAACTCAACAACATACTTGCCGTTCTTCTTGAGCAGCTTGGCATCGATGAAGTTCATCTGGGGAGAACCGATAAATCCTGCAACGAACTGGTTAACAGGGTTATTATACAGGTTTGTAGGAGTATCGATCTGCTGGATGTAGCCGTCCTTCATAACAACGATACGGTCACCCATTGTCATAGCCTCGGTCTGGTCATGGGTTACATAGATGAATGTAGTACCCAACTTCTTGTGCAGCTTGGAGATCTCGGTTCTCATCTGCGCTCTCAGCTTGGCATCGAGGTTGGAAAGAGGCTCGTCAAGCAGGAATACCTGAGGCTCACGGACGATAGCACGGCCAAGAGCAACACGCTGTCTCTGACCACCGGAGAGAGCCTTCGGCTTTCTGTCCAGCAGGTGAGCGATATCAAGGATCCTTGCAGCTTCTTCAACCTTTCTTGCGATCTCGTCCTTGGGGACCTTACGCAGCTTGAGGCCGAATGCCATGTTCTCGAAAACGGTCATGTGAGGATACAGAGCGTAGTTCTGGAAAACCATTGCGATATCTCTGTCCTTAGGAGCGATGTCGTTTACAAGCTTATCGCCGATGTAAAGCTCGCCCTCGCTGATCTCCTCAAGACCCGCGATCATTCTGAGTGTTGTGGACTTACCGCAGCCGGAAGGACCTACCAGGATGATGAACTCCTTGTCCTTGATCTCGATATTGAAATCGGATACTGCGATAACACCGCCTGCATACTTCTTATAAATCTCCCTTAATGATACACTTGCCATGTTTATAAGAACCTCCTAATTTAAGTATTACTAATTTTCTAAGATTAGCTGACAATACTATAATAGCAAATTTTTCACATGAACACAAGAGTTTTTTTAACTAAACTTTATTACAACTCTTTATAAATATTGACGAAAAAACGCCAAACGCTGGTAAAATATGGTAATCGAATTTCTAACATGACAAAAGTTTTTCAACATCTTTGTGCAATATCTCCAAGCAGCCCCCGAGAGGCAGATTTTCGTCAAGCGCGAGTCTGCCGATACTTATACGTTTAAGTGATGTCACTCTGTTGCCGCAGGCCTCGAACATCCTCTTGACCTGATGATACTTCCCCTCATGTATCACAAGCCTGCACTGAAAGGGGTCATCGGTGAGGATAAGCTCCGCCGGCAGACAGGTCTCCCCTCCGTCGATAGTCAGCCCCTGTGCAAAGGCCGGAACAAGCTCCTCCGCCACGGGATAGGCCGTCCGCACAAGATAGGTCTTCGGCACATGGCTTTTGGGCGAAAGCATTTTGTGAGCGAGGGCTCCGTCGTCGGTGATAAGCACAAAGCCCTCGGTGTCCTTGTCAAGGCGGCCGGCCGGGAAAAGCCCACGCCGCCGAAGCTCCGGCGGGATAAGCTCCAGCACCGTCTTTGAAAGGCCGTCCCGGGTGGCACAGACCACCCCCTGCGGCTTATTGAGCATTATGTAAATATGCTCCCGGTAGCCGACCGCCTCGCCGCGGACGCATATCTCGTCCCGGTTTTCGTCTATCTGCACATCGGAGCGCTTGACGGCCGCACCGTTGACGGTCACCTGTCCTCTTCGGCAAAGCTCCTTTACATCGCTGCGGGAAAGCTCTCCCCGCTGCGAGGCGATAAATCTGTCAAGCCGCATTTTCCCACCCCCGTTCAGATTATATCACATTCTGTCCGGTTTTGCAATACACAGCCTTTGGTGTAAAACAATAACAGGCAAGCTGTGATCTGTAAATACTTAAGCTTGAACCATTGTACGATCCGGAGCAAAACAAATCTATCCTGCCGATCAATGTCGGGTGCGACGGCATTGCGCGCCGCCGCGGCGGCGCTCCCCTTGACATTCCAAATCCTTTGTATTATAATAAGGTGGTACTGCTTTCGTGTACTATTACTTCTCGGGAGTTTTTATTTGATGATAAAGAAGCTTTTCAGACAAATGCTGCTGACACAGATATTGTCGTCCATGACGGTAATGGTGTGTATGCTTATTGACAGCATAATGATCGGGCGCTTTCTCGGTGTCGAGGCTATGACCGCCTACGGGCTGGCTGCGCCGGTGCTGCTGGTGTTCGCCGCCTTCGGCAACCTTATCTCGGCGGGCGTTCAAGTGGTCTGCGGCAAGAGCATGGGAGTCGGCGACCGTAAGGGCACCAACGCAGCATTTTCGACCTCGGTCATGCTGGCGGTGCTTATCTCGGGCATCGGCGTTGCGCTTATACTGATATTCACAGGGCCCATATGCACCCTGCTGGGCGCGGGACGTCCCGGCCCGCACAATCTTGTTTTCGAGCTTACGAAGGACTATCTCCGGGGCTTTATAATCGGCGCCCCCGCCTTTATGGGCGCACAGGTCATGGTGCCCTATATGCAGCTTTCGGGAAACAGGATAAGGCTGGTGGTGGCCGTTGCGATGATGACGGTGGGAGATATCATCTTCGACCTGCTGAACGTGCTGGCCTTCCACGGCGGCACCCTCGGCATGGGGCTGGCCTCGTCGCTTAGCTACTATATCGCCTTCCTTTTGGGACTGGCTTACTTCTTCAAGAAAAAGTGCGTTTTCCGCTTCCGTCCGAAGCTGATAAAGCGGGCGGTCATCAAGCAGCTGGTGCTGGCGGGCGTGCCTACGCTGGTGAACCAGCTAAGCCTTGTGCTGCTCACCTTCCTGCTTAACAAGATACTCCTGAACGTCGGCGGAATACTTGCCGTTGCGGCCTATTCGGTCATACAGTCGGCAGGCAATATCTGCTATTCCTTCAGCTCGGGCATCGCCTCGGTAACACTGATGCTGTCCTCTATCTTCTACAGCGACTACGACAAGAATGCCCTGCGCACCGTCGTAAAGACAATGATATATTTCTCCGCGCTGATATGCGGGGTCGTCACGGCGGTGGTGCTGATCGCCGCACGCCCGCTGGTGGGGCTCTTCCTTGAGAACCGTGCCGCCGAGCATCTGGCCGTCAACGGTATGCGGCTGTTCGTGCTGTCACTGGTGCCCTGCGCCTTCAACACCTGCTTCAAGAACTACTATCAAGGCATCGACCGCATCAAGCTGACGCAGGTCATCTCCGTGCTTCAGAATTTCGTCCTGCCTACCCTTTCGGCATTCATCCTAAGCCGATTCCTGCGAATAAACGGCGCTTGGCTGGGCTTCCTCAGCGGAGAGCTGCTCACCCTTGCCTTTATTGCGGTGTTCGTGTTCCGCGAGAACAAACGGGTGTCCTTTACCGCAGAGAATTTCTCGCTGATACCCGACGACTTCGGCATTCCCGACGAGGACTGCTTCGAGCGCTCCATAACCGACCCCGAGGATGTTTCAAGAACATCAGAGGCGGCCGCAAGGTTCTGCTCCTCCCGGGGGCTTGAGGAGCGTCTAAGCAGGATGATCGCCCTCTGCGTGGAGGAAATGGCCAACAATACTATCCAGCACAGCTTCCATAAGGACGACGACGAGCATTATATCGACATCAGGATCCTTATAAAGGAGGACGGCCCCGTTATCCGCATCCGCGATAACTGCGTCCACTTCGACCCCGTGAAGTACTTCGAGATCCATAAGGAGGACGAGGGCCGCGAGGATCACATCGGCATCAGAATGGTAATGGGCATGGTCAAAAAGGTGAACTATGTCAACACCCTCGGCCTCAACAACCTTACACTTACGATCTGATAACAGAGCTGAAACGGCACAGTCCCGGCACGATATGCGGACTGTGCCGCTTTTTTGCCTGTGCTGCGGGAATGTCAGCATATCATCACATTAACTTGCTGAATTAAGGTTCAAAAGTCAGTCTTTAATTGTATATTGTGCCGAAAATGTTTTCTGTATCTTGTTTTTACTGGATAATAATGCTATAATAATTTATACAAACGCTTGTAACGTTTTGACAAGGAAAATATCTATATGATGAAAGGTGGAATTACCATGTTTTGTCCTAAATGCGGAGCATCTCTCCCCGACGGAACAGCTTTCTGCACCTCCTGCGGCCAGTCTCTTGGACAGCAGGCAGCACCCCAGCAGCCCCAGCAGGCTTATCAGCAGCCCCAGCAGGGCTATCAGCAGCCCCAGCAGGGCTATCAGCAGCCCCAGCAGGGTTATCAGCAGCCCTATCAGCAGCAGTATCAGCAGCAGTATCAAGCTCCTGTTCCCGAGCTGCCGACCCAGCCCTTCACCACAAAGGGCATCATTGATACCTTTATCTATAATGTGACCAAGCCCAAGCTTTGGGGCATTCCCCAGTTCATCGTGCTGGGCGGTCTGTTCTTCTATTTCCTCGGAATGTTCCTGCCCTATGTAAGCTACGGCATTGCCTCTGCTAACTATTACTCTGTGGGCGGCGCTTCCCATATCATCCCGTCTTATCTGATGATCTGCATGGTAGCCTGCTTCGCATTCATAAAGAACAGCTTCCTTATGATAACCGCCGGTGCAGTTATATTCTTCAACACACTGTTCACCGCTGTGGGCGGAAGCAACCTTAGCGTCGGCTTCGTATTCATGCTCCTCGGTTCTATCGCTGCACTTGCCGGCGGTATTTACCAGCTTGTTCTTGAGATGAAGAAATAATTACCGCTTTTACTTATAACTGCAAAGCGCACGGTCAGATGCCGTGCGCTTTTTTTGTTGGTGCAGATAGCACAAGCAGTGCCGGAGCAGTTTGTGCAATGCGCTGAAAATCCGTTTCTCTGCCTCCGCCTCTGATGACGAAGAGCGGAGGATGTGATATAATATACAGGACAGACCGTCTGCGGAAAGGAGCAAACAGCATGAACGTTCACAGCAATCCTGAAATGGATCCCTCGGGGTTCGTGGTGCTGGCAGATTTTGTACCTTCAGTCATACAGGAAATACGTTATTATTCCACCTATAACTTCATCGGCGAGCGTATCGACGGCTACGAGGAGCCCTGCGCCCTTATCACCAAGGAGGCAGCAAGAGCCTTGAAGGCCGTCAGCTCCGAGCTGCTTGTAAGAGGCTATCGGCTAAAGGTGTTCGATGCCTACCGCCCCGCCCCGGCAGTCAGACAGTTCGTCCTTTGGGGAATTGAGGATACCGACATCAGGATGAAGCCCTATTTCTATCCCTCGCTGGAAAAGCAGGAGCTTTTCAAGAAGGGCTATATCGCCGGGAAGTCCTCCCACAGCCGCGGCAGCGCCGTTGATCTGACGCTGTTTGACATGAACAGCGGCAGGGAGCTGGATATGGGCAGCCCCTTTGACCTGTTCAGCGAGGTGTCTCACCCCGACTGCCGCAGCATCACCGACGAGCAGTTCGAGAACCGTATGCTCCTGCAGGGAGCTATGCTCCGCTGCGGCTTTGAGCCTATCGACTGCGAGTGGTGGCACTTCATGCTGAAGGACGAGCCTTATCCCGATACCTATTTCGAGTTCCCCGTCTCGGCGGAGTATCTCCGAAAATAGCATCCCCGCCGGGCGCCGCACAAGCTGCAGCGCCCGGCGACGCTTTGTGAAGCCATGTGAAAACCGCCTTGACGCTCTTATTATCTTTTTGTCAGAATTTTTTTCGTTTATTATCATAGAGTTATCACATTCGGGGGTATAATTAGTTATAGAAACAAAAAAGACACAGGCTAAAGACCCGAACAGATATATATATACGGAGGACAATACTATGGATGATTTCAGAAATAACGGCTACAACAGCTATAACGGACAGTATCAGCAGCAAAACACCCAGCAGGGCTACAACTACTACGGCAGCTACCAGGATCACGGCACCGAGAGCGAGGTCGTTTATAAGCCCGAGAAGAAAAAGGGCAGAGGCAAGAAGGTGCTTGCAGGCATCGTCGGTGTGCTGTCAGTGGCAGCTATCGGCGCTACCTCGATCGTCGGCTATAACCTTATCAGAGGCGACGGCGCG
The DNA here is from genome assembly GCA_017450925.1 of Ruminococcus sp. Classification (GTDB taxonomy): domain Bacteria; phylum Bacillota; class Clostridia; order Oscillospirales; family Ruminococcaceae; genus FB2012. The sequence continues at coordinate 5,264 of JAFSSS010000056.1, read as the reverse complement.
GTAAGCACCTCCGACAGCTCCGAATCCGGCTCGGCTGCATCGGTAAAGGCTTCAGCCTCCGCTGACACCAGCAGCTCCGCCGCAGATAAGCAGGCTGAAACAGTAAGCAAGGATATGCCCTCTGTTGTTCAGCTGGCCTCTCCTTCAGATGCATTGAGCATCCCGGAGATAGTTGAAAAGAACACTCCCAGTGTTGTAGGCATCCAGTGTGTGGCATCAAACGGCGTGTTCATGGGAACAGGCATCATCATGAGCGAGGACGGCTACATCATCACCAACGCTCACGTTGTTGAGAATGCAAGATCGGTATCCGTAAAGCTGCCCAGCAGCTACGCTGACGACAGCGAGAACGACGAGGACGCTCTTACCTTCGATGCAAAGATCATCGGAACAGACGCACAGTCCGATATCGCTGTGCTGAAGATAAACAAGACCGGCCTTACCAAGGCCGAGTTCGGCAAAAGCTCGGATGTGAAGGTCGGCGAGCTGGCTATCGTAATAGGCAATCCCCTTAGCATGGAGCTGGCAAACTCCGTTACTGCCGGCATCATCTCCTCCCTCAACCGTACCATTACCATTGAGGACAGGACCATGAACTATATGCAGACAGATGCTTCGATCAACAGCGGCAACTCCGGCGGCCCGCTGATAAATGCCTACGGTCAGGTCATCGGCATCGCTTCGGCAGCCGTTACCAAGTCCTACGGCGAGGGCATAGGCTTTGCGATCCCGATAGACGAGGCTATCCCGATCATTGAGGATCTTATCAGCAACGGCAGAGTTACCGGCAGACCTACTCTCGGCGTTTCCGGCGAGAACATCTCCGATATCTACGCCAAGTATTATGACATTCCCAAGGGCTTCAGAGTAAAGACCGTGAATGTTGACAGCGCCGCCGAGGAGGCAGGCATCAAGGTCAACGATATCATCATCGGTATCGACGGCAAGCTTATCGAGTCCATTGAGGAGTTCAACAGCATAAAGAATACCCATAAGGCAGGCGAGACCGTGAAGATCTCCGTTTACAGAAACAGCGAGATCATCGACCTTGACGTTACCCTCAAGGAGGCCGCTACCGAAGAAGAGTCCGCTGAAAAGCAGACCCAGACTGATGACGATCTCTACGACAGATACCGTGATTTCTTCAATCAGTTCTATTGATACGCTCTCTTCCAATTTTTCATATTCTTTTACTTCTCGAAAGGGGCTGCCCGTAAAAAGGCGGCCTCTTTTGATGTCTGAACAGCGATCGTGCGGTGCTGCTCTTGACAAATTATGCCAGGACTGGTATAATCAAAAAAAGGCCTGTAAGGAGGTTATAATTATGTCGATCGACCTGAACAAAATGCCAAAGCTGGGCTTCGGCCTGATGCGGCTGCCCACCAAGGACGGCGCCGTGGATCTCGACAGAGTCGCCGCTATGGCAGATGCCTATATCAAGGCGGGGCTCAATTACTTTGACACGGCTTATGTCTATCACGGAGGAACGTCCGAGACCACCGCCCGTGAGGTCATCGTGAAGCGCTATCCGAGAGAGAGCTTCTACCTTGCGGACAAGCTGCCCGCCTGGTGCATCAAATCTGCCGAGGACAGGGACCGTATCTTCGCAGAGCAGTTGGAGCGCACCGGCGCCGGATATTTCGACTTCTATCTGCTCCACTCCCTTGAGGACGGCTATAACTACGAGGTCTATGAAAAATATGACTGCTTCAGCTGGGCTCTGCAGAAAAAGCAGGAGGGCAGGATAAAGCACTTCGGCTTCTCCTTCCACGGCACTCCCGAGCTGCTGGAGCAGGTGCTTGACAAGCACCCTGAGGTGGAGTTCGTACAGATACAGCTCAACTATCTTGACTGGGATAACCCCGTCATCCAGTCGGGAAGGCTTTATGAGATCCTTCACAGCAGGAACATACCTATAATAATCATGGAGCCCGTCAAGGGCGGAACGCTTGCCGACCCTGCTCCGGCGGTGGCAGATCTTTTCAAGGCAGCTGCTCCCGAGGCCTCCTACGCCTCATGGGCGCTGCGGTTCGCAGCCTCGCTCGAGGGTGTGATGACAGTCCTTTCGGGAATGTCCAACGAGGAGCAGATGCAGGACAATCTCGGCACCTTTACCGATTTCAAGCCCCTGTCTGACGAGGAATCAGAGGTCGTAGAGAAGGTACGCAGCGTGATGCTGTCCGACGGAACTATCGGCTGCACAGCCTGCCGCTACTGCTGCGACGGCTGCCCAATGGGGATACCCATTCCCGATATCTTCAAGACCGAGAACTCTGTCCGCGTCTATAAGGATACATGGAGAGCTGCCAATCACTACAAGGCGATCACAGCATCTGCCGGCAAGGCAAGCGACTGCATCGGCTGCGGCCAGTGCGAGAGCGTATGTCCGCAGCACCTGAATGTCATCGAGCTGCTGAAGAACATCGCAGAGCGCTTTGAAACCGAATAACAGCGCAGCAGCGGTAAGAAAGCGTTTGCTGACCGCAGCTTAGTGTGCGCTGCTGCTAAATGAATAAAGAAAAAAGAAGAAAGAATAAAGAATAATAAAGGTGTCCGCTCTGCGGACGGTATTATCACCAAAGGCGGCACCTTATTATTTCTTATTTATTCTTTCTTCTTTTATCTGCTTCTTTTATCTGGCGCGGACATTTGCAAACGCAAAAACACTTCTGCCGGGATACGGCAGAAGTGTCGGGGTCAAAGCATTTTATCAGCGTCTGCGCTTAACGGAAACTGCCGCTGCAGCTGCGGCTGCCGCCAGAAGGATAGCTGCGGGAAGTGCTGCGCCTGTGCCGGGGTTCTTGTCGGTCTCGGCAGGCTTGGAGCTTTCCTCGGGCTGGGAGGATTCCTCGGGCTGCGAGCTTTCCTCCGGCTCGGAGCTTTCTTCGGGCTGTGAGCTTTCCTCGGGCTCGGAGCTGTCGATCTTATCTGTAATCAGGAAGGCATAATACCCGTTGCCTGCAAACCTAAAGGACAGCAGAGAGGTCTGTTCATCCTCGGGAGCTACCGTGCTTTCGATCAGAGTGTAGCCCTCGCTGTCCTCGCCGCCGAGATACAGTACCTTGACATGGTCGGTGTCAATAGTGATCCCGTCAATATTATTGAGAGGCCCGGTGAAATCGGGGAGGAAATCTGTTTCAAGGATCTCCGGCTCCTCGTAGCCTCTCTGTCTGTAGCCGATCAAATAGAGGGCATAGCCGGTAGATACAGAACGGAGGCCGGCCTCGTCAAGGTAAGCGTCGATTCGCTTTGTGACGTTGTTTTTGTCGGCGGTCTCATCGTAGATGACCGTCTTTTCAATGTCGGCGTCAATGCCGTAGGTAACATCGTAGCCCTTGTCGAGATAGGCTATATCCGTTTCGTCAAAGCCCTTGGCCTTCAGAGCCTCGTCATCGTAAAGCACCTCGTCGGGCATTATTTCAACGCCGTAGGTCGCTGTTCCGCGGGCAAAGACTGTGTCCTCTGAATAGTAGGAATCAGTCTTTTTCAGCATCTCAAAGATCACTGTCGGGTGATGCTGGTCATAGGTGAGCGCCTTGGCATTTCCGATAAATGTAGCAATGGTGGACAGCGCACCCTTGGGGTTTACGATATCAGCGGTTATCGTGGAAACGATCATTTCCAGCAGCTGGGGGATAAGACCCTTGAGGTAATCATACTCCTCGTCTGTAAACACGGCGGAATGATCCTGCGTATCAAATCTCTGGATAAGGTAATCCGACAAGCCCTTGCAGGCAGCGGTGTAATCAGTCGTGCCCTTCTTGGCAGTGAGCAGCGGTCCGACCAGACCTAAGACCTGAACAAAATCTATATCCTTGAATGCGCCCTTGGCAAATTCAGGCAGAGCTTTCTTCTTTTCCTCCGGCATATTAAAGTACATACAGATGACCTTGCCGATGTCGGGGCCGAGCTTGGCAATTTCCTCTCTTGAGATGTTGTCGGTGAGGAGCTTCAGAAGAGCCTCCTCGGCATCAGATGCGGAAATTGGGTCTGCCTTGACAGAAGTGTCCTTCTCCTCATCCCAGACAGTAACGTTAGGGAAACTGATGCCGTTATCGAAGGACAGGTACTTAGGCTGCACCTTCGGCTCTTCTTCAGACGTGATGATCTCCTCAACGCCGCAGGTGGAGAAGCCCCAAACCTCGGGATAGACCTTAACAACAGTGTCATCGGGGTTCTTCACGTTATGGATATTTTCATACTTTGTCGCCTCGGCGCTGGCGGCAGGGGTCTCAAAGGTATAGGCATAGAGGTCGTCCTCGTCAATGTCAAACTCTATAAGGTGCTGATTGATATACTTGCCTGTCAGATCGGCAACGCCCGCGCCGCGGCTGAAGCCCGTCAGCCAGATCTTCCCGTCAAGCACGGCGTGATCCAATTCATACTGCTTGATGCGTTCAACGATCTTGGCAGAGGCCTCGGAAAAGCCCTTGACGTCGCCCTCGGTGCCGGAGTCCACCAGATTGATGACCTCGTCGCCGTAATTGCCGCCTCTTACTGCCACCGCAAGTATCACCCCGTCGTTATACTCCTTTTGGGCGATAACACAGCCGATAGTATCAGCGGTGGGAGTAACGTCATAGTCAAAGGTCTCGATGTCCTCAAAGCCGATCTTCGTCAGCAGCTCGACCGCATTCTTGGCAGAATACTCCGCGTCGCTCATCGCGGCACCTGCCAGACAGAGCGACATCGTCCTGAGATGCTCGTTCTTGTCCTTGCCGGAGCCGGCGAAGTAATCGTCGGTGTAGTAGAAAACATCATCAGGCGCTCCGTAGTATGAGAAGCTGTCTCTGATGACCTTAACCCGCTCCGAAGCCTCTTCCTCCGCAAAAACGTTCAGCGGAAGAGCCGACACAGCCACCGCACATCCGACAGCGCCGGCAGCCACTCTTTTGGATAGCTTGTTCATTTTTCTTCCTCCTTTTATTATATTGTCCCCAAGCTAACTCTTGGATTTTCCTGCTTGTCCTGACAGCAATTCTTCAAGAGCTGATCGGTAAAGCAGTAATGCAATGTTGCACATATCCATTATATCATAATAACAGGCAAATTAAAATAGACACTTATCAAGCTTTGCAAATTTTATTCATTTGCCCAATATCCGCAGATAACAAAAAAGCGCCTTTCAAATGAAAGACGCTTTACTGGAGCGGATTACGAGGCTCGAACTCGCTACCTCCACCTTGGCAAGGTGGCGCTCTACCAGATGAGCTAAATCCGCATATAATGGTGCTTCCGGACGGAATCGAACCATCGACACGAGG